>NZ_JAQSUV010000036.1:199640-453138 GCF_028649355.1 Acinetobacter sp. Gutcm_16 | reverse complement strand
GGGGGATTTTTTTATGGGCGGAAGATTAAATAATATAAATAAAGAATTATTAAGAGGGAAAAAAACAGATAGAGAAAGAGCGGAGAATGCGCGTTAAATTATAAAAAATGCATTTATATAAATTAAAATTATGTGAACTATCTATTATTTATCAAAGAATTCGAAAAATGCAAATTATTTTTTGTGATTTTTATACAACTTTAGTCTAGTTTTTCCAAAAAAAGCCCTTTCAATGGTTTTATTTATAGACAAAAACTGAATTATGATTCATTTTATGTAAAAGTGAATTTGGATTCACTTTTTATAATAAAGCTCACAATTGGAGGTGAGGGAAAAATGACAGCGACAACAATGAATGTAAATGCTGTAATCGATCAGGCTAAGTTTAAGCCTTTTCATTTAACGGTTGTTTTGTGGTGCTTATTCGTCGTCTTGTTTGATGGCTACGATTTAGCAATTAACGGTGTGGCTTTACCACTTTTAATGAAAGAGTGGGGCATGACGGCTGTTCAAGCGGGAATGCTAGCCAGTACTGCCTTAGCAGGCATGATGTTTGGTGCAATGCTATTTGGGATGCTGGCTGATAAAATTGGCCGTAAAAAAGTCATTATTATCTGTGTTACGTTATTCAGTGGGTTCACTTTTGCGGGTGGCTTTGCTTCAAACCCGACTGAATTTGGTATTTTACGCTTTATCGCGGGTCTTGGAATTGGTGGTGTGTTACCGAACTTGGTCGCTTTAACTTCGGAATATGCGCCGCAGAAGTTTCGTAGCACCTTGGTGACCGCGATGTTTAGTGGCTATGCGATGGGCGGGATTATGGCAGCACTACTAGGTGTTGCGTTTACACCGACCTTCGGCTGGAAGATCATGTTTTTCATTGCTGGTATTCCATTACTGTTTATTCCAATTTTATGGAAATTTTTACCTGAATCAGTCACTTTTTTAGTGAAAGACCAGCAAACAGAAAAGGCACGCAGCATTATTCAACGTCTGGTACCTGAAGAGACTGTAACCTCAGATACTGTTCTAGTGCTGAACGAAGCTAAAGTCCCTGATGCATCTGTCGCTGCCTTGTTTAAAAATGGTCGTGGTATGGGTACAGTTTTATTTTGGTGCTGCTTCTTCATGTGCTTATTGATGGTTTATGCCTTAGGAAGTTGGTTACCAAAACTGATGATGGCTGCGGGTTATTCGATGGGCAGCAGTTTAATGTTCCTCCTTTCCTTGAACATTGGTGCGGTAATTGGCACTGCTGGTGGTGGTGTGCTCGCGGATCGTTTCCACTTGAAACCTGTCATTATTAGCATGTTGACTGTTGGGGCATTTGCATTGGTGGGTTTAGGCTTTAATTCGCCACAACCTGTAATTTATTTATTGGTTGCACTTGCAGGAGCCGCTTCGATCGGTTGTAGTATTTTGCTATATAGTTATGTGGCGCAATATTATCCGCTAGCTGTTCGTTCAACTGGATTGGGTTGGGCATCGGGGATTGGTCGTGTTGGTGCAATCGTGGGGCCAATTGTCATTGGTGTATTGCTAGGTATGGAACTACCACATAAGTTGAATTTTATTGCTGTGGCAATTCCTGCGGTACTTGCTGCGATAGCGGTTTCTTTTATCCGTTTAAATAGTGCTGAAGAAGCAGTTAAAACTCAGGTGAAAGTTTCAAGTTCAATCAAAGCATCTTCTTAGTTAAATCCTAAATAAATAAAAGGCTCTCGTTGTGAGGGCCTTTATTTTTTTCAAAATAGGTGTACCGTTGGATGGGATTTGATCGTGTTTGAAGGAGAGTGCTATGCTAAAGGTAGCATTAAATAGGGCAGTACAATAACAATGATTAAGCAGCAGAAAAAACTCGAACCTGAGCAAAGTGAACATTTATTCAATACCTTAGAACAACGGTTTCAACAGCATACTGAACGTCATATGCAAATTAGTTGGGCATTTGTCCTAGAACAACTTTTGCACTCTCCTGAAAAACTATATGCGTTACAACAAATGGAAATAAGTGGTGGTGAGCCCGATGTCGTGGCTTTACCGAATACACAAGATGTGTATTTTTTTGATTGTTCAATTGAGTCACCGAAGGGGCGACGGAGCATGTGTTATGACCGAGAGGCATTATTGAGTCGTAAGGATCATCCGCCTGAAAATACAGTGCTCGATTGGGTACAGGCGTATGGCTTAAGCTTAGTGACGGAACAACAGTATTATCTTTTACAGCAGATCTTTAATTTTGACTTGAAAACATCCAGTTGGGTTGAGACTCCAGCTGAATTACGTCAACAAGGCGGGGCAATTTTTTGTGATCAGCGCTATGGTCGTACGTTTACCTATCATAATGGCGCTGCTTCGTACTATGCGAGTCGAGGATTTCGGACTTATATTCAGCTTTAACTGTGGGATAGAGATAAAAAGAAACCCCGACATCCTGTCGAGGTTTCTTTGTATTTCAGTGTTTAGATACAACTCCTGTCATATCTCACATCCTGATGCTCAAACTGATTATTGTTGTTTTAAGTTTGGGAAACGTCCTGTTTCCTGATGGTTTAAATATACATGGTGATGGCTGTTGTTCAAACAGCATTTTAACCACGCTATTTGTAAGCCTAAGCTGACAAAAGTAAATGGCTTATATAATTTTTGCTTACTGCTTTAAATCAGCATCGTTTAAATAGGCTGATGAATACAGGATTGGTCTAGTGAAACTGAGGATGTTCTACGAAATGACTGGCTTTGATGGTTCTCTTTTAAATATAGAGCATCACTGGTATAGCGCGGTTGTAAATACGACTGCGTTGTAAGTACAGAACAATATTAAAAAGTTGTATGCATGCATGTGATGTTCATCAGAAACATGATCAATCTTCTCCGATGGAGTGGATATTTGAATAAAAATGTGAAAAGTAATGTTTTATACATACAATTGATGGCTTGAGCAGCCTTTAGATTGATTTTTTTAGTAGGTTGAACATCGTTGAGGGATATTAAAATTTTATGCAGCGAAATAGGTGGAATAAATCATTCCAAAAAGTTTGTTAATTTATAACTAATTTTGTACAATAAATAAGCTGATTAATTGAACGGTTGAATCAGCACACATTATAAAAATGGAATATTTGAAGCAGAAATTACAGAATATTTTTATAAAAGTGAGTATTGTTGAACCATATAAAAGGGAAGTTTAATCGACACACTTTAACCAAGGTTTTGTGAAAACTCCTCTGTTTGTCATTTAGAACCTTGCACCCAAAAGGTCGAAGCTAAATCAAACACTCAAGATTAATATTAAATGGTTCTTTTCTATTGCGAGATAACCAAATAAAAAGCAATTAAAAGGGACCTAGGTTTAGGTGTTTTATGTCAGGAACTCGTGAAAACTGGACATCACGATCTGGTTTTATTATTGCAGCTGTAGGTTCGGCTGTAGGTTTAGGTAATATTTGGCGTTTCCCTTATGTTGCTTATGAAAATGGTGGCGGTGCCTTTCTTATTCCTTATTTATTGGCGTTAATTACCGCTGGTTTACCTCTGTTATTTTTAGATTATGCAACGGGACATCGTAGTTCGGGGTCACCACCTAAAGCCTATCGGGCTTTGTTTAAAGGCGGTGAAACGCTGGGTTGGTGGCAAGTCTGTGTGTGTATCATCATTGGTTTGTACTATGCCAGCGTACTGACGTGGGCGGGAAGCTATGTTTACTTCTCGATTGGTCAGACTTGGGGCAGTGACCCTGAAAGTTTCTTCTTCAATACCTACTTACAAACTTCGAAAGCAACAGGTTTCGATTTACAGTTTGTAAGCCATTTATTTTGGCCAATCGTGGGAATTTGGGCACTGACCTTAATTATTCTGTTTGGCGGGGTTAAAAAAGGTGTTGAATTATCGAATAAGATTTTCATGCCTTTGCTATTCGTTTTATTCACCATTTTAGTGGTGCAATCACTTCGTTTACCAGGTGCAGCAGAAGGCTTAAATGCATTCTTTACGCCGAACTGGTCTGCGATGATGGACTATAAAGTGTGGTTGGCGGCGTATGGTCATACCTTCTTCTCGCTTTCTGTGGGTTTCGGGATCATGGTGACTTATGCATCTTACTTAAAGCCAAAGACCAATTTGACAGGCTCAGGTTTAATCGTTGGTTTTGCCAATGCTTCAACTGAAATCTTGGCGGGTATTGGTATTTTTGCTGCATTAGGCTTTATGGCGCATGCCGCAGGCAAAGAAGTTCAAGATGTGGTCAGTGGTGGTATCGGTTTGGCATTTATTGCTTTCCCGAAAATCATTTCAAGTCTTGGTGCAGGTGCTGATTTATTCGGTCTATTGTTCTTCTCATCATTATTTGTTGCAGGTATTTCTTCCATGGTTAGTATCTTGGAAGTGCCGATTGCAGCGATGCAGGATAAGTTAAAATGGAGCCGTAAAAAAGCAGTTACCATTATCGGTGGTGGTAGTGCACTGGTTTCAGTGATCTTATTCTCAAGTGTGAATGCGATTAAACTGGTAGATATCGTGGATCACTTTATCAATAACATTGGCATTGTGGGTGGCGCACTTGTTTCTATTCTTTGTATTACTTGGTTTAAGCGTTCAGCATTGATTGAGTTGCGTGATCACGTAAATCGTATTTCTACCATTCAACTCGGTAAGGGCTGGGCATTTACCTTGACCGTGATTACTTCACTCGTGTTATTAACGACGTTGAGCATGACGTTATTTAATTTGGTGAAAAATGGTTACGATACCTATAGCATGAGTCTGCAAGGGCTATTTGGTTGGGGCAGTGTGATTTTCTGTGCCGTCGTCGCAATCGTACTCAGCAAAGTTAAAGATCGCTAGGAGAAAAAAATGAATACTTCAGCAATCGTAATGATGGTGATTTCAATGTTGTTTGTTTGGGGTGGACTCGTATTGTCTATTCTCCACTTGATGAAAAATCCAGAAGAGCTCGATGATGTTCTTGAAGATGTGAAAGACCAGCATACGTTGTAATACTGGATTTAAAGTTTAGTCGCCCTGAAATAGGTATCTACTTATTAAAAAACGCCCGATGAGCTTCATTGGGCGTTTTTTTAACGAGGGTGTAGTGAGCTATCGCACATCAGCCCTATACACCAATGCTTCGATAAGTTTTTTTGATGAGTTGATTTGGAGCTTAGTGTTCACGTCAATTTGGCTTGAAATAAATAAGAATTCATACGGCCAGAAAGAACAAAAAGTATGCTGTACAAATTTTATCTAATAAATATGCAATCACAATAACAACTATGATACAAAATAGTATAGAATTGTGACACAGTTTGTACTTTTGCTGGCTAATTCATATGAAAATTAACAAAAAGAAATTTTCTGCTCTGTCGTTTTTATTTTTTTTTTCATTAGAAGCACATGCATTTCCACAACCGGGAAGCTATATTTCTAACGTTGCATCTGGGGACTATACCGATGAGATGGGGAATGTTTTATTGGTCAATTCCAATCCCGTGGCATTGGAAGTGCAAAAAACGTACTCACTGACTTTAGTACAAAATCAAAACCAATATGGTGTGGTCGGTGGGGCGGTGAATCTGCCACATGTGTTAACCAATACAGGTAATACTGCTGATCGATATACATTGGGTCTAGTACAAAGTAGCACGGATAATTTTGATTTAAGTAATGTGAAGGTCTATGCAGACCGCGATCAAAATGGTTTAGCAGATAATACCGAAGACTTATTGGTGGGATCAATTGAGCTCAATGCGGGTCAATCTTTAGCAGTTGTGATTGTAGGTAGTATCCCGACAAATGTCTCTTTTAATCAGCTCAGTAGTTTAGACCTCAAAGCTGTGAGCCAACAAAGTGCTACGCTTTCTGCACAAGTCACAGATACGATTCGCGTTGTCGATGATGCTGTGATTTCTCTCGTTAAAGCGCAAAGTGCAAGTGAAGGCAATATTGGTGACCTGATCACCTATACTTTGACCTATCGAAATACAGGGACAGCAACACGTCGTGTCGTGCTGCAAGATGTGTTGGATGATTCTTTAGAATACGTATCCGGGTCGGCAGTTTGGAATCAAAATAGCACAGCACTCACCGATGCAAATGATACAGAAGGATCTGCGAATACAGGAATAGCCTATCAACTTAAACCTGATGGGAAGAGTCTAGAAGCCAGTATTACGGCTGTTGCACCACTCACATCAGGCACATTGGCTTTTAAAGCCAAAGTGAAACAAGGTGCTGCCAATAAAATTCCAAACACGGCAGGTTTTGTACAATATGACATGGATAATACCACGGTAAAACTGAGCAGTTTCTCCAATACCGTGATCTATAATTTGGCTGCTGTCTATGGGGTGGTTTTAAATAATAAATCCAGTTCAGCAACGAACGTCGGTAACCCGAATAACAGTCCTGATAACTTAGTGATTCAAGCCAGTTTGAAACCAGGGCAAGAGGTTTTCTTTAATAACTATGTTTGGAACATTGGTAATACCACAGATACTTATAATTTAGGTTATAGCTCAAACAATTTGCCTAGCTGTGCCAAAGTTAATTTTTACACGCAGGACGGAAAAACTTTACTTACGGATACCAATGGTGACGGTAAAGTCGACACAGGTTCGATTTCAAATGCGGCGGTAAAACAAATTCAGGTTGGAGTATCGGCCTCTACAGGCTGTAGCAGCAGTGTCAGCAATATCAATATTGATGTGGTTGCGACATCCATTGCTTCAAGTACAGTCTCTGACCCGATTCGTAACCAAATTACAGCTTTAACTGCTGCATCCAGCAGTAGTGATTTATATAATGCTGACCAATCGGGTTTAGGCGTGGGGATCGTGGATAACGCCGGTCAACCCTTACGTACGGTTAAAGTTACTTCGGGTAAAGCGGTTTTTCCTTTGGTAGCAAAGAATAATTCAACCCAAGCCAATAACTATAATTTGTATGCATCCTTTAGCGCGATTGATGTCGCCAATATTATGCCTACCACTAAAACAGGTTTTAGCGTCAAATTTTATGAAGGTGATGCCAGCTGTCAAACGGTGGGTAAGCAAATTACCAATACGGGAACCTTAGGTGCAGGAGCAAGCAAGGCATATTGTGCAGTGATTGATGTTGACGTAAGCCAACAGAATTTTACAGCGCCGATTTGGTTTGCGATTCAATCACCGGTTAATCAACAAGCGGACTCGATTAAGAACCAAATTGAAAGTAATGTCGCACGCTTACTCACCCTGACCAATGATCAGCAAGGTCAGGTGAGTGTGGGTGGCACGATTGTCTATGCGCATACTTTAAAGAATTTGGGCAATATGGCAGAAGGGGCAAACGCAGGTTCTCAAGTGAATTTGAAAGTTGTACCACTTAGAAATGATGGCTTTGTTTATACCCTTTATTATGATGCAAATAAAAATGGTCAGATTGATAGTGCAGACCAAATTATTAGCGCAACAACCAGTTTAAATCAGCTTTTGGGTAGTGCGGGTTTAGTGGCGCAGGCTGATATTCAACTTTTACTTAAAGTGCAGGCGGCCCCTTCTGCAACAGAAGGTGTGGTGAGTCAGGCGGATATCGTGGTTGAAGTGTCTGATTTTAATGGCATTCATTTAGATAACTTAAAAAATACAGATGTGACCACGGTTGCAACAGGGCATTTACAGTTAGTTAAAACACAAGCAGCGAATAGTAGCTGTACCACCACTAATTTAGCATCTTTGAGCTATTCCACCCAGTTGGTTTCAGTCAAGCCAAATCAATGTGTGGTGTATAAGCTGACACTTAAAAATGATGGTGGTTCAGTGGTGAAGAATGTGCAGTTTAATGATGTTGTTCCAGCTTATACCAGCCTAGTAGGAACGCCTGTCATTGTTCCGTCAGGTACAAATTTATCTTCTGGTGACAAAGTTTCTGCTTTGGTGAGTAGTTTAGATCCAAGCCAAGAAGCCAATTTCTACTTTGTTATTCGTGTTAACCCTTAAGAGTAGGCTCGGAAAATGTTTGCAGAAAAGAAAATGATTCGAAATATGCGTATTGCCATGCTGAGCTTATTGGGGGCAACAGCATCGACTTGGGTTTTTGCTGATGCTCTGGTCATCAGTAACATGGCTGTGGGTGAATACAAAGAAGAAGGCTCTACCGTAGTTCAAGTGGCACGTTCCAACTTGGTTCAAACCACTGTTATTCCTGTGTATAACCTCAGTTTGAAAGATAACCGAACGGAATATGTGCGTCCAGGGCAGGCGGTCTATTATCACCATGTTCTAACCAATACTGGGAACGAACGCGATCTTTATAATTTGTTGGGCAGTCAAATTGCAGGGGGGAGTTTTACCCATAGCAATATTGAAATTTATTTAGATGCCGATCGCAATGGTGTTGCAGACAATAATACGCCAATGAGCCAATATAGCTTAAATGCTGGAGAGACGGTTGCACTGATTATTAAAGCCATTATTCCTTCATCAGCAGCCGTAAATAGCTCCAGTCAGATTCAACTCACAGCGACCTCTACACAACAACCCAGTCTGACTCAAAATAACGTTGATACATCTCGCATCACGGATCAGGCAGTTTTAAATTTAACCAAGAGTTTTGATAAAACAACCGTCGTGAATGGGGATATCGCAACCGTCCGTTTAACCTATTTCAATAATGGTAATAACAGCGGTGTAGTGAATATCAGTGACTTGTTGGATACCACGCAGTTGACGTATGTCACAGGTAATGAAAACTGGAATGGGCAAGCACTGAATTCTGCGACAGGCAGTAATGATCCAACAGGCATTAATTATTACCTTGATACGGATGGTAAAACTATTCGTGCGCAAATCACTAATGTCCCTGCGAATGCGCAAGGCTATATTGAGTTCCGTGTTCGGGTTGCTCGTACTGCACCCGGTGAGATTCCCAACTTTGCCAATATGGACTATGACCATGATGGTTTGTCTACTACAGCAAATTTAACCACGCAGTCCAACACCGCAGTATTAAACATTAAACCGATTTATGGGGTGGTGATTAATGCGGATGTAAATAGTGTGAGTGGCGCAGACTTACTGACTAAATCTGCGGTCAGTAGTGGTGGAACCGTTGTCTTTGAGAACTATGTGTGGAACACTGGTACAGTGGCAGATCGGTTCAATTTAAGTTTTGCTAGCCATAATTTACCCACAGGGAGTGTGCTGGAGTTCTATCGTGCAGATGGTGTCACCCCTCTGTTTGATAGCAATAATGATGGGATTGTTGATACGGGAACGCTAGATGCTGGCGCTAAACTTCCGATAATTGTGAAAATTACGTTCCCAGCAGACTATGTTGATACAGCCAATACTACATATAACATTGTGCCTAAAGCACAGTCGATAACAGACAATAGCAAAACAGATACGGTACAAGATCGTACCTCACTGATTCAAAGTACAGCCTCTCGGTTGGTTGACCTGATCAATAGCCCTGAAACTACGGCAAATGGTACAGGAAATGGCAATGTGTCGAATGGTGGTTCGCCGTGGAAAATTTTAGCTGGGGTGAATAATCAAACGGTGGTGTTTCCACTCACTGTACGTCATACAGGTCAAGCGACGGCATATAGTTTTAGTGCCGATGCCGATAATAATTTTGCGACGGTTGCATTGCCAAGCGATGTCAGTTCGGTGCGCTATTTTGCTTCATCAACCCCAGACTGCTCGGTGCTTGGATCAGAAATTACTTCAACGCGTTTGCTGAATAATGGGGAGTCTCAGCTCTATTGTGCGGTTGTGGAAATTCGAGCAGACGCAAAAAGCACAACCCAGCCGATTCCAATTTATTTTAAAGTGGCTTCTTCTAGTTTGCCTACCTCAGCACCAAACAGTGGCTATGATGTAATTCAAAATGCCATTACGATTAACTCAAATGCGAGTCAAGGTGGAGTAAGCTTAGAACCCGATTTACGTGGGCAAATTGCACCAGGAGGCAGTATTGTTTATACCCACACCTTAAAACCGTGGGGAACGTCTGTATTGTCAGCAACGGATAATTTAAGCGTTGCCAATGATCGAACTGGCTTTACCACAACACTTTATTATGATGCCAATAATGATGGGCAGTTAGATGCGTCTGATCCGATTATTCAAAACTTATCTATTGTGAATGCTTCTATTCTTAGCAGTAAAGCACCGATTCGTATCTTTAATAAAGTTGAAAATACCGCGTATAACACGGTCGGAGTGGCGAATACCTCTGTGATTAGCCTAAAAAATAGTGCTGGGACGATATTAGATACGGCAACAGACATTACAACTATAACCACTGCGCCAGTCCGTTTGAGTAAGTTGCAAGCTAAAGATAATAATTGTGATGGCGTAGCGGATGGCGCGTATACCTCAAATGTCTTGCCGATTACACGTAATTCAGATGGGGCTGGGCAATGTGTTCTGTATCAATTGACAGTGAAGAATTTGGGTGCTTCGGCAATTGGTCGATTTAATTTTTATGACTATACGCCTGAGGCGATGGTGATGAGTAAAGCGCCAAGTTGTACAACCTGTGAAGTGGGTTCATTAACTGCACCAGCACTTGGACAGTCAGGTGCAATTAAGGGTTCAGTTGCAGCAATAAAAAGTAATGAAAGTCATAGCTTAGAATTTGGGGTGAAATATGTGGGGAACTAAGTCAATGAAGCGCATTATTGCATTCTCAGCAAGCCTTGGTCTTGGATTGGTGTTAAATTCGGTAGCAATTGCTGCTGTTCCTACTTTAGAAATTTCATCGGCAAGTGGCACAGCAGGAACAGGACCAACAAGCTCGTCTCAAACAAATACATACTTATTTAATGCGGATAACCCCACTGCAAATACTTTTAGCCCAAGTTATTTTCCAAAAACCACAGTTACATACACACTAGAAAATCAGCAATATACAAATGGACTGGTCTTTGGAGGAAGTAGCAGTTCAAGCACAAGTGAACGGCAGATTTTTATTCCGCTAAATGGTCAGGGTAGCCCAGTCAGTTCTGATTTTACCTCGAGCCGTCTAAATCCAAGTATGGGAACGGGTATTGATGCTGACCTTAACTATGGTTCACGTGTATTACTTCAAGCCAGTGTTTTAGGGAGCTCAAATGGAAGTAATACATCATCAAGAAATGGTGGATTAGGTTATTATTTTGGGGATGTTGTGGTGACATTTAACCGTGATGTCAAAAATCCAGTCATTAACCTATCAGGTATGGGTGGGGTTGCTATTAGTTCGAATGGCAATACAGCATTCGGTATTACTACAAATTTTGTATTAACTAGTCCCCCGAGTGGAACAACAATCCGACGTTTATCTGGTCGTAATTTAAGTGTTAGTGGATTTAACATTACGAACTCTGCTTCGTTATATGGTGCGACTACTGGCGGAAGTAATAATTCAAGCCATAATGGTACTGGAGCAAATGGTGGGGCCAGTGGTAGTGTACAAGTTGAGAATAGCAATAGTATAAGAACATTAAGATTTAGAGTTTATATTGCATCTGATTACACGGGGAATAGCACCTTGGGCTGGAGTTCAGACTCTGGAGATGCTTTTGTTTTTAGTGCGTCAAGTGTTGACTCTATGGTGGGTGATTTGGTGGTTTCAAAAACCAATAACACCACTCAGGTGTATTCTGGTGGAACAACAACCTATACGGTACGTGTAACCAACAATGGGCCCGATACTTATACGGGTACATTACTTAAGGATGTGGTGGGCACAGGGCTAACCGCAACAGCTGTTGTCTGTAGTACCGTTCCCAATAATAAATGTACCACAGCACCCGATTTAACTAGCTTGGCTTCTATCGATACGGGAAGTTTGGCCTCTGGTGAATTTTACGAAATTTTAGTCACAGCACGTGTAGATGCTGTGGCAGGCAGTACAGTAACGAACACGGCTACGGTGGATGTGCCCACCTTGGGTTCATCTACAGGGGCAAGTTGTACAACTTTAAATAGTGGGGGGATTACCCGTTCATTTAACTCAATCACTGGTGCTTGTACAACAGTTGATCAAGATACTGTACTTGCCGTAGCAGATCTAGAGCTGTCTAAAACTTCGGATAAAACTAGCTATAATGTAGGTGAGGTTGTTAAATATACGATAAAAGCATGGAATAATGGTGCAGCTGGAGTTACAGATGCGGTATTAGCTGATAATGTTCCAAATAATATTGCCAGTTTATATTGGTCATGTAAAAGTTATGGAACTGCTGTTTGCCCAAGTAGTGTAACCAATGGAAATGAAACAAACAGTCTAACAGCAACAGGATTAACATTACCTGCAAATGGCAAAGATGTTAATTATTTGGAATTTACAATAAGCGGTTTAGCTTACAAAAGTGGTTCAGTAACGAATACAGCATCGGTAACGACGAGTACTTTTGAGAATAATTTAACCAATAACTCGTCATCGGTGGATATTATTATTAATTCAAATTCACCGATTACCAGCGGCAGCTCACAAAACCAATGCTTATCTGGTCAATCGGCTAATTTGGTTTCAGATACAACTTTTAGAGCATATTTGGTTGATAATTCGATCAGTACTTATGATCATTCTTTAAAAACAGCTGGCACGAGTCCTGCTATTTTGCCAAATTCAGTTATGTATGGTACGGGTGCAAATGGCGCATTACAGTTAAGGGGGCGCTTGAATTGGTCAAATGGTAATCCTAAAGCCAGTACCAGTGGGGCAACCCTAAAAATTATGGTGGACGGTGTTGTCTATGCAACACTTGTCACTCCAGCAAAAAGTTCAAATACGCGAGCTTCATTTACTGCATTTAATGGTGCTCAGGTTAGTACAACTGAATACGCAATCGGTTCGTATAGTACAGACCCAGTCACCATCAATTTCACAATTACCTTACCTACAACTGTCACTATGGCAAAAATAGTGCGTACGGAATTTCAAAATATTCGACCGGGTACAAATATCATTGGAGATGATATTGGTGTTGGGTTTAATGAATTAAATATGTGTTTAAAACCAACCTTTGAAATGAATAAAGTGTCTGAAAATGGCACAGATAGTTTCAACTTTAGTTCTTTTTCAAATTTGAGCAATGCCAATGCTGAAACCATTACCAGTGGGGAGGTAGTAACAACTGTTGTTGGGACGGCACAGTCTGTGCGCTTAAAAAATAGTGTATCACCTGTTGAGCAAGGTTCAACTGTAGCCTATGCAACCCCAAACACAGCGATTAGTTTTGCTGAATCAGCTTCAACTTTATATTCACTGAAGAGTGTGGAATGTATCGATAGCAATGCCGCTGTTTCAGGGAATAGCTCCGGTAATTTGGGAAGCTTAAGTGGATTGACTCAAACTATTCCAGCAGCAAATGTGAAATTTGCGTCTAAGTTTATTTGCCGCGTGACGAATAGTAAGAACGCAGGCTACGTGTTTTCTGGCCGAGTTTTTAATGATAACAGTGGTACAACTTCAGATACATCAAAGGCCTATAACGCTGCCGTAGATGCGGGTGAGTTGGGAATAGCAGGCAGTGTTATTGAATTGCAAGATTGTAGTAGCAAAGCCGTTTTGGCCTCTGCCACAAGCAATGCCAATGGTGAGTTTAGAATCCAAACATTACAAGATGTCTTTTCTGGACGCAGTAATGTCTGTCTCGTGCAACGGAACCTGACGGGGTTTGATTCAGTAAGTTCTGCAAAAGCAAGTAATGTCACAGCGACAGCAGATAGCACAAATGATCAGTTTACGATTCCAAAAGCAAATAATGTCACCAGTTATGAAGGCTTTTTATTTGGGGATGCTGAGTTGCAATTGATCTTAAGCCAAAATGGACAAAAAACCATTTTGGCTGGGGATGTCGTGGATTATCCGCATGAATTGATGGCTAAAAGTGTGATGAATGTGCTCAATTTAACGGAAAGCAAAGAGCAGCAACCTGCAAATAATCAGCCTTGGCAGAGTTTAGTTTACGTGGACAGCAACTGTAATGCGCAGTTAGATCAAGGTGAGAGTTTACTGACGAGTCGCACCATCAAAGCCAATGAAAAAGTTTGTTTGATTCAGCGAGTGATTTCACCAACCACAGCGCAAGGTGGCGATCGGTTTATTGCGAGTTTTAAAGTCAATGGAAAAGCCACTTATAGCAGTGCTACGGCAAAAGAAAGTAATAGTGTGAATGACATTACGACTATTGGGACAGCAGGCTTAAGTATTAGTAAATTGGTCCGTAAAACGACAGCATGTCCTGCACCTAGCAATAATACGACGCCGTTTACTGTGTCAAACCAAGCTGCGAAAGGGGATTATTTGGAATATCAAATGACCTATACCAATAATTCGAACAAGAATTTAGTTGATGTTGTTTTAAAAGATAGTGTTCCCATTGGTACTGTATATGGAGCAATGTCGTGTACTGCTACAGGTTGTCAAACTGAAGCAAATGCAGGGCAGTTGAAATGGACAATTCCTGGTGTCTTGGCACCGAAACAAAAGGGGCAAGTGGGTTTCTGTGTACGCATTCCCGATTAGTTAATTTGTGATACGGCAAGCCCCTTCTGGAATCTACATGAAGGGGTTTTTTATTGCTCATTTTTATAAATGGGAGATATAGTTTTTTATGTATTTACTTGAAAAATATATTAAATAATAAGCGTGGGTTGAATAATTTAAAGACAGTTATAGCGTCTATTTTATCCAAATAGTTCTCTCAGAAAAATAACATTTAGGACTTTTACAGAGCATTAAAATTTTTTCTATGAGCTATCATTTTTTGTATCTTTTACAAATGTTTCATTATGTAATTTTGTTTTAAAGTGAAAATATAATAAATATCAGTGATTTGATCGTTATTGTGTGATTTTTTGTATCTCATGAAAACAACCTAAAGTGAACTAGTTAACATTTTTTTTAAATAATGTATGGTTGTTTGTGTGATTTTTGTTTAATATTGCTTTGAGATTTGTTGCATTAATTTATAAAAAAGTGATTAGTGTCACAAAAAGTTCGCATTGGTTCGCAGTGGATAAAATCATGTTAAACAAAAATTCTATGCTGAAAAAAATGACAATTAGTTTGATGTTTGTTGGGGTTGCTGCCAGTGCGATGGTGGCAACTGCAGCGACCAATAATGAGCCTGTCTCTGTTCAGCTTAAAGCGTTTAAAAAAGTTGTAGACAATAAGGGGAATGCACAATTTAAAGCTGCAGACTCAATTAAACCGCAGGATGTGATTGAGTATCGTGCGACTTATACCAACAACACGACAGGTAATATCAAAAGCTTAAAGGCGACATTACCGATTCCAGCAGATACCCAATATTTGGGTGCAAGTTTGCCTTCTGGTGCATTGGGTAGCACGGATGGTGTCAACTTTGCTGCAATGCCATTAAAGAAAAAAGTAGATGGAAAATTGGTCAACATTCCATTGAAAGAATACCGCGCTTTACAGTGGCAAATTGCAGAGTTACCAGCGAAAAAGTCTGTAACGGTTAGTGCACAAGCCAAAGTAAATACTTCAAACGATTAATTTCTAAATTTTACACACATCATTCCGATGGAGTCGGGGGACTTTCATGTCTATGAATTTGAAAACAACAAAGCGAAATAACCTTTATTTGTCAATTGCGACAGTCTTAGGTGGGTTTGCTTTCTTTGCTACAGGCACCACATATGCAGCTGCACCAGCTGCGGGTACGAACATTAGTAACATTGCAACAGCATCGTATGTGGATGGTACGTCGACCACACGCACTGTCACTTCGAATGAAGTCAAAACGACTGTTTTACAAGTGGGTAGTTTCACACTTGAACAAGACCGTAGTGCGACTGCGAATCCGAACGGTGTGGTGACTCTATCACACGTCTTGACCAACACTGGTAATGGAACAGATAAGTTCACATTAAGTTTGGCAAACATCGCTGGTGATGCATTTGATTTCTCAAATATTGCGATTTATTTAGATGCGAACAAAGACGGCGTGCCTGATAACAACACCAATTTAATGGGGCAGGTTATTACCTTAAATGCGGGTGAGTCTGCAGGTTTAGTGGTTGTGGGTACAACGGCATCAACAGCTCAGGCAAATGACTTGGGTAAATTGACTTTATCAGCAGAAAGTACGTTCATCGGTTCAAGTGATATCAAAGTTAACACGGATACAGTGAAAATCGTGGGCGGCGCGGTGATTCAAGTCACAAAATCTGCCAATGTTACTGCTGTAACTCGTGGTGATACGGTGACTTATGAGTTGACCTATAAAAACACAGGTAATGCTGACGCAACAAATTTAACCATTGAAGATATCCTGCCAGCAGGTGTGACGTACGTTGCTGGGTCTGCGCGTTGGAGTGGTCAAACAGCGGCATTGACAGATGCTACTGGTGATGAAACAGCAGCGAAGTACGAATTTACCAATGGTAAAGCGCAGTTGGTATTGGCATCAGTACCACGTAACAGCACAGGAAAATTAACATTCCAAGTAACAGTCAACGCAAGCGCACCAGCGGGTAAAATTACCAACATTGCAACATTTGACCCAGATGGTCCAGGTACAGAAAGTCCTCAACCTACTAACCCGTATGATGTCACAGTTCAGTCGACTTATATTGGTACGATCAATGATTTAGCAACAGACCCTTACTCAGATGCTGAAGTCGCGGGTTCTAAAGATGACTTAATCTCTACTACTGCTGTTCAAGGTTCACCTATCTTATTTGGTGCTTCAAGCTCAACTGAAGATATTTGGATTCATAACCTAGGTAATGTGACTGAGACATATAACATTAAAGTCGATAAATCTAAGCTACCAGCAGGTTCTATCGTTGAATTGTTAAAGTCAGATGGTAATACACCATTAACGGATACCAATGGTGACGCAAGTGTAGATAGTGGTCCATTGGCTTCTGGTGGTCATCTTGAAATTTCTGCACGTATTACTTTGCCTAATGGGTATACAGGGCCGATTACAGCTTCTGGCCTAGATACAATCTTAACCATTACACCTGTACATGGCACTCTATCAGATAAGATCACTTTACGTATTACTGACATCACTACTTCTAAAGTCGATTTGAGTAATGGTAAGGGTAATAAAGACTATATAGAAAATGATACTGCACTTACAGGTGAAGGTGCATATGTTGCGGCTAATATTGTAACGACAGTAACGACTAAACCTGGTGTTGCAGGAACATTCCCGATAGCTGTGACCAATGGTGGTTCAACTGCAGACAATTATAACTTTGGTACTGATCAACCATTACCATCAGGTTGGACTGTTGAGTACTTTGTTGCTGACTCAACTGGTGTATGTTCTTCGACTAAAGTGACCAACACAGGTGCAATTCAGCCAAATGCAACGGCTTATTTCTGTGCCAAAGTGACGCCATCAACCGATGCAACACCTGCAAATAGTCAAGATATTGTCTTCACGATTAACTCTCCTGCAACTGGCTTAACTGACAAGATGAAAGATCGTCTTGTTGTAGAAGCTGTTCGTGGACTGTCGTTCTTAGCTGATCAACAAGGTCAGGTCGCTCCAGGCGGTACGATTGTTTATAAGCATACTTTGACCAACAACGGTAACGTTGTAGAAGGGGTGACAGGGGGAAGTACACTTCCATTTGCAATCACGCATGACCCATCAAATAGTGGCTTTGTAACCTCAGTTTATGTGGACAAAAACAATAATGGTGTTGCTGACGCGAGTGAGTTGGTTACTGGTGTTGATCTTAATGCGTGGCTAACAGCGACGAATGGTGCAGATGGTCTTTCGCCAAATGAAAGCGTAAGTATCTTGGTGAAAGTTGAAGCACCAAGTAATGCAACTGCAGGTCAGGCCGATCTATCTATTGTAACCATCACTCCGACAGGTGAGTTGAACAGTATTGCTGCCCCAGCTGCTGTCACTGTAACTGATAAAACTACAGTGAACATTGGTCAAGTTCGTTTGGAAAAATTACAAGCGCTAGACGCTGATTGTAATGGCGCTGAAGAAGGCAATTTCGGAACATCGACGCTTCAAGCAAAACCAGGTGCTTGTATCATTTACCAAATTAAGGCGGTGAATGATGGTAACCAAGCAGTAACTAAAGTTGTGATCACGGATGCTGTGCCAAGTTATACCACTTTGGGGTCAACACCAGCAGCTGCACTAGATCCTGCATCAAAAGGTACGGTATCGAATACAGCAAACAATTTGAAATCAACTGAGTTTGCTTTAGCACCTTCTGAAACGGTCACAATGAAGTTCAGCGTTAAGGTCGATGGACAATAATTAAGACATAACATTAATAACTATTTTTGTGGATAGGCATTGTCAAAATGCCTATCCCTTAACCTTGTTTTACTTGGTATTGGGGTATTTTCGTGATTAAACGAGTTCAGCCGCTATATAATCATAAGATCAAGCTCATTTTCTCAAGCTTAGCAACCGCTATGGCTTTGGTAAATCATGCTTATGCTGTGATGCCTGCTGCTGGGCAAAATATCACCAATACTGCGTATGCAAGTTTTGTACAAAAGGACGGTTTGATTGGTCAGGCCGTTTCCAATACTGTTCAAGTGACGATTAATCCCCAATATGTCATTAGTCTGACTTCACCAGCTCGTCAGGAAATCAATGCGGGTGCAAAAGTTATTTGGTTAAACACTTTAACTAATCACAGTAATACACAAGCCGATATTTCAATTGATAAAAATTCGGTTCCAGAATTATCCAATATAAAAATTTATGTCGACAGTAATCAAAATGGTGAGTTTGATCGTTCAGACTTATTGGTGACAGGGCATTTGAGTTTAGAAAGCGGTCAAAAAGTTGACCTATGGGTCATCGCTGATTCATCGAGCTCTTTGAATGATAGTCAACAAGTTGATTTACCACTGCGTGCATATGTCATTCAGGATCCAACAGCTATTGCAGATGCTGTTAACGGCTTAATTAGTTTTTTACCTCAGTTAACGGCAACCAAGGCTGTCGATAAAAGTAGTTTCGAACCAAAAGCGGGTCAGTCTTACGATTTAACTTATAGCTTAAACGTAAAAAATACCTCTACGCGCAACTCGGGTACTAAGCCGATTGAGGTCGATGGACAAACCATTAATGCTGTGGTGTTATTGGACGAGTTACCAGCCAACACCACGTTTAAATCAGCAAAAGCAAATAACTCAAAAGCTTTAGTGCTATATCCATTAGGGCAAGATAAATTTACCCAGCAGATCCCGAACGATAAATCACTCATCAACACTTTAGTGGTGGCTTATCCGCAAGCGTTAGCAGCCAATGCGACTGAAACGGTCGAACTGGTTGTGACGATGAACTCGAATATTAACCATACATCGATTTCCAACATCTTTAGTGTTGAGCATGGCCTAGTCTCAAATATTAAAAAGACTCTGTCGAATGAAGTGGTCACCACAGTGGGTGGAAGCTCTTCCATCACTAATAACAGCAAAGATTATTCTAATATTTTAGCGACTGGCAGTTTAACTAAGCCGTTGTATATTGCAGCAAATAGTGCCATGTGTAATGCCACGCGCAGCAGTGTAGAAAAAGTTAAAATCAAAGTTCAATCGACGAAAACTGGTGATATTGAATATGTACAGGGTGTTGAAACAGGCATCAACACAGGCATATTCCGGTTTTCATTACCTACGCAGGAGTCTGCGACAGCACAGCAGAATGATCAAATTCTACAAACGGTTAAGCGTGATCAAGTGGTTGTTAGCTTAACGGATTGCTTGGATGAAAATGGTAACTCCACAAACAGTATTAGTGATGTAGATACCAATGTACTCATTGATCCATATGGTGTGGTTTTTGATGCCAAAACCAATCAACCTGTTGCGGGTGCAACCGTTACTTTATTGGATGCTAATGGCAAACCTGCTGAAAATGTTGCTTATAAACTAGATGAAACCACAGGGAACAAAGTTGCTATTCCTGCAAAGCAGGTAACCAATAGTGATGGTGAGTTTATTTACCCTTATGTTGAAAATGGTACTTATAGCTTATATATCGACACCTCAACGATTGCGGGTGGAACTCACTATAAATTTACCAGTGACAAAACCATTTATAATAATTTTGATCAGCGTGTGGTCGATGCATCATGGTCTTATGGCGGAAACTTCACTTTAAAAACAGGTGATGCTGCACTTAATATTGATATCCCAATCGACCCAGTTGATATTGTGACGCCAATCAATGACAAATTGGTCATTAAAAAAGAAGTGGTGGGCGATAAAACAGCTGAGATTGGTGACTTTAAAGATTATATGGTGACGGTTGCCAATATGGGTGACTCAACACTATATGACGTCAATATGAAAGATACTTTGCCGCGAGGCTTTGTGTATGTGTCAGGCACCACGCGTGTCAATGGTCAAAAGAGTAACGACCCACAGGGTGGCAAAGGTCCTTATTTAACTTTAGGTTTGGGGACACTGACACCGAAACAAGAAGCGAAAGTTCAATACCGTGTGTATGTCGGGCCAAATGCTTTAAGTGGCGATGGGATTAACCGTGTTTATGCACAGGACAATAAAAATACCACCTCAAATGAAGCACAAGCGGCAGTCAAAGTGACACCAGGAGTATTTAGTCCAGATGGTTTCGTAGTGGGTAAAGTATTTACTGACTGTAACCGTAATGGGGTGCAAGATGTGGGCGAGCTTGGTGTTCCAGGTGTTCGTATTTATATGGAAGATGGTAACTTTGTGGTCACTGACCGTGAAGGGAAATATAACTTCTATGGCATTAAACCGATTACCCATGTTCTTAAAGTCGACAACACCACTTTACCGAATAATGCTGAGTTGGTACTGATCAGTAACCGTCAAGCGGGTGATCCAGCCAGCCGATTTGTGGACCTAAAACGCGGTGAATTGCACCGCGCCGATTTCGCGATTGCAGATACCGCAGGCGAATGTAGTCAGGCATTGGTAACACAAATTGAAGCCCGTCGTAGCAAAATTGATGCACAACTTGATGCACTTGAGCAAACCTTACGCCAAGATTTAAACGTAGATGCACAGAGCAGTTATGTGACTGATGTTCAAGGTCAGCCTGCAAGTGGTTGTATTAGTGCTTCAGGGGCTTCGGCAAACTGTAATATTGAATATAAAAAAGAACAGATTAAAGATGTTAAAACGGTTCAAGTTGAACCCGTTAAAACACCAACGATTTTAGATTTAGAGCAAGAACTACAACGTTCTGAGTCGAACCAACTTGCAATTTTGAACTTAAATGAACAGCAAGTACTACCTTCACAACAAGCAACCATTCAGGTGAAAGGTGCTTTAGGAACCGACATCCGTTTATTTGTGAATGATGAGCAAATTTCTGAAAAACGTATTGGTAAAAAAGCAGCTTATCAGGAGCATGGTGTTGCTGGTTTAGACTTTATTGGTGTGCCGCTACTTGCAGGCAAAAACACAGTTGCAGTTCGCCAGTACGACAGCTTTGGCAATTTACGTGACCAACAGCAAGTGACAGTAATCGCACCAGATGCAATGAGTCAACTGGCTGCACAGCCTGTAGAACAAGTGGTTTATGCCAATGGCAAAGACGTTTATCAAGTTGTTGTTAAGGTGCTTGACCGCAATGGCACGGCTGTTGCAACACGTACCCCAATTACGATAGAAACATCGGTGGGAACGGTTCAACTCAAAGATTTAGATCCAAATAAACCGGGTATTCAAGTTTTTGCTGAAGGTGGCTCACTGGTGATCCCAGTCCTTGCGCCATTAGAAGCAGGTTCAGGTGTGCTGCGTATTCGTAGTGGTATTTATGAGCAGACTGTTCCAGTTCGCTTTTTAGCAGAATTACGCCCAATGTTGGTTGCGGGGATTATCGAAGGTTCATTTGCAATGAACAAATTCGACCCAAAAAATTTATCACAGAGTTCGACTCAAGATGGCTTTGAAGAAGAACTGAATGATTTATCCAGTTCAGGCGATGGTGAAACTGCGATTCGTGGTCGTGCAGCCTTGTTCCTGAAAGGCAAGGTACGTGGGGATTATTTACTGACTTTAGCTTACGACTCAAGCAAAGAAAATAATCAGCGTCTATTCCGTGATATTCGCCCAGATGAATATTACCCCGTGTATGGTGATGCATCGGCAAAAGGGTTTGATGCGCAGTCCACCAGTAAACTGTATGTCCGTGTGGATAAGGGACGTTCTTATGCCATGTATGGGGACTATGTTACACGTACTGAAAATGACGAAGGGCTTTCACTGGGGCAATACAGCCGTTCATTGACAGGTCTGAAGTCAACTGTTGAAGGGGATCGTTACCAAGTTTCGGGCTTCGCAGCACGAACCAATGCAACGCAAATCGTGAATGAATTACGTGCAATGGGGGTTTCTGGCCCATATTCTTTAGGTATTGATACCGACGATATTTTAGAAAATAGTGAAAAGGTGGAAGTGATTGTTCGTGATCGTAACAATCCAGGTTTGATTATTACGCAGCGTACTTTAAATCGCTTCAGCGACTACCAAGTAGATACCTATACCAACAGTATTTACCTGACCTCACCGTTGAGCAGTATTGATGAAAACCTGAATCCTGTTTATCTACGGATTACGGTAGAGTCGGATCAAGGGGGGCAGGAATATACCGTTGCTGGCGTGAATGGCCATTATAAACTCAATGACAAAGTGACGGTGGGTGGCTCTTATATTCAAAATGATGATCCTATGGATCAAGAGAAAATTGCCAGTGCCAATACCGTCATTCATTGGAATGATAAGACCAAACTGATTGCGGAATATGCATATTCTGACCACGATGCCCTAAACCTTGACCAATTGACAGATGTGAATGCGTCAAATAGTACAGACACATCTGGTGATGGCACAGCGGCACGCGTTGAATTGGAATACAAAAATGACAAGGTCGATTTACGTGCTTACCATCAACAAGCAGATGAAGGTTTCCGTAATGCGGCGTCTTCAATCAGTTCAGGGCGCAAAGAAAGTGCAGTCAAACTCAATGCACGTTTAGATCAGTTTGGTATTTTACGTGTTGAAGCGGTAAGAACTGAAGATAGCGTGAATGAAGGTGTTCGCCATGGCGTGAGCGCTTCGATTGAGAAAGCGATTAACCGTATTGTAAGTTTAGAGCTGGGTGCACGTTATTATAATGAGTCAGCCAATGCAGCCAGTGCTTCAACCCAAAGTGTTGAAACGCCATATGACGGCACCACTGTGCGCGCCAAATTAAAAACAGCACTCCCTTTTGATGGTTCAAGTGCTTTCCTAGAATATGAGCAAGACATCGCGGATAGTGACCGCCGTGTATTTGCTGTGGGCGGTGATGCACAAGTTTATAAAAATATTCATGCCTATGCGCGCCATGAGTTCATTTCAAGTATAGGCGGATTATACGAACTCAATGACACGCAAAAACGTAATACCACCGTTTTTGGTTTAGACAGTGAATATATGCGTGATGGCTCTGTGTTTAGTGAATATCGTGTACGTGATGGTATGAGCGCACGTGAAGCTGAAGCCGCGATGGGTGTGCGTAATCGTTGGCAGCTTAAAGAAGGTCTATTCTTTAATACCAGTTTTGAAAAAGTAAAAGTCTTTGAAGGTGAAAATAAAGATTCACTAGAGTCCACTGCGGCGACTTTGGGCTTTGAACACCTTTCCAATCCACGCTGGAAAAATGTGGCACGTATAGAAGGGCGCTGGTCTAATCAAAGTGATAGCTATTTAAATACTTTAGGTACAGCATACAAGTATTCAGACGAAGTGACTTTATTGGCTAAAAATGTTTTGAATATTACCGACAATAAGTCTGCAGATTCTGGCGATCGCGTGATTGACCGTGTTCAGGTCGGTGCTGCATATCGTGATTTGGCAACCAATCGTTTTGACTCATTGAGCAAAATTGAATATCGCTACGAGAAAAATGAAACAACGCTGAATGATCCATATGAGCGCAATGTTTATATCATGTCTCATCATATGAATTATCATCCAACACGTTCGGTGCATGTATCTGGGCAATATGCGGTTAAATATTTGGATGAAACTTATGATCTACTGCAAACCAGTGGTATGACTCAAATGCTCAACAGTCGTTTTATGTACGACATTAATGAGCGTTGGGATGCAGGAGTGAATGCTGGCGTGATGTGGAACAGTGTTTCGGATGGAACCAAGTTGATGGCAGGGGTTGAAGTGGGTTATCTACTAGCGTCGAACCTTTGGGTTTCAGGTGGATATAACTTTGTGGGCTATCAAGATAAAGATCTGATCGATAGTGATACAACGATGGATGGTGCATATTTCCGTTTCCGCTTTAAATTTGACGAAAACCTATTTAACAAAAATAAGCCTTCAGTCAATAAAGCCTTGGAGCCTAAATAATGTTGAAACACTATGCTAAACATGTATTGTGGCTTCTGGCTTTGGGTACGGTGGTGGCGCATGCTGCAGAGGTCCCTGTCAGCTCAAGTTATCCAGTTTCGCAGCAACATGTGCATGAGCAATTGCACACTGCATTTGGGCAAGCGACGGACGTACGAGACAAGTACCAGTTAGAAAAAGCACGAACATGGCTGAGTTATGCTGACCATGAATATAGTGAAAAAGCGAAGCGTCAAAATATTGATCTGATCTATCAGCAGGTTTTAGAGATTGTATATGCAGATCAGCGTGCAACGTTAAGTGTAGAAACAGCAATGCTAGCGTTTTCCCAACTGATGCGCCGTGATTTATGGACGCGTGCCGCAACCCTAAAAACACAGACTGGGTTTCAATGTGCCTATAAAGAACTTGCACAAGCTGAAGTGAATTTGGTTTGGGCAGCTGCTGAGTACCGTGAATTAGGTTGGCATCATTCGCGTGAGATTTTTGCTTCAGCAGAACGTTTGATGGATCAAGCCACTTATTTATCTGAAAACTGTGGCACACTTTAACTTAACGCAGTTCGCTTTTTAGAAAAATTGCAGCAACTGCAATCAGTACACACATGAAAAAAGGAGCCTTTCAGCTCCTTTTATTTTTAAATCTTTTCAATGCGACAATAATAAAAACCATCGCCACGCCCTACTTGTGGGAGTAGTTGGCGACCATAAATCTGCTCAATACCCCAATCGGCATCAATTTTAATTTCTTTCGCATCCGTATGTTCAGCAAAGAAGTCGACCATTTGCTGTTCATTTTCGGCTTTCAAAATCGAGCAGGTGATGTATAACAATGTGCCGCCCACTTTGAGCTGTTGCCACATATTTTCAAGAATCTGCTTTTGCAGCTGTACCGTTTTGGCAATATCCCCTGACTGACGCAGTAAACGGATATCGGGATGGCGACGGATCACCCCAATGGCAGAGCAAGGTGCATCCAGTACGATACAATCTGCAAGCTCAGGCGATGTCCATTTCACCGCATCTGCCGAGATAATGTCGACATACTTTTCATTTAAAGCCAAACGCTCTAAGTTTTCAGAGACACGTTTTAAGCGCTTTTCATCTTGGTCGAGTGCAATCAGTTTTTTCGGCTGATACATCTCTAAAATATGCGCTGTCTTGCCGCCAGGTGCTGCACAAGCATCAATTACAAATTTGCCATTCAAGTCGGGTAACAAAGTTGCACAGAGTTGGGCATGTTCATCTTGGACTGAAAAGCCACCCACCTCAAAACCCGGCAGGCTTGGGATATGAAGACTGTCATCCAGCACAATGCCAACATTTGAAAGTTCACAGGCATGGGCTTCAATGCCTTCATCTTCTAAAATTTCAAGATATTCGTCGCGGCTGACTTGTAAGGTGTTTACGCGCAAGGTTAAGGGTGCAACTTGTTTCAGCTCATAGCTAATTTCAGCCAGTTGCTCGCCCCAGTCTTTTTTCAAACGTTTTGATAACCAACTTGGCAGATTCGAGGCTTGTTCCAAAACATCGTAGAATTGTTCTGTTTCACGTGTTGCACGGCGTAAAATGGCATTCACCACACCACTTAAGCTTTCCATCCCCAATTGTTTGGCTGCTTCTACCGTTTCAGAAATCGCGGCATGCGCTGCAACGCGGGTACATAGCAATTGGTATAAACCTACATATAAACAGGTTTCAACGACTTGGTTTTCCAGTGGCTTAGTCAACAACGGTAAAGTCACTTGTTTAAGTGCATGCCATTGACGTAAGCAGCCAAGAACTAATTCATGGTACAAGGCACGGTCTTTGTCAGACACAATCGCCATGTGTTGCTGAAGCACCGATGCCAGTGATTGACCATTTTGGACAGCCAATAACGTTTTAACAACCTGAGCACGTAAGTTTAGAGTCTTACCTGAGGCGTGGGGAGATTGTTTCATTATAAAATTTGTCCAATATTCAGTTTTTGGGTTTGTAAAATTTGTACGGCATTTAGGGGTTTACCACCCGGCCATTGCAGAGAGCTTAAACACACCGCGTGTTCATCGCCACAAGCCACATGAACACCGTGTTTATCAATGGCTAAAATGGTGCCTGCAGCTTGAGCTTGGGCATTTTCTTGAGACAACATCGAACCCCAAACGCGCAGATTATTGCTTTCATCCAGTGCGATAAATGCGACAGGCCATGGGTTAAATGCACGAATATTACGGTCGATTTGTACCGCTGTTGAAGTCCAATCAATTTTCGCTTCAGCCTTAGAGAGTTTGTGTGCATAGACTGTCAAAGCTTCATCTTGCACTTCGCGGTTGTCTAAATAGTGCTGCAATGTGCTTTCAGAGGCTAACACTTTGACCGTCGCTTCGGCCCCTTGTTGTGCCAATTTGTCATGCAAGCTTGCAGAGGTATCTGTAGCTTCAATCGGGCAGTAGGTTTTATACATCATATCGCCCGTATCCAAACCTGCGGCCATTTTCATAATGGTGACCCCAGTTTCGGTATCTCCAGTAGAAATTGCGCGTTGAATAGGCGCTGCACCCCGCCAGCGCGGCAACAGTGAACCGTGAATGTTTAAACAGCCATATTTAGGCGTATCCAAAACCACTTGCGGCAAAATCAGGCCATAAGCAGCCACCACCATCACATCTGCATTTAAGGCCTTGAGTTCAGCTTGAGCAGCCAGACCTTCTTCGGTTGAAGACTTAAAATGCAGTGGTTGATAGACAGGAATATCATGTGCTAAAGCCAACTGCTTCACGGCTGAAGCGGTAAGTTTCTGCCCACGACCTGCTTTACGGTCAGGTTGCGTATAGACGGCTACAATTTCATGTTCTGTTTTTAGGAGAGCGTCTAATGCCACAGCCGCAAATTCGGGCGTGCCTGCAAAGATGATTTTCAAGAAATACTCGGAAAAAAGGAGAAGATTAAAACAATTATAGCAAAACTCGAGCAGCTACAGATTTATCCTGCATAAAAAGCCGATAGAGTAGTTCTAACTGAATGATGTACGAGAGTTTTATTCAAAAAATAGCACAAGGATCCTTGATAGCATATCGCTCAAAATTTGTATTTCATATAAATAAAACTCATGCAAAATTTAAAAATTATTCATAGAAGTTTTGTATTGCAAGGCGATTGAACGGGTTATAGTAGTTTCCATATGCAATTGAATGTCAGCTCATCGGTTAAAATGTAGCGCGCAAACATACTGCCTTCGATAATTTAGGTCGAGATGCCTAAAAACGAGATTTACGCAGAATGCGAATATGCTATGTTTAAATTTTTGACAGTTTGACACTCTCAGAACTCAGATTTAGCCAGAGTGAATGTGGACATTCATCTCAAGCACAACTATGTTGGAAAAGTACAATGCCTGACTATCGTTCAAAAACATCAACACACGGAAGAAACATGGCGGGTGCGCGTGGCTTATGGCGCGCAACGGGGATGAAAGACGAAGACTTTGGTAAGCCGATTATTGCGGTAGTCAACTCATTCACTCAATTTGTACCGGGTCACGTTCATTTAAAAGACTTAGGTCAACTTGTGGCACGTCAAATTGAGAAAGCAGGTGGCGTAGCTAAAGAATTTAATACCATTGCGGTCGATGATGGGATCGCGATGGGCCACGATGGCATGCTGTATTCATTGCCTTCACGTGACTTGATTGCGGACTCGGTGGAATACATGGTCAATGCGCACTGTGCTGATGCGATGGTCTGTATTTCAAACTGTGACAAAATTACCCCGGGCATGTTGATGGCGTCTATGCGTCTAAACATTCCTGTAGTTTTTGTCTCTGGTGGGCCGATGGAAGCGGGTAAAGTGAAAATCCGTGGCAATGAACACGCGATTGACTTGGTTGATGCCATGATCGTCGCAGCAGATGACAGCTTCACTGATGAAGAAGTGGCGGAATACGAACGTTCAGCTTGTCCAACCTGTGGTTCATGTTCAGGCATGTTTACTGCAAACTCAATGAACTGTTTAACCGAAGCTTTGGGACTATCGCTTCCGGGCAATGGTTCAACCTTAGCGACCCATGCGAATCGTAAAAAATTATTCGAAAAAGCAGGTCAGTTGATCGTTGAAATTACCAAACGCCATTACGAACAAAACGATTACAGCTTGTTGCCACGTTCAATTGCCACCAAAGCAGCATTTGAAAATGCCATGACGCTTGATATTTCAATGGGCGGTTCAACCAATACCGTTTTACACTTGTTGGCAGCGGCGCATGAAGCGGAAGTTGACTTTACCATGACCGACATTGACCGTTTGTCACGTAAAGTGCCTGTGCTGTGTAAAGTTGCACCTGCAAAGCAAGATGTGCACATGGAAGATGTACACCGTGCGGGTGGTATCATGTCGATCTTGGGTGAATTGGATCGTGCAGGTTTATTGGATACGTCTGTACCCACTGTGCATGAAAAAACCTTAAAAGACGCTTTAGATAAATGGGACATCATCCGTACTGAAGATGAAGAAGTGTATCAATTCTTCCGCTCAGCACCGGGCGGTGTACCGACGCAAACTGCATTTTCACAAGACCGTTACTACTCTCGTTTAGATGGTGACCGTGACAATGGCGTGATTCGTAATGCTGCGCATGCCTTCTCTCAAGATGGTGGTTTGGCTGTCCTGTACGGTAACATTGCACTTGAAGGTTGTATTGTGAAAACTGCGGGTGTGGATGATTCCATCTTGAAATTCAACGGCACGGCACGTGTGTTTGAAAGCCAAGATGCTGCGGTAGAAGCGATTCTAGGTGGCAAAATCACTGCTGGTGATGTAGTCGTCATTCGTTACGAAGGTCCGCGTGGTGGTCCGGGTATGCAAGAAATGTTGTATCCAACCAGTTATTTAAAATCGAAAGGCCTTGGTAAAGACTGTGCTTTACTCACCGATGGTCGTTTCTCGGGCGGTTCATCAGGTCTGTCTATTGGTCACGTGTCTCCTGAAGCGGCTGAAGGCGGTGCGATTGGTTTGGTTGAAGATGGTGACCGTATCGAAATCGATATTCCAAACCGTAGCATTCACTTAGCCGTGGATGAAGCAACCATGGCTGCGCGCCGTGAAGTGCAAGAAGCCAAAGGCTGGCAACCTGCTGAACAGCGTCCACGTAAAGTCTCTAAAGCTTTAAAAGCCTATGCGATGCATACCACCAGTGCATCTAAAGGTGCGGTACGTGAAATTTAAGCTGTAGTCTTTGACTGATTAAAAAAAGCACTCCATTTGGGGTGCTTTTTATTTAAAAGTCATTGGTTCAGCACAATGGAGTCTTAAATAGGTTTCTCAAATTGCAGTTGATAACCTTCGGTTAGACCTACTTTTGTTTCGGCAAAAGTAGGCAAAACCATTGGTCGTCCGCAAAACCTATTTATTTTCTGCATCTAAAAGAATGCCTTGAAAAAAACCGCCCATTGAATCGGCTACGCAGGTTGCGGACGACATTTCCGTGTATCAGACAACCTGATGGATTCAAGATCAATATGTTAAGACCGTGAAGAGCTTGATGGGGATTGACTCAAAAGTGTCATTGTACTTTTATGTGTAGTCTGCTTTCTATACAATAAAAACAGAAAAAATTGCCAAGACTGTAGAGCAATACGCAGCCATCGCTAAGGACAAATACAATGAGTAAAGACAATATCCGCGAACATTCAGCTCCTGTTTATGAAGGCATTGAAAATGCACCCGCACGTTCCATGATGCGTGCCACAGGCTTTAAAGATTCAGACTTTACTCGTCCCTTTGTCGGTATTGCTTCGACGTGGGCCAATGTTACGCCGTGTAATATGCATATTAATGAACTGGCACGTGAGGCCGAAAAAGGGGTCAATCAAGCAGGTGGTAAAGGTATTATTTTTAATACCATCACCATTTCAGATGGTATTTCTAACGGCACTGAAGGCATGAAGTATTCATTGCTGAGCCGTGAAATTATTGCAGACTCGATAGAAGCCGTAGTGGGCTGTCAGGCCTATGATGGGGTGATTGCGATTGGTGGCTGTGACAAAAACATGCCGGGTTGCATCATGGGCTTAGCCCGTTTAAACCGTCCGGGTTTGTTTGTTTATGGCGGTACCATTAAGCCGGGCGCAGGGCATACCGACATGATTTCAGTCTTTGAAGCTGTGGGGCAGCACGCCAAAGGTGAAATCAGTGCCATTCAAGTCAAACAGATTGAAGAAGTGGCGCTGCCAGGGCCGGGTTCATGTGGCGGCATGTACACTGCAAACTCGATGGCTTCTGCGATTGAAGCCTTGGGCATGAGTTTGCCGGGCTCCTCTGCACAAGAAGCGGTTTCGGATGACAAGCGGATCGACTGTCAAAATGCAGGTGAAGCGGTGATGAATTTGCTGCGCTTAGACCTGAAACCACGCGATATTATGACCAAAGCCGCATTTGAAAACTCAATTAAAGTGCTGATTGCTTTGGGTGGTTCGACCAATGGGGTGCTGCACTTACTGGCGATGGCACATACCGCTGGGGTTGAACTGAGTTTGGATGATTTCGTCCGTATCGGGCAAGATATTCCCGTGGTGGCAGATGTGCGTCCATCTGGCAAATATTTGATGTCTGAGCTGATTGCGATTGGGGGCATTCAACCGCTGATGAAGCGAATGCTCAATGCTGGCATGCTGGATGGTTCATGTTTAACGGTCACTGGAAAGACCTTGGCGGAAAATTTGGCTGAGGTTGAAGACTATCCAGAAGGTCAGCAGATTATTTTACCGTTCGACGCGCCAATTAAAAAAGACTCTCACTTGGTGGTGCTCAAGGGTAATCTTTCTCCAACAGGTGCTGTGGCTAAAATTACTGGCAAAGAAGGTTTGTATTTCGAAGGGCCTGCGCGTGTCTTTGAAGGTGAAATTGGCGCAATGCGTGGCATTTTGGATGGTGAAGTTCAAGCGGGTGAGGTGGTGGTGATTCGTGGTGAAGGACCTAAAGGTGGTCCGGGCATGCCAGAAATGTTGAAACCGACCTCAGCGATTATTGGTAAAGGTCTCGGTAAATCTGTGGCACTGATCACCGATGGTCGTTTCTCAGGAGGCAGTCATGGTTTTGTCATTGGTCATGTCACCCCAGAAGCCTATGAAGGGGGGCCAATTGGTTTAGTGCAAAATGGCGATAAAATCTCGATTAATGCAGAAACTCGCGAAATGACGTGGCATGTTTCGGCAGAAGAGATCGCAGCACGTCAAGCCGCGTGGGTGAAACCACAGCCGAATTATCGTTATGGGGCTTTGGCCAAGTTTGCAAAACTGACCACAGGTGCGGAAAAAGGCGCGGTAACTGATCTAAATTTAGATGTCTAATTGATCATTTTGCTGTGAATTGATATAAACCCTTGTAGTACTTTCAAGGGTTTAATTTAGAGGCTTTGCTCATGTCACTGTTGCGTCGATGGTTCGATCCGATTCGATCGCGTTGGTTTTATCAAAAACCGATTCGTCAAACGGTCGTATCTACAGAACAAGGCTTGAGTATTCATTTACGCCTCGACGATGTATATAGCTATTTAGCGGTTCAGCAGTTACCACAAATTGAAGAAATTTTAGCGGACGAACTGAAACCATTGAAGGTGGTCATTTCAAGTCAGGCTGCTGCCCCCCCGAATCAAATGTCGGCTTTGGAGTGGCAAACTTATTGTTTAAATGATGCCAAAATTCTGTCGCGTCAGCACCGTTTTAGCTTTCATGAAACGCCAGAACAACCCAGTCCTGAGGCGTTGAGCCAAGCAGAAACCATCTTGCGGCATACGCCGCTGCGTGGGCAGGACTTTTTGTATTTGCTTGAAGATGTGTTTCACATGCTGTGGCAAAAACAAGAGGGTAAGCTGCGCACCTTATATGCGATGGCCAGCCGTCACCATCAAGAGCAACACTTTCCAGAACGTATTTTTAATGATGATGCGGTACTGGCCAGTTACTTCCAGCTCGGTGACCGTCAGTATCATGCCGTCGATGATCTGCTGCGTTTAACGCGCCGTTTAAAACAACAAAAATTATTTACCGATAACCCAATTTTCTTGATCAATCATATTGATTGGCGTGAGCATTTGATTAGTGATGCTGAAGAGTTAAATGAAATTCAGGCACTCGATCCAGAGTTAGACCTATACGTTGCGTTAGAAGATCCAATTTCATGGTTGTTATTGGCTTATATTAAAGAAGAACTGGCCGATTATTATAATATTCAGCTCAATGTCTACCCCCTCAGCTATCACGGTCGAGACGGGTTTGATTGGAGTTTGGCAACGCGTTTATCCAAACGGACAGAAATCAAATTCACACCGTTTTGCCGTCCGACGCAAGCAGCCACTTTGGCGATGGCACAGTTATTTTATAGCGTGCCTGAAGAGCAGCGCGTTGATGCCATGTATCGGATTTTGAAAGCCGTTTGGACCCAAGGCAAAGATTTATCCTTTAAATCGCATTTTGATCAACTGATGCAAGAATTGGAAATCACAGCATTGATCACCGAAGATGTGGAAGCTAAGCTTCAAGAAAATGACATGCTCTGTGAAATGAAGTCCCAGCCTGATTTCCCCGTGATTGAACTGCGTGTGGATGGGCAGAGCTATGTCTTTAATAGTCTGTATCGCGTCTGGATGATTGAAAGTATTTTTAGTAATGTGCTAGAAGATCAATATAAAACCGACCCTATGGATGAAAGCGAAGGCTGAGTCATTGAAGTGCTTATTCATAATGTTAATGAGGTTTAACAATTAAATTCATTATTAAATTTTATTAATAAATAGGCTTCCAAATGAAAATGATTATAATTGGCATTCTTTCTGTCTGTTGATTGATGTTATGCGTTTTCATATTTCTTCTTTGAGCTTATCCATTCTGGCCGTGATGACTACAGCAGCATTTGCTCAGGGCGAGACACAGGAAACAGCATCATCCCAAGTTTTACCGACTTTGCAATTTGAAGCCCAAGATGCAGATGAAAAAGCGGCATATGCAGCAAAAACTGCATCAGCTGTTTTGCGTTCAGATGCACCGCTGTTTGAAACTGCGCAATCGATCAGCGTGATTAGTGAAAAACAACTGGAACAGAAACAAGCGAAAACACTGTCTGAAGCCTTGCAGGGTGTGGCGGGGGTCACCGCAGGACAGTATGGTCGCCGTGGTTGGGATGACTTTATTATTCGTGGGCAGGTTTCCAGTGCACAGACCTATGTCGATGGCTTGCGTATTCAAACTTCTGATAATGCCCTACGTTCAGAGGACATCAGTGGTTTACAGTCGATTGAAGTGGTGAAAGGGCCGACATCGACTGGTTTTGGCTTTGCCTTACCGGGCGGCTTAGTTAACTTAACCACCAAACGTCCTCAAGCTGAAACTTTTTCTCGGGGCAGTGTGAGCTATGGCAGCAATGCCTTTGTGGATGGCACATTTGATATCAACTATGCGCCAAATGATAGCGAAAAAGGAGCGTTTCGTGTGGTGGGTCACGCCTCTGACCAAGATGATCCAACTGATTATGTTTATTATAAAAATTATTATCTTGCACCGTCTTATAATTTTGACTTAGGTGAAAAAGACGAACTGTCTGTGATTGCCAGCTATCAGTATCGGGATTTTATTCGCCAGCAGGGGATTCCCTATAGCAATGGCGCTTATAAAAACTATTCACAGACCTTATTTTTTGGTGCGCCGAATCTAAGTAATACGGTCGATGTTTTGCGCTTAGGGTCGAACTATGCGCATTATTTTGATAATGGCTGGACCTTTAAACAAAATTTTGCGGTCACCAAAACCGATGCAGATAACAATCCGGTATTGGCAGGAAGTAATAACACATTACCGACCATCAAACGGACGGTGGAAAGACAGATTAAAGATGATGTGAATTTTGCGCTGGATCATAATTTGTCGCGTCATTTTGATTGGGGCAAAACCCAATATGATTTGATGGTTGGTTTGGACATGATGCATGAGCGCAGTGACTATGAGCGCCGTCGTCGCAATTTGTCGCCATTTGATGCGGATAATCCGATCTACACCCCGATAGAAAAAGCGACAGCAACGATTGCTCACCAAATTACAGATACCCAATATATGGGTGTGTATCTACGTAATAATTTTAAAATTGATGATCATTGGATCTTGGGCTTATCGGGTCGTCATGACTGGACACAGGTCGAAGTCGATGACCTTTTCAATGATACGACGCTGAAAAACTCGGACAATGCTTTCACGGGTAATGCGTCCTTGATGTATCAAATCAATGATAAGTTTGCTCCCTATGTGAGTTATGCAACCTCATTCTTTCCTGTGAGCGACACTGGCGCTGGCGGAAAACTATTGGATCCTGAAGAGGGAGAGCAGTTTGAGGTTGGGGTTAAGTTTCAGGGGTTGAATCAACGGTTGCAAGGCTATGTGGCTTATTATGATTTAACCCGTCAGAACGTGACTGAGTCGGATTCTACCCTCGGTTATTCTGTGCAAATCGGTGAGCAAAAAACCAAAGGTTTTGAAACGGAATTATCCGCTGCATTGACGGATCAATGGAACCTGACTGCAACCTATAGTTATATTCCTACCGCGGAAACGACAGAAAGTACGACCACAAGTGATATTGGTAAGCGGATTAACCATGTGCCTAAAAATGCAGCCTCTTTATCAACCCAATACTTCTTTGCTGATGAGCAACTGGGCTGGAATATTGGTGCCAGTGCGAATTATCAAGGCGAGCGTACAGCACAACGTGGGACTTCTTATGTACCGCTATCGAGCTATACGTTGTACGACGTCAGTGCTGGCTATGAAGCTAAAAATTGGGGCGCAAAGTTCAGTGTAAAAAACCTGTTTGATAAAGAGTATTTAGTCGGCACCACGCCAAATGCGCAATTGGTCAATTGGGGCGATCCACGTACTTTCCGCTTCAGCTTAAATTTTAAATACTAAGCGAAACCACGCTACATCATACCTGATTCAATAAAAGTTGAGTCCAGACCATTCTTTCCAGTAAGCCTCAATCAAAGATTGAGGCTTACTTCTAAAAACAGTGATATGAGCCCAGATTTAAATTTTATAGCATGGCGCTAAGTGTTTAGAGAGAAGCGTCATGCTTGCTTTTGTTATTTTTGTTTTTGCTGTCGCAGGCATGATTAAGGGTACCATTGGTCTGGGTTTGCCCGCTGTGTCGATGGGACTTTTATCTTTGGTAATTAGCCCATTTCAAGCGGCAACTTTGCTGATTATCCCTTCCATGGTCACAAACTTCTGGCAATTGTTTGCAGAAGGGCGTGTACTGCGACTGGTACAACGCTTTTGGCCGTTGCTGGTGGGCATGATCATTGGTTCAGTTTGGAGTGTTTTTCCTACGCTCGGACATGGCGAATTTCAAAGTGAAGCGCTGTTGGGCGGGATGCTGGCCATTTACGGTCTATATGGTTTGTTTGCCAAAAACATGCCCAACTTAGCCCCGTATGAAAAATATTTATCACCGATCATGGGCTATTTAGGCGGTGCTTTGACGGTGGCGACAGGGGTGGTGGTGATTCCCGTGGTGCCATATTTGCAGTCCTTGCATTTGAAACGGGATGATTTGGTACAGTCGCTCGGCCTTGCCTTTACCGTTTCAACTTTGTGTTTGGCCGTGTATTTACATCTAAATCCTGTTGAAGACACTCCAATTGACTATCAACTGTCGTTGATCGCTCTACTGCCTGCATTGCTCGGAATGTGGTTGGGCACCAAAATTCGCTATCGCATCCCTGAGCAAGCCTTTCGTAAGGTGTTCTTTGTGGGCCTAGTCTTATTTGGCAGTTATATGGTTTTACATCAATTGGGCTGGCTTTAATGCGCAATGGGTTGGTCATGTTGGCTCAAGAGGAATTGACTAAAGCGTTGATAATCTGTGGGGAGCTGATCAAAACACCGTGCTGCTAATAGCAACTTGCGGTTGGCCCATTTGCCTAAGAGTTCAATTTGCTGAAAATCATACTGTGCTTTTAAACGCAGGGCTGCCCGTTTGGGAATAATCGCAATGCCGACGCCATTGGCAACGACTTGGGCAATCGCGGCAAAGTTCGGCACCCGTAGACGATAGTGGATGTCACAGCCTAAGCGTTTGGCTTGCGCTTCTATTGACTGTTGTAAGGAGTGATATTGCATGAGGCCCACAAACGGATGTTGCAGTAATTCTCCCAGTTCTAGTTGTGCCGCAGTGGCAAGTGGATGCTGGCTTGGGCAGATCAGTACCAACGGGTCTTCAGCAAACTCTTGAGTTTCAAGCTGTCCCGCATCAAAAAAACCAGAGATCAGTCCTAACTGCGCCGTGCCTGTACTGAGGGCCTGAATGATGTCATTGGTTTCGGCTTCTTTTAATTCAATATGGAGCTTCGGATTTTCCATTAAATACTGCGGCAATAAATGCGGTAAGTACTCACTCTGTGCCGATGAGTTGCACCACAATATAATGTTACTCGTTGTACTGTGGGCAAAGGGCAGCATAGCCTGTTGTAATTGTTGCTGTTGTTGCAGCAAGTGCTGTGCATGTTCCGCAAAGGTTTGTCCAGCAAGGGTCGCTTTTACCCCAGTTGCATGGCGGGTAAATAAACTGACTTCAAAATGGTGTTCTAATTTTTTAATTCGCTCACTGGCGGCCTGTAAAGAAATGGCGGAGCGTTCTGCACCCTTGGTCAGACTGCCTGTACTCAGGATATTGATAAACAATTGCAGATCAAAAAAATCAAGGCGCATGGCAGGGTCAAAGCGGAAAATGTTGCTTTATCTTAGTCCTTTTTGCGTTTTGAGACATCCCTTTAGGTGTAATAGGAGTCAGAGCATTAGACCAAAAAAAGCAGCCCGAAGGCTGCGATCAACAATGGATAATCAAAATATCAGATAGATTAATCTTTTTGCCCTAAGCTGAAGAACCAGTTTAAGAACAATGCTGCAAACGTAGCAGTACCAATACCACCCAAGTTAAAGTTGCCAATTTGTAAGGCAAAATCACCTGTACCTAAAATGATGGTGACTGCAGCGACCATCAGGTTTTTGTTCTGTGAAAAATCGACTTTGTTTTCAATCCAGATTTTTGCACCTGCGATGGTAATCAAACCAAACACCACAATCGACGCACCAGTTAAAATCGCGGTCGGAATGGTATGGATGATGGCACCAAACTTCGGAGATAGACCTAAGAAAATGGCAAACACACCTGCAATGGCAAAAATGATAGTCGAGTAAACTCGTGTGACTGCCATGACCCCAATGTTTTCACCATAGGTGGTCATGCCTGGAGCGCCGACACCACCGGCTAACGTCGTTGCGACACCATCGGCAACAAATGCTTTACCAATGTGTGGATCTAGGTTTTCACCAGTCATCGCACTCACGGCTTTGATGTGACCGAGGTTCTCTGCCACCAAAATTAATGCGATCGGTGCAATGATCATCATGGCATTGGCATTAAATTCAGGTGCATGAAAAGTCGGTAAACCAAACCAAGCGGCTTGTTGAATCGGGGCAAAATTAATCGCTGTGCCATAGCCCATAACATTGGTCACGATGAAATAGACCAAGTAAGACAGTAACAAACCAATTAATAATAAGAGACGCTGCAATAAACCACGGGTAAAGACTGCAATCGAGCCCATACATAATACGGTAACCAGTGCCATCCACATATTAAAGGAATTGCCTGCAACGCCTTTGACCGTCACTGGCGCAAGGTTGAGACCAATAATCATCACCACAGCACCTGTCACCACAGGCGGCATCAGTTTTTCAATCCACTTGGTGCCCGTTGCCATGACCATAAAACCAAACAAGGTATAGAGCACGCCGCAGGCAATAATACCGCCGCCCGCCATAGCTAAATTTGGATTGAGTGCGCCTGTGCCCGATGCGGTATAGCCCGTTGCTGCAATCACGACCCCAATAAAGGCAAAACTTGAACCTAAATAGCTCGGAACACGTCCACCCGTCATAATAAAGAACAAGATGGTACAAATCCCGGACATTAAAATAGCAAGGTTGGGATCGAAGCCCATCAAGAAAGGTGCAAGAACCGTTGCTCCAAACATGGCAAAGGCATGCTGCACACCTAAAATTGCACTTTGTGAAGCAGGGAGGTATTCACTTGTACCAACAGGACGTGCATCGATATTGCCTTCGTACGGGCGCCATTTGGGAAACCAATTGGACATTTTTTGAGCACTCTAAAGATAAATTGTGCACATCATACTCTTGTTTTTTAGAAGATTTAATCAGTGATACAAAAAATTGTTCAAACTAATCTTATGACTTTTCAGAACTTTTTACCGCATGGTAAAACTTTATATTTTTAAAAATAATGATAAATCAAGGTTTAATTGGTAAATTTAGCCAATCGCACATTCATAAATATTTATGATTGGATTGATAAAAAAAATTATAAAAGGTTTGACCATGCGTTCAATAAAAAAGCACATCATGCTGATGTGCTTTAAATGGAGCGGGCTTAAAACTTTACCCCGTGTTACGAAGACCCGCTGCAATGCCTGCGATACTTACCATAAGTGCATGATCTACAGGTGTATTTGTTTCCTGACGCTCTTCTAGGTAACGGCGGCGACGTTTCATTAACTCTGCTTGGAGTAAATGCAGGGGCAATAAATACGGTTTGCGCACTCTCATCGACTGATCTAAAACTTCGTTACTGCTGAGGAGTTTAGACTCACCTTTAAGCGCTAACAGGGTTTGCACCGCATACTTTAAGCGCTGACGCAGATGTTCACCGAGCACTTTCAAGTCTTCATCATCGGTCAGATGCGACTCATAATACAGCGCCACATGAGCATCAGATTTCGAAAGCACCATTTCCAACATATCAATCAGGGTTTGGAAATACGGCCATGCCACCAGCATTTCATCTAAGGTAGCCTTATGTCCTTGATCAATCACTTGGTTAATTGCCGCACCAGTACCCAACCAAGCGGGTAGCATCAAACGAATCTGTGTCCACGCAAATACCCAAGGAATAGCACGTAAGGATTCAATGCCGCCAGTGACTTTACGTTTTGCTGGACGTGAGCCAAGCGGTAACATTTGCAGTTCAAGCTCTGGCGTGACGGTACGTAAATATTTGACGAAGTGCGGGTTTTCTCGCACAGTCTGACGATACACTTGTACCGACAAATCGGTCATGCTGTGCATCAACTCGCGCCACTCAGGTTTTGGGACGGGCGGTGGAAGTAAAGTGGCTTCTAAAGTGGCAGCGGTATAAATCTCTAAGTTTTGCAGCGCAATGCCTTCTAAGCCAAACTTGAAGCGAATCATTTCACCTTGTTCAGTAACTCGAATTGCACCTGAAATCGAACCGGGTGGCTGTGAAAACAGGGCTTGTTGCGTTGGCGCACCGCCACGGCTGATGGAACCGCCACGACCATGAAATAGTGTGAGTTGTATGCCATGCGTTTTTGCAATCGCGGTTAATTCTTCTTGCGCACGGTACTGTGCCCAATTGGCTGACATAAAGCCTGCGTCTTTTGCCGAGTCCGAATAGCCAATCATGACTTCATGTTTGCCCTGAATATGCTGTTTATACCAATGCATATTGAATAGGGTATTCATGGTGGCTGCGGCGCCATCTAAGTCTTTCAATGTTTCAAACAATGGCACCACACGTAGTGGATGTTGGATGCCTGCTTCTTTTTGCAAAAGCAGTACCGCCAGCACATCACTAGGATATTCAGCCATCGAAATAATGTAGGCACCTAAACTTTCTTGAGGCTGCGCTGCCAAAGTACGCATGGTGGCAAACACTTCTTGCACTTCAGGTTGTTCAATTAAACTTTGCGCAGGTTCATTTAAATGCTTGGGCAACAGCGGACGTTTGCTTTGTAGCTCTTGCAATAAGAAGTTTTGACGCGCTTGTTCGGTCCACGTTTCAAAATTACCCAGACCCAAATATTCAGTAATCGCGGAAATCGCTTGGCGATGACGGCCCGATTCTTGACGAATATCCAGTTTCAGCAGCTCAATCCCGAAACAGTTCACCCGATGGATAAAGTCCAGCAATTTGCCATTGGCAATTTCAGGCAGATTGCTGGCAATCAAAGAGCGATAACACAGCAGTAAAGGCTGTAACAGTTCCTCTTTGGCTTTAATCACCAAGCTGTCATCGGCATCGGCACCGCGCAGTTTTTCTGCGAGCCAATGGCGCGTAGCTTTTAGCCGTTCGCGGGTATCGCGTAAATATTCGCGGTAGGGTTCAGGATGGTCTTGACCCAAGGCTTGACGCAGTTCATCGCTACAGCTTTGAATCGACAGTTCCCAACGCAAATCTTCAATGTCACGTAAGTAAAGATCAGCCGCTTTCCAACGCGATAGCCACAGGACTTCTTGAGTGATGTTGTGTGTCACATTCGGGTTGCCGTCACGGTCACCACCCATCCATGAAGCGAAACGTACAGGTGCCACATGTAAAGGCAGACGTTGGCCACAGTGTTCAATCACCATGTCATCTAGTTCACGCATGAATTTCGGAACGGCATTCCATAAGGTTTGCTCAATGGTGGTGAAGCCCCATTTTGCTTCATCGACTGGGGTTGGGCGGTGTTGACGAATTTCATCGGTCTGCCACGCCGAACAGATCAGTTGTTTTAAGTCTTCAAGGACTGTTTGGCGTTCACGAGGGGTCAGTTTTTGCTGATCCATTTTAAATAAGGCATCGTTGATACCATCATATTTTTGGATCAGGGTACGGCGGCTAACTTCAGTGGGATGAGCGGTCAGAACCAGTTCAATATTTAAATCACAGATTTGCTGGAACAGCGTATCGGTTGAAATGTCGTTATTTTTAAATTTAGCAAAGAGGTGGTCGAGCGGATTTGGAGAGGGTGCGGTCTCATCAAATTCACTTTGACGACGGCTACGGACCACATGGTATTGCTCTGCAATATTGGCAAAGTTCAAAAAGTGGGTAAAAGCACGCGTCAGCGGCAGAATTTCATCATCTTCAAGGCTGAAAAATAGTTGTTCCAGCTGCTTTTCGGCTTCAACTTGACCATCCCGCGCCCCTTTGGATAAGGCCCGAATTTGCTCGACCTGATTAAACAAATCTTGTCCTGCATGCTCCTTGAGGGTTTCACCCAATAGGTTGCCGAGTAATCGGACATCTTCACGTAGTGGAGCATCAATTTGTTGAATCATGATTATTATTCCCTCGTTGTTCTTAATTTGACTATACCCCGATTCGATGACAATCCAAGTAGGGGCAGACAAAAGTAGGGGATTAATTGCTGAATTTAGAATCAAATGAGCAACTTAGGGCAAGCGATTGTTTTAAAATAAAATGGGTTTTAATTCCAAGTATTTGAATTAATTGTCAAAAATATAAATTTAATTAACCGAATTTTAAGGTTTGTGTAAGGGGTATTTTAATAAAAAAATCGCAATAGCCTCTTGAATCAATTGCTCGCGTTGTTCGGCATTTGGCACTTCATTCATTCCCAACAACATTTCTTGGTGACGATATCCAAACAGCAGAGACATTAATAAGGTGATGACCTCGTTGACCTGTTCAAACTGAAGCACGCCTAAGGTTTGGGCTTGGTCAAAGAACTGTTCCCAAATCGCCCGCATTTTGAGGTGAGAGGCTTTATAGAAGTTCTCTAGCAATGGGTTTTGTTCAGCGGCCAGCTGTAATAGTAGGTGCTCCAGCTTGATGGCCTCAGGCAGGTTAATAATATGCATTGATAACGCACAGATCTGTTCGAGCATGGGCACAAAGTCTTCGGCACGTTGCAATTGAAATGAACGACCCAGCATCAGCTTTTCGCAGGTTTCCTCAATTGCACAACTGAACAGATTGGCTTTGTCCTGAAAATGGTTATACACCGTGAGTTTGGTGACGTGCGCTTCCTTGGCAATATGGTCCATGCTGGAGCCGTGGTAGCCATGTTGTAAAAACAACTGACGTGCCACCTCCAAAATACGTTGCCGTTTTTCTAAATCCTTGGGACGTCCTGCTGAAGCTTGCACACATTTTCCTAAAAAAAAGTTCAAAAAGTCATTTACATCTGAGCATATCTTTAATTAGTGTACTATGCAGTATATTAATTAAAAAATAACCAAGTTAAGTCTGGATATTGTGCCTGATTAATTGGTGGTTATGGAAGAAGAGCAGACTTCATGAGCAAAATTCAGACCCTTGTGGCAAGTATGATGGTGGTGTGTAGTATCACCTTGTGGGGATGTAGCAAAGACACGACTGAACCAGAGTCGGTACCTTTGGTAATGGTGAGCCAACCGAATACCACGCATCTAGAACAAAAAAGCTATGCAGGCGAAGTGCAAGCCCGCCAACAAACGGCACTGTCTTTTCGTGTTGGGGGACAAGTCACGGAACGTCTGGTCGATGTGGGTGACCAAGTCAAAATCGGACAAGTTTTAGCACGCTTAGATGTACAGGATGCCCAGTTGCAACTAAATGCAGCCAAAGCACAGTTAGAGAGTGCACAAGCGGCTGAAAAAAATGCGCAGGATGAACTCAAACGCTTTAAGCAATTATTACCGAGTAATGCAGTGAGTCGTTCACAGTACGACAGCGTTGAAAATCAATACAAAGCCGCACTATCGAGCTTGAAACAAGCACAAGCCAATTACAACGTTACGCAAAACCAAACCAGTTATAACCAACTGATCGCCAATAAAAACGGTGTGATTACCGAGCGTAATATTGAAATTGGACAGGTGATTTCAGCAGGACAACCGGCTTTTCAACTGGCCATTTCAGGTGATCGTGAAGTGGTAATTGGTGTGCCTGAACAAGCCATTGCTCAGATTAAAGTTGGGCAAGACGCAATCGTCACCTTGTGGTCCAAACCTGATGAGCGTTTTGCTGCCTACGTCCGCGAAATTTCGCCTGCCGCAGATCAGTCACGTACTTTTAGTGTCAAAGTGGCTTTGCGTGAAGGACAAAATACGATTCAACTGGGACAGAGTGCTCGGGTGTTTTTCAGCTCAACTGAAAGCAATGTGTTGAGTGTACCGTTAGCCAGTGTTTCTGCTGCGGGTAAAAATGCCTATGTCTGGGTGGTGAATGCTGACAACAGTATTCGTAAAGTGCCTGTCAGTGTGGGGGAGTATGGTCGAGACAGCGTTACCATTCGTTCAGGTTTACAGCCAAAGGACTATGTCGTGGTGGGTGGGGTACATTTACTGCGTGAAAAACAAAAAATTCAACCGATTAGCCGTGACAATAAAACGGTCAAGATTGCGATAGGGAGTTAAGTATGAACTATAACCTGTCGGAATGGGCCTTAAAAAATAAGGGCTTGGTCCTTTATTTAATGTTGTTATTGGGCATCGTGGGTGTGGTGTCTTATTCCAAACTTGCACAAAGCGAAGACCCACCTTTTACCTTTAAAGTGATGGTGGTACAGACCTATTGGCCGGGTGCAACGGCGCGCGAGGTGTCTGAACAAGTGACCGACCGTATTGAAAAAGAGCTGATGACCACGGGTAAGTATGAGCGCATTATGGCCTACTCCAGACCCGGCGAGTCGATGGTGACTTTTGTGGCACGAGATGCCATGCGCTCCAGTGAGATACCGGATGTGTGGTATGACGTACGCAAGAAGGTTGGAGACATCAAACATCAGCTGCCCAATGGGGTACAAGGACCATTCTTTAATGATGAGTTTGGTGATACTTTCGGCAACATTTATGTGCTGACCGGTAAAGACTTTGATTATGCGCTGATGAAAGAATATGCCGACCGTCTACAGTTACAACTGCAACGCGTCAAAGATGTCGCCAAGGTCAATTTGGTCGGACTGCAAGATCAAAAGATTTGGATTGAAATTTCCAACACCAAGTCGGCACAGTTAGGCATTCCTGTGACAGCGGTGCAACAAGCCCTGCAACAGCAAAATACCATGGCCAGTGCAGGCTTTTTTGAAACAGAATCGGATCGTATTCAACTCCGAGTCACAGGGCAAATTAAGAGCGTTGAAGAACTGCAACGTATGCCTTTATTGGTCAATGGGAAAACCATCCAGCTGAGCGATGTGGCTGATGTCTATCGTGGCTTTAGTGAACCCGCTCAACCCCGTATGCGCTTTATGGGGGAAAATGGCATTGGCATTGCGGTATCGATGCGTAAAGGTGGCGACATCTTGGCTTTGGGTAAAAACTTAGAAACTGAGTTTTCCACGCTGCAAAAAACCTTACCTTTAGGTATGGAGCTGAAGAAAGTTTCAGACCAGCCTGTGGCGGTGAAGCGTAGTGTCAACGAGTTCATGAAAGTTTTGGCTGAAGCGGTGATTATTGTACTGTTGGTCAGCTTCTTCTCGCTGGGTTTCCGTACTGGACTGGTGGTGGCATTCTCTATTCCACTGGTTTTGGCCATGACCTTTGCAGGTATGAATATTTTTGATGTCGGTCTCCATAAAATTTCCTTGGGTGCCCTGATTTTAGCGCTGGGACTCTTGGTCGATGACGCTATTATTGCTGTGGAAATGATGGCGATCAAAATGGAGCAAGGCTACAGTCGACTACAAGCAGCAGGGCATGCGTGGCGAACGACGGCCTTCCCAATGTTGACGGGAACTTTGATTACCGCTGCGGGCTTTTTACCGATTGCCACGGCAGCGTCCAGCACAGGCGAATACACTCGCTCTATTTTCCAAGTGGTGACCATTGCCTTAATTGTGTCGTGGTTTGCAGCGGTGCTTTTTGTACCCTATTTGGGTGACAAACTCCTGCCCGATTTTAATAAAGAGCTGATTCAAAAAGCGCCTTGGTATAGTCGTTTGTGGGCACGTTTGCGCAAACAGCCAGAACCTCAGCCGATGGTGCATCATGCAGGTGAGCATCACGATCCTTATCAAACCAAGTTCTATCAAGGTTTTCGCCGTTGGGTCGATCTGTGTGTGACCTATCGCAAAACGGTCATTGCGACAACAGTGGCTATTTTTGTGCTCTCGGTGTTGATGTTTAAGTTAGTACCACAGCAGTTTTTCCCGCCTTCAAATCGTGCCGAAATTTTGGTCGACTTAAAACTTGAAGAAGGTGCATCTTTAACGGCAACTGAAAATGCGGTGAAAAAAGTTGAACAGTTCCTGTCGAAGCAAGAAGGCATAGATAATTATGTGGCATATGTGGGCACAGGCTCGCCACGTTTTTATTTACCGCTCGATCAGCAGCTACCACAAGCCAGCTTTGCTCAGTTTGTGGTCTTGGCTTCTTCACTGGATGATCGCAATGAAATTCGTAAATCCTTAGATACCCAAATCCGCCAGTTATTGCCCGATGTGCGTACTCGCGTCTCTTTACTTGAAAATGGTCCCCCTGTCGGTTATCCACTTCAATATCGCGTGTCGGGTGAAGACTTAACTCAAGTGCGTGCTTGGGCGGATAAAGTCGCGGCGATGCTAAGTGCTAACCCCAACACCACCAATGTGCATTTGGACTGGGGTGAACCAAGCAAGATGATCAATTTAGAGATTGATCAAGACCGTGCCCGCCAAATGGGGGTGTCGAGTTTAGATTTGGCCAATTTTTTGAACAGCTCAATTTCGGGTGCCACCATTAACCAATACCGTGAAAAACGAGAACTGATTGAAATCCGTTTACGTGGCGATCAAGCCGAGCGGGTTGAAGTAGCATCACTGGCAAGCCTTGCCGTTCCAACTTCAAATGGCGGAACAGTACCGTTGGCACAAATTGCCAAAATTGATTATAGCTTTGAAGAAGGTTTGATTTGGCATCGTAACCGCCTACCGACCATTACGGTACGCGCAGATATTCGGACCAAGTTACAGCCTGCCACCGTGGTGGATGAAATGGCTGAGCAGATGAATCAGCTGCGTGCGGAACTGCCGAATGGCTATTTGGTTGAAGTCGGCGGTACAGTGGAAGAGTCTGCACGTGGGGGTAAATCGGTTGCAGCAGGCATGCCTTTATTCTTGGCCGTGGTCATGACTTTGCTGATGATTCAACTGCGCAGTATGTCTCGTGCTACGATTGTCTTGCTCACCGCGCCTTTAGGTTTGATTGGCGTGGTGTTGTTCCTACTACTGTTCAATAAACCTTTTGGCTTTGTTGCGATGTTGGGCACCATTGCCTTGTCGGGCATGATCATGCGTAACTCGCTGATCTTGATTGATCAGATTGAGCAAGATATTCAAGCGGGGCATGAATCATGGGATGCGATCATCGATGCGACGGTGCGACGTTGTCGTCCAATTGTGCTGACGGCATTGGCAGCAGTTCTGGCGATGATCCCATTGTCTAGAAGTATTTTCTTTGGACCTATGGCCGTTGCGATCATGGGCGGACTAATTGTGGCGACGCTATTAACCCTGTTCTTTTTACCGGCCTTGTACGCACAGTGGTTTAAAGTAAAAAAAATTAGCCATAAGCTGTAAATTTATGCCAATATCAGGTGCGAAACGTTGAAAATTTCAATATAGTAGCACCTGAAATTTATGGCATTTTTATAAAGCAGTTTTTTGCTACACATTAAAAAATAAACGATGTGGCAAATGGGGTTAAACGCATGATGCAAGACAATGTAACCAAGTATCGCCGCTCTATCGCGATTTCTTATGTCTTCATGTTTTTGGCTTTGTTTACTGTGATTAGCGGCGCATTTTCCTACTGGTATGCCCGAAAAGTCACGCAAATTGATCATGCCGAAGTGTGGTTACAAGCGCAAGCACTTTGGGTCATGCGCAATATTGTGATTTATAGCATTTTGGCGTTATTTGCAGCGTTGTGGTTTATTCCTCTTATTTTCTTCACTTGGGACAGTGCATTGTGGGTGACTGGATGCACGGTTGCAGGTGTGGTTTTTAGCTGTATTGCATTTCTCTTCCTTCTAAATGCATGGTTTAAAGGCCTGTCTAAATTTTTGAAAAATAAAGCAGTTTTCTAATTCTACTGATTTTTTTTCAAACACCCCCTTGTAAAACTTGGTTTGAACCCAATTTCAGACCACAGTTGAGTATTAAATAAATTCCGTGAGGAGCATCGCCAGACATGGCTAAACGTGATTATTATGAGGTTTTAGGTGTTGCTAAAACCGCTAGTGATGATGAAATTAAAAAAGCCTACCGTAAGTTGGCGATGAAATATCATCCGGACCGCAACCCTGACAATGCTGAAGCTGAAGAGAAGTTTAAAGAAGCTGCTGAAGCTTATGAAATTTTATCGGATAGCGAAAAGCGTAGCATGTATGACCGTATGGGGCATCAAGCCTTTGAAGGTGGTATGGGCGGCGGAGGCGGCTTCGGTGGTGGTTTCAGCGCAGAAGACATTTTCAGTCAATTCGGTGACATTTTCGGTGGCGCTTTTGGTGGCGGCGGTGGTCGTGGTCAACAGCGTGCACGTCGTGGTTCTGACTTACGTTATGTAATGGAACTGACATTGGAAGAAGCAGTAAGAGGGGTGAAAAAAACCATTACCTTTACTGCACCAGCACCGTGTGAAACCTGTGACGGTAAAGGCTCTAAAAACCCGAATGATGTTGAAACCTGTAAAACTTGTCATGGTGCAGGTCAGGTTCGCATGCAGCAAGGTTTCTTCTCTGTACAGCAGACCTGTAGCACCTGTCGCGGTCAGGGCAAAATTATTAAGAACCCATGTAATACCTGTCATGGTTCAGGCGTTAAAGACCGTCAACAAACCTTAGAAGTGACGATTCCTGCGGGCGTCGACAATGGTGACCGCGTTCGTTTAACGGGTAAAGGTGAAGCGATTCGTGATGGTCAGTCAGGCGATTTGTACGTAGAAGTGGTGGTGCGTGAGCACGAAATCTTCCAACGTGATGGTGCAGACCTATATATGGATGTCCCTGTGAGCATTGCCGATGCTGCTTTGGGTAAAGAAATTGAAATCCCGACACTCGAAGGTCGTGTGAGTTTGAAAATTCCTGAAGGCACACAAACGGGTAAAATGTTCCGTTTACGTGGCAAAGGGGTTAAACCTGTACGTACCAGTATGCAAGGTGACTTACTCTGCCGTATCGTGATTGAAACACCAGTCAACTTAACAGCACGTCAACGTGAACTGTTGAAAGAGTTGCAAGAAACTTTAGATGGAGATGATCACAAATCATCACCAAAGAAAAAGTCTTTCTTTGACCGACTGTTTGATTAATTGAATACGGTACGTCTGAATTGGTGTTGAAAAGAGCGGGAATATTTTCCCGCTTTTTTTTATGTTATTGTGCTTCTGCTGGCAGCTCAGGTTGATCGATCTCTTCAACCGACACCATTTCTTCAGCCATAGGTGCAGCAGTTGGTACTTGTTGCTCGGCCTGTGCTTTGGGATGTGTGCTAGTAGTGATCTTGACCTGTGACAAACTTTCTAAGGTGTCGCCTGCTTGAACAGCGGGTTCAGCCTGAACCTGTGCCCAACTGCCCCCAAACGCCATCGCTAGAAAAAGTACCTTTGCTTTCATTCTACTTTCCTCATTTTAAAGTTGTTTTTAAACGCGAACCTAGTCTGCGTAAGATTGATTGCAAATTTGTGAAAAGCTTGAGAAATCATGTTTGAAAATAAAGCGATTTTTTCGATGAAAATGGCCAACAAACCTTAGTCTGGGCAATCAGTTTTGCTATAGTAAGAGCAATTTTGAAGCTAGATTAGGAATATGTTATGTCAGCAGCTCCACGCATTGGTGTCTTAGGTGCCGGCGGTCGTATGGGTCGCATCCTTATTCAAGCGGTACACGAAGCAGGCTATCAACTGGCTGCGGCAGTGGAACGCCCCGAAAGCTCACTGGTTGGTACAGATGCAGGTGAGCTTGCAGGTATTGGCAGCCTCGGCGTGAAGGTGGTGGGTAGTCTGGAAGCGGTAGTGAAAGATTGTGATGTGATCATTGATTTCACTGCACCAGTAGCGACTGTTCAGCATTTAAAAATTTGTCGTGAAGCTGGGGTGGCCATTGTCATTGGTACCACGGGCATGAATGACGAACAAAAAGCCTATTTGGATGACTCTGCCACTCAAACACCTGTGGTCTATGCAGCCAACTATTCTGTGGGGGTCAACGTTTCGATTAAACTGTTGGAATTGGCTTCTAAAGTCTTTGGCGACACAGTGGATATTGAAGTGATTGAAGCGCATCACCGTCATAAAGTCGATGCACCATCAGGCACCGCATTGATGATGGGTGAGGCGATTGCGGGTGCTTTAGGTCGTGACTTGAAAACCGATGCAGTGTATTGCCGTGAAGGTCATACAGGACCCCGTGAGCGTCAAAGTATTGGTTTCCAAACCATCCGTGGCGGTGATATTGTCGGTGAACATACGGCTATGTTTATTGCCGATGGTGAGCGTGTTGAAATTACTCATAAAGCGACCAACCGTATGAACTTTGCTTCGGGTGCGGTACGTGCTGCGGCTTGGGTGGTAGGACGTGAAGCACGTAAATATGACATGAAAGATGTACTGGGTTTTAACGACATTCAAGTTTAAAAACCTGCTTCATTCGACATAAAAACAAGATAAAAAACTAAAATAAGACGAAGAATAGAATGAAAAAAGTCATATATATGGCTTGTGTTGTTGCCGTGATGACGACAGCACAGGCCAAACCTATGGATCAAGCCAAACTCAGTATTCATAAAAATAATATTAAAGTTTGGACCTATCAAAATGCGCAAAATCCGGTCTTTTTATATAAGGCTGAAACCACGTTTGATGTGCCGATTGAAAAAGCAGTGTCATTGATCTTAGATGTTGACCATGCGGTGAAATGGGTGCCGTATATGGGCAGTGTGAAAGTCTTGTCGCGCGATGATAAAAAAGGCGAGTTTCAGCTGTATATGGTGCTGGATTTTCCTTTTCCTTTAAAAGACCGCGACTTGGTGGTGCAGGGGAAAATGACCAAGGACAGTCAGGGCATTATTAGCATTAAAAATAAAGCGATTGATAAAAACATCCTTAAAAATCCAGATTATGTGCGCCTAAATCATTATGAGGGCGATTGGACCTTTCAGAAACTGGGATCAAATAAAGTCAAGGTTTCGACCTCAGGTTATGCTAACCCTGAGGGGTCGATACCACTGAAGTTTGTGAATATGTTTGTCCAACAACAACCCTATCAAATGCTGCAAAAAATGAAAAATCAATTGCTGGAACAAGAAGACACTCCTGCCCATTTACCAGCTGCCTTACGTTAATTTTAAAGACGAAGAAGCCTGCAATGCAGGCTTTTTTATGTTTTAAAACTTAAGGCTGTTGATAAGCGTTCAGCAGCTCTAAGGTTGAAGCCTTAGGCAGGTCTAACTGAATTAAACTGAGCATGGCATGTCCTTCACCAGCGAGCGAGATCTTGAAGTTTTCAGCACTGCTTTGGTCACATTGGAACTGTAAATTTTTCTGGTGGGGCAAGTTCATCTGCATTTCACGTTCATTGTTCAACCGATATTGATAGGTTCGTTGGGTCGAGGTTTCAGTCAAGCTCGGCGCTAAACTTAAAAACTGATAATCAGTTAAATTTTGCGTTTTCAGAAACCCTTCAATCAGGGCTTTACAAATAAAATGCTGCTGTTGTACCTGCTGTGAAACATGTGGCGGTTGGCAAGCCGATAAGCTCAATAAGCAAAAGAGAGATATGATTATTTTTTTCATAAAAGTGCCTATTTATGGTTGTGAACGAATGACAGAAGCATAATTCTGTTGGCATAATGGATACAGATACATAAAAGTTAAAAAAATAGGTACAGATGAATGGCATTTCAGTATCAAAGCTTGGCTGCACAGTTGCTTGAAAAAATTCAAAATGCTGAATTACCCGCAGGGCAAAAGCTGTTGTCGTTACGCCAATTTGCCAACTTACAAAAGGTCAGCTTGAATACGGCCAAGAGCTGTTATGAACTACTCGAGTCGCAGGGGTATATTCATGTGAAAAATAAGTCTGGCTATTTTGTCAGTTATCAAAAAAATACCAGCCCATCTATTCCTGTACCGCAGCATCCTGATTTTCAGTCTCAAGCCCGTGATATTTCTAACTTAGAGCTACAGTTGGAAATTCAACAGTCTTCCATTAATAGCCGTCTCATCCATTTGGGAGCGATTCAGCTTTCGCCAAAACATGTGCCTGTAGAAGCACTCCGCCGCTCCATTCAACGTGCTTTAAAACACAGTCAACCTGAAGATTTTTTATATAGCGATAAGCAAGGTCATATTCGCTTGCGGCAGGCCTTGTCTGAGCATTGGGCTGAAGATGGTTTCTATATTTCGCAGGATGATATCTACATCAGCAATGGCTGTATGCCTGCGTTGTCGGTGATGATCCAACACCTCAGCAAGGAAGGCGACAGCGTAATTGTACCGACCCCAAATTTTAATGGTCAGTTGCAAATGCTGGCGGGGTTAAAGCGAAAAATTATTGAAATTCCAGCCGATACTCAAGGCTTTGATCTTGAACGTTTAGAGCAGGTCATGCAAAGTTCAGGCGCAAAAGCGTGCTTACTCACGGCCAATTATCAAAATCCCTTGGGGTTTTGCTTAAGCAATGCAGAAAAAGAAAAAATTGCACAACTGGCGGCGCGCTATCAATGTTATGTAATTGAGGATGATATTTATGGTGAATGTAGTTTCAGCTCGAGTCGTCCGCTGCCGATTAAGTATTGGGATCAGCACGGTTATGTGATTTTCTGTGGTTCGGTTTCCAAATCACTTTCAACTGCGTATCGGGTAGGTTGGTTCTGTATTCCGCAGCGCTTAGCGCATTTGAAGGCTACGTTATTGATGCAAAATATCACAGTGAATACACCCTTGCAGTTGGCCCTGGCCGATCTCATTTATAGTCGTGCTTATCGGGAGCATTTACAGCAGTTAAAGCCGATTTTGAAACAGCAAGTTGAGCAATACCGACACATGATTCAGCATGCCTTTATCGGAGTTGAGTTACGTATCAACCAGCCCTTAGGCGGCTATGCACTGTGGTTACAGCTGCCCGAGTGTATCGATGGTTTAGATATGTACTATTTTGCTCAGCAGCATGGTATTAATATTGTGCCAGGCGAAGTCTTTGGTGAAGGGCAGCGTTATAAAAACTGTATCCGCCTCAATGCAGGTCATGAAATTTCAACAGATATTCGCGCGGCAGTCACCTTGTTGGCCGATTGGGTGAAAGCGCAACTCAGTAGTTCGACGTTGGTCAAACAAGCGGTATAAAAAGCGCCTGTTTTGAGGCGCTTATGGATTAAAAATCGGCTTTGAGAACGATACGATAACGGGCTTTTCCAGAATGTAACCGTTCCAGTGCTTCATTCAACTGCGACATAGGATACAGTTCAATTTGTGGCGCAATGTTTTTACGTGCAGCGAATTTGAGTAGCTGACGTAATGCAGCAGGGGAGCCAGTGGGTGAACCCGTGATAGACTTTGCTCCACCGATTAGGCTACCTGCATTTAACTTGATGGGCTCTAGAGGCAAGCCTAGCAGATGGATCGTGCCATTTGGTGCCAGTGTACTGATATAGGCAGGCCAATTGAGCGAGACATTCACGGTGCTGAGGATGAGATCAAATTTGCCCCGCTGGGTTTTAAGCGCATCCACATCACGGCTATTCACCACATGATCTGCACCCATGGCCTTGAGTTCTTCCGTTTTGTCGAGGTTCGAGGTGAATGCCGTGATTTCACAGCCCCATCCTCGAAGTAGCTTAATGGCCATATGCCCTAAACCACCGATGCCAATCACGCCAACATGGTGAATGGCTTGAATTTGGTGTTTTAAAATCGGATCAAAAACGGTAATACCGCCACACAATAAAGGACCTGCGGATTCAGGATCCAGCTCTTCAGGTAAAGGAATAATCCACTGCCAACCTGCGCGAACTTTGTCGGCAAAGCCACCTGCATGACCGACGATGGTTGCTGTCGGTCCTCCTGTACAGAGCACTTGTTGGCCCGAAACACAGGGGTCACAGTGTTGGCAGCTTTCTGCCGTCCAGCCTATACCGACGCGCTGTCCAAGTTTAAGTCCTTTGGCTTCTGAGCCTAAGCGACTGATGGTGCCAATAATTTCATGACCAGCGACAACGGGATAGACCGAGGAGTTCCATTCATTATTAATGACCGAAACATCGGAATGGCACAATCCACAATATTCGACTTGGACTTCGACTTGATGTGGTTGCAGTTCACCCGCATCGAATTGATAGGGTTGTAACGCTGCGCCTGCTTGCATTGCCGCATAGGCACGAATGGTATTATCCGTCATATTCTATATCCTTATTTTCCTGTTTTTTATGTACTTTTACTTAAAATGACAGCTGTTTTCATGGTCATTGACCATACCGACCGCTTGCATAAAGGCATAGCAGGTGGTGGGTCCGACAAATTTAAAGCCCTGTTTTTTCAGGGTTTTAGACATATTTTGGCTTTGAGGTGTCTGTGCAGGCGCTGTACGGTAGTCAGGGACATCATTGTTGACGGCGTGTTGTTCGACAAAGTTCCAGAGCCACGCAACGGGGTTAATGCCTTGTTGTTTCAGGGCTTGCCATGCAATCGCATTGTCACGAATGGCGGTCAGCTTCCCGATATGACGAATTAAGCCGATATCTTGGACTTTTTCGGCTAAGTCTGTATCACTTAAAGCCGCAATCTGTTCAATGGAATATTGAAAAAACTGGCGGTGATAATGTTCACGCTTTTTCAAAACGGTAATCCATGACAGCCCCGCTTGTTGACCTTCGAGGCAGAGCATCGCAAATAACTGCTTTTCATCATGTAGTGGTTTACCCCACTCATGATCATGGTAGTCGATGTAAAGTGGGTCTGAGGAGCACCATCCGCAGCGTTGAGTGGTCATGAACATGCTCCTGATCTTTTTATAGGGTAAAAGGTGCCCATTGGTCGTGTTGATTGTCCCAATAAAATAATTGGGCGTGTTCGAGGTCGGAAAAGTTAATCCAAACATCTTTTCCTGTTTTTTCAGCAAATCCAGTACTGATTAAAAGCGCATCTTCGGTAATTTCCATGATCCAACCTTGGTGGTTTTGCCCAGCCAAGATGATTTTTTGTTGATTGCCTGATTCAGCAAATTCGACCAGACGGTTGATCAACGCTTCTGACATGAAAAATTCCTAAAGTTAACGTAAATAAGGATAGGGATTTACTGCACCACGGCCTTTACCTTGTAAATAAAGTCCATAATGCAAATGTGGGGCTGTGTGCCGTGCATTGCCTGTATTGCCCACATAGCCAATCAGGTCGCCTTTTTTGACATAGTCGCCGACACTTAAGCCACGTTTATGGTCATCAAGATGAGCGTAGTAATGCCAAGTGCCTGCTGGCCCCATAATCCAAACCACTTTACCACCCAAATTGTTATTGCGTAAGTCTGCAACGAGACCTTCTGTGGCAGAAAAAACTTTTGTTCCACGTGGAGCCAGAATGTCGATGCCTTCATGCGTCCGTCCGCTACTGCGGGACGCTCCCCAAGTATCTGTGAGTCCCTGACGTTTAATGCCTTGAACGGGTACAGGCAGCTGTTTAGCTAAACGCATGTTTTTCAGCTGTTGAACCTGTGAGGCAGGTAACTGGCTTCCACTTGGTGCAGGCGGCGTGGTACGGCAAGCTGCGAGTAACAGAATCACAAAACTTAAACTGGCAAGCGCAGAAAGGCGGGGCAAACAATTACGCACGAACAATCCTTTATTATTTCAGTGATCTAATTTTAAAGTCTCAGGGTGAACCCAATCGATCACCCAACTATGTCACAGTTGAATTGCTGAGATCAATTTTTTCATCGCAGTTGGGATGCCCATTTCTGTGACGTTTTGTATGTCTAGCCATGTGCTGGCCAATTCTATACTTAAATGTTCGAGCTGATCGGCATCGATCTCAAAGCAAAGTGCTTCCAGTTGCCAAGTGAAATGGGTGAAACTATGCGAAATTTCAGTGCGTTGCGAGACTTGTTTCAGTCCTAGACTTTGGCACAGTTGCGAGAGTTCATCACGATTTTCAAAAATAGGTAAACACCATAAACCGCCCCACAGTCCACTATTGGGACGCTGTTGCCACAGCCATTGATTGTGATGGCGCAGCACCAAAATTTGGGCAGACTTCACAGGTACAGCTTTCTTGGGTTTTTTAAAAGGCAGTTCAGTTTCTAGCCCTTGTGCATGGGCCTTACAGTGTTGCTGCATTGGGCAGTATAAACACAGCGGTTTTTTAGGGGTACAGACGGTTGCCCCCAAATCCATGATGGCTTGGGTATAGTCGTGGTTACGTTCAGTTGGACAGAGTTCAGTGGCCAGTTGCCACATGCTGCGTTCATGCACAGGTTTGCTTAGATCATCCTCAATGGCAAAAAAACGCGCGAGCACGCGTTTTACATTGCCATCCATAATGACACCGTACTGACGTAAACCCAAAGACATCAGCGCCCCTGCGGTAGATGGACCAATGCCTGGCAGTTCAATCCAGTCCTCTAAAGTTTGAGGAAAGTGCCCCTGACGTGCCACAACCCCTGCGGCTTTATGTAGATTACGTGCACGGGCATAGTAGCCCAGACCTGCCCAGTAGGGTGCGACCTCATCCCATGATGCTGTCCCTAAAGCTGCAACCGTTGGGAAGTGTTCGATAAAACGCTCGAAGTATTGCAGCACGGTTTTGACTTGGGTCTGTTGCAGCATAATTTCAGACACCCAGACTTTGTAGGGATCATCGGCTACTTGCCATGGCAGGTCATGTCGACCATGAACATCGAACCAAGTTAGTAACGCATCTGAAAAAGAGAAAGGAGACATCTGAGGCACAAGCAAAAAATTCGGCTTAGTATAACTGAATGTCTTTTCTGAGCCTGATTTTTTGCGCATAAAAAATGGCGCTTATGCGCCATTTAAAACCATAAAAACTTAGTCTTTCGTCATGCCCCAACGTGCATCGAGTTTGAGCTCTTGGTCTTTGTAGCGTGGAATAATGTGAATATGTAAGTGTTCAGACACATTCCCAAATATTTCACCGTCATTAAAACCAATATGAAAGCCTGAAGGTTGATGACGCAATTGGAGTTCATTGCGTGCCAGTTCCAGTAAAGACATTAAACTTTTACGTTCTTTGTCGGTAATGTCAAAAAATGAGCTCACATGACGTAGAGGGATAATGACACAGTGACCTTTAGACAATGCATTGGGTTCGGGCAAAATTACCCCAAAGTCATTTTTATCAAGCACGTCATATTCATCAAAATTACAATATTGGCAGTGGGTCTCAGTCATTGTTATCTCCTCTAAAATCTAATTATGTATCCTGTTGGATCTGAAAAATCAAATATTTGATTTTTCAGCTCTAGTTAAGCACTGAGATTGCGTTCTAGCAAGTCATACATTGCATCTAGCCCTTGTCTTTCTGCTTCTGGGTTATAGCCCAAGTCTACGCCATTGGCTTTGGCACGCTCATCGGCCAATGGGTTGCTAAAACCGTGCTTCGCATCTTCAAAAATGATGACTTCATGGTCCACTTTTGCAGCATGCATTTCTTCACGGAAGCTGGCAACATCATCCAAAGTGACCATGCTGTCTAACTCACCATGTAAAACTAAAATTTCACCCTGAATTTGACCTTCGACCGCGGGGGCTTTCGGTGCCAATGTCGCGTGGAAAGTCGCCACTGCTTTAAGCGGTGCACCTGAGCGAGCTAAGTCTAAAACCACTTTACCGCCATAACAAAAACCAATCGCCGCCAGTTGAGTGGACTTCACTTCAGGCTGGGCTGCAAGCGTATCTAAACCTGCTTGCGCACGGTTGACGATGGTGTCTGCATCGGCAAAAGTTTGCATCATCCATTCATAGGCTTGTTTCGCATCTGTGGTGACATTTTTGTCGCCGTATATATCAATCGCCAGTGCGGCATAACCGTGTTCAGCCAGTTCGCGAGCACGTTGTTCAGTATATTCATTTCGGCCCCACCATTCGGGTGCAACGATGATACCTGCATGCGGTGTTTGAGAGCTTGGTGCTGCAAAATAACCGACTAAGCGTTGTCCATCGGCGGCGTTATATTGAATTTCTCGAGTTTGAATACTGATTGTCATGCTCAAATCCTGATAGATGATCTGTTCTGATTAAAGCATAAAAACTTTTACAAGGATTTGAAAAATATTCCGATGTACATGAGAAATGTGAGAAATTATTTTTAAAGGCACATATAAAAAAAGAAGGATCTGAATCCTTCTTTTTTGTCGTTAAGAGTGGTGTGCTTTAGACTTTGCCACGGGATAAAAATCCGACAATCGCAAGAATCACAGCAATCACCAATAAAATAATCGCAAAGTCTTTGGATAAACCTGCTACGCCGCCAAAACCAAGTAAACTTGCAATCAGTGCAATCACTGCGAAGATAATCGCCCAACGAAACATAATTTTTCTCCATAGATGTTCTTATTTATTACTCTATTAGTATAGAAACAAGGTTCGAACACACTGTGTTGCTTTTGTTTAAAAAGTGTTCTGTTTGTATTTTAAGTTTATGAATATGATGTAAATATTGACACTTTAGATAGCTCTGAAAGCCATGTGACTATAGGTTATAATAGTGCATTCAGTTTTATTGGCAGTGGTTATGTCCAACGAATTAAGACCAGAGTTTTGGAAGCATTATGCGCTCACTGAGCTACGTTCAGCAGAGTGGGAAGCGTTGTGTGATGGTTGTGGTCTATGCTGTCTGGTGAAACTTGAAGATGAAGAAAGCCAAGAAGTCGCCTATACCAAAGTGGCCTGTAAACTGCTGGACTGTCAAACGGCCAGTTGTCGGGATTATCCGAACCGAAAGCAGCATGTGCCCGATTGTATCCAGCTCACGCCCGAACTTTTAGACACGATTCATTGGTTACCACCGAGCTGTGCTTACCGTCGTCTGCATGAAGGTAAAAATTTGCCCAGATGGCACTATCTGAACACGGGCTCACGTCAAAGTATTCTGAAAGCGAAAAAGTCTGCGGCAGGACGCTGTATTTCTGAAGAAGAGATTCAGGATGATGACATCGAAGACTATATTGTGCGTTGGGTTCGCTAGTCGATAAAAGCACCATCAAATTGCATGAAAAGCTTGTGTCATTCGCCTGAATTTGCCATAACATAAGCATTCGATGAACGCATGATAAGTCCTAGCCCTATGTCCGATAGCAATATTCCACTGCCTGAACGTTTACGCCCGCGTGATTTATCTGAAATTATTGGGCAGGATCACTTATTGGGTGAGCAGGCACCGCTCCGCCAAATGATCGATCAAGGGCATTTGCCATCGATCATTTTTTGGGGGCCGCCAGGCGTGGGGAAAACCACGATTGCTTTACTGTTGGCACAAGCGATCGACCGACCTTTTGTCAGCTTATCTGCACTTAATACGGGGGTCAAAGAGCTCCGTGAGATCATTGCTGATGGCGGAGATTTAATGCCACCTGTGGTGTTTATTGATGAAATTCATCGCTTTAACAAATCGCAGCAAGATGCCCTACTGAATGCTGTGGAGAAAGGCAAAATTACCCTCATTGGTGCCACCACCGAAAATCCTTCTTTTGAAGTCAACAGTGCATTGTTGTCGCGTTGTCAGGTCTATACCTTAAATGCGCTCGATGCCGATGCGATTCAAACTTTATTACTGCAAGCGATTAAGAACGATCCGTTTTTAAAAGAGCGTTACATTCAGATTGAAGAATTTGAAGCACTGGTGCAGTTTGCCGCAGGTGATGCCCGCAAAGCCTTGAATTTAATTGAACTGATTGCAGGCACCTTCGAACCTGACGTTGAAAATATCGTGACCAATGCAATAGTGGTCAAAGTTGCACAGCAAAATATCGCCCGTTATGACAAATCGGGTGAGCAGCATTATGATTTGGTATCGGCTTTTATTAAGTCGATTCGAGGGAGTGATCCTGATGCTACTTTGTATTGGATGGCACGTATGCTCAAAGGCGGTGAAGATCCTGTTTTTATTGCCCGTCGGATGTTGATTGCAGCCTCTGAGGACATTGGTAACTCAAACCCCAATGCACTGCTGCTTGCTGGAGAATGCTTCCGTTCTGTTCAAGCGGTGGGTATGCCAGAGTGTCGAATTATTCTTGGGCAGTGTGCGGTGTATTTGGCGACCAGTGCCAAAAGTAACAGTACTTATCTTGCGATCAACAAAGCGTTGGATTTGGCCGAGAAAACAGCGAATTTACCTGTGCCGCTGCATTTAAGAAATGCACCGACCAAGTTGATGAAAGAGCAGGGCTATGGCGTCGACTACTTATATCCGCACAACTATCCAGAGCATTTTGTGATGCAAGAATATTTACCCCCTGAGCTCAAAGGCGCCAAGCTGTATGAGTCGGCACGCAATAAGCGTGAGGTTGAAGGTGAGCGTTTACAGCAGCGCCGTTGGCAACAAGAACAGCAACAGCAGCAGTAGTAAAAAAGCCTGATGCACAAATCAGGCTTTTTTGTTTTTGGGGCTTAGGATTTAGTCACATTCATTGAGCAGTTTTTTCTTTAAGCACTGTAGCGTTTTTATGTTCCGATGTGCGTATTCATCAATTTTAATGCCGCAGGTAGCACCGCGGCTAATAAGGTGATTGCCATCGTGATGTTAAAGCTCAAGGCAAAGCGCGGTTTCATCAGATATTTGCGTAAAAAAAGACCACCGACAGCCCAAACCCCGACACATGGAATGGAAACCACCATTAAAATCAGGGCCGCATAAATAATATCACTGACATGATGGTTTAAAGCAAAATAAGTGGCAATGGTGCTGATGGAGATCATCCACGCTTTGGGATTGACCCACTGAAAAAGAGCCCCTTGTAGAAAACCCATCGATGGTTTTTGTTCTAATTCGATGTTGAGTGGCCCACTGGACGCAATTTTCCATGCGAGCCACAGCATATAAGCCGTGCCGATTAAACTTAAAATAAATTGGAGCTGGGGCAGGGCCAGAAACACTTGATTTAACCCGATGCCGATGGCGAAGAGTTGCACAGCCACACCAAAGGCAATGCCTAAAACCAGAGGTAGGGTTTTACTGATGCCAAATCGTGCACCAGACAGCATGACCAGTGCATTATTGGGCCCAGGCGTGCAGGTCATTACGACACAGAACAGCAGATAAGAGACAAACAATGAAGCGTTCATAAAGGGGGTGGAGTAATCAAATAAGTATCATTTTATTGTTGATCTATCATAATTTGGTTGTATATTGATCGTTAATACTGAGTTTTATGCAACAAATGATTGAATTAGATCGATTAGACCGAAAAATATTGTGTGAGCTTGAGCGCGATGCACATTTAACCAATATTAAACTGGCAGAACGCGTGGGTTTGTCACCTTCGGCCTGTTTACGACGCGTGCAAGAGTTAGAAAGAATTGGTGTGATCCGAGGCTATAAAGCGGTGATTGACCGTTCGCTTTTGGGTATCGGCTTAACGGTTTATGTGACCATTGGGCTGTCTTGTCACTCAAAAGAAAGCTTGAGTCAGTTTGAGGATGTGATCACTGCAACGGATGAAGTCACAGAGTGTCATACCATTACAGGATCGGTCGAGTATTTACTCAGGGTTGAAGTGGCAGACATCAAGTCTTATAAAAAGTTTCATACTGATGTTTTGGGAACGATTCCTTCCATTAGCTCGATCAACAGTTTTTTGGTGATGGATACCACTAAAAATCGATATACCAATCTATAAAAGCTTAGGTGGAAAGGTAAAAAAACCGAGCGAAATGGCTCGGTTTTTTATCTGAATGCATATAGTTTCGCGGGATCAGATCAAACAAGGCGCTTTATCTTTTCAACTAAGTATTGAATGTTGAATCATTGCTGCATCAAGCTCTTGAAGACTATTCAATTATTTAAAGTTACCCTCTAAAAACTGTTGCAGGCGTTCACTTTTGGGGTGAATCAAAACTTCTTTTGGATCACCTTGTTCTTCAATTTTGCCTTGATCTAAGAAAATGACATGATTGGACACATGGCGTGCGAAACCCATTTCATGGGTGACTACAATCATGGTTCGGCCTTCTTCAGCCAAACTTTGCATCACTTTCAACACCTCACCCACCAGTTCAGGATCTAGAGCACTGGTTGGCTCATCAAACAACATCACTTCCGGCTCCATCGCTAAGGCACGGGCAATTGCGACACGCTGTTGCTGTCCTCCTGACAAAAAAGACGGATATTTTTTTTCGACACTTTCTGCGAGCCCAACTTTTCTTAAATATTTTCGTGCACGCTCTTCCGCCTCACTCCGCTTTAGCCCCAAGACATGAATGGGTCCTTCAATAATATTTTCTAATACCGTCATATGTGACCATAAATTGAAATGTTGAAAGACCATCATCAGTTGGGTGCGCATTTTTTGCAGTTGTTTGGGATTTGTCGCTTTGAGATCGCCATTTTTATCTAAAGTGGTCTCTAACTGTTCGCCATTGAGTTGAATGCTGCCTTGGCTCGGTTGCTCTAGAAAATTGATACAACGAAGAAAGGTACTTTTACCTGAACCCGAGGAACCAATAATACTAATCACATCACCTGCATGTGCCTCTAGTGAAACCCCTTTTAAGACTTCATGATCGCCAAAACTTTTACAAAGATCTCGAATCACCAGTTTTGCTGAATTTTCCATTGTTTCTCCTAATGATTCGATGGTTTTAAAAACGCCAACCAGCGTTGTTCCAATTTACGAAAGATCCAAATGAGGATAAATGCCAGACAGGCATATAGCACAGCGGCAATGCCAAAGGCATCAAACGTGGCATAAGTGGCAGCATTGACATCTCGTGCAATTTTGAGAATATCAGGCACGGTTGCAGTGAAGGCAATGGTGGTTGCATGCAGCATCAAAATGACTTCATTACCATAAAACGGCAATGCTCGACGTAGCATCGACGGAATAATAATGCGGGTATAGCGTTTCCAAGGCGACATTCCAAAGGCTTTTGCTGCCTCAATTTCGCCGTAGGGAATCGAACGTATCGCCCCTGCAAAAATTTCAGTGGTATAAGCTGCTGTATTGAGTGCAAACGCTAAAATGGTGCAATTAAGCCCTTCTCTAAAAAACTCATCGAGCCGTTCATGGGCATGGACAAATTCGAGACTATAAATCCCAGTATAAATAATCAGTAGCTGCACATATAAGGGAGTACCACGGAAAATATAGGTAAAAAGCCAAACAGGTCCACGTACAAAAGCATGCTCAGAAACTCGAGCAATTGACAAAGGCACAGCCAGAACAAAACCAATCGCAATCGATAAGACCAGTAGCCATGCGGTCATGGCGACCCCAGTCATTTGAAAACCATCGGTCCACAGATAGGACTGCCAGTATTGTTGAATAATTTCAATCATAGTTGTCCCTTTTTCACACCAGCAGAATAACGACGTTCCAGCCACATGAGAATCAAATTCGAAAGGGTGGTGATGGCCAGATAAATGACGGCTGCAACAATACTGAAATAGAACACTTGCATGCTGCTTCGACCTGCATCTTGGGTAATTTTGACGATGTCGGTCAAACCAATTAAGGACACCAAGGCAGTGGCTTTGATAAGGACTTGCCAGTTATTGCCAATTCCTGGTAAGGCAAAACGCATCATTTGTGGAAAGAGGACACGCCTGAAGACTTGAAATGGGGTCATGCCATAGGCATATGCAGCTTCAAGTTGACCTTTGGGGACGGCTTGAAATGCGCCACGGAAGGTTTCCGTAAAATAGGCCCCATAAATAAAGGCTAAAGTAATCACCCCTGCCACAAAGGGATTGATGTCAATTTGCTCCATATGGATCGATTCGGTAATCGAGTTCAATCCAAGTTGCAGGCTATAGAACAACAACAACATGATCACTAGATCAGGAACACTACGAATGAGGGTGGTATAGAGAGTTGCAACGTGACGTAAGATTTGAATACGAGAGAGTTTGGCACTTGCCCCAAACAATCCAATAATGATCGAAAGTAGCAGTGATAACAAAGCAAGCTGTATGGTCATCCAAGTGCCACTGAGTAATACGGGACCATAGCCAGACAGAAACATACTCAGTTTCTCCGAGTAAAAATATACAATTTTATAAATCAGCAATATATATAGGGTGTCGGTATTTAACCGACACCCTATAGATTAATAAATGCTGAAGGAGAAGTATTTTTTCTCGAGTTTCTTATAGGTGCCGTCGGCAATAATTTCAGCTAACGCTTTATCAATATTCTTTTTCAGATCGACATCTTCTTTACGTAAGCCGATTGCAGCACCTACACCGAGTGTTTTTGCATCGACCACATTATTGCCTGCAAAAGCAAAGCCTTTGCCTTTCGCCGATTTTAGGAAACCAGCATCGACCATAATCGCATCTTGTAATGTTGCATCTAGACGTCCCGAAACCATGTCTTGGTAAAGCACGTCTTGGTTTGGATAAGGAACTACATTCACACCTTTAGGCGCCCAATAGGCTTTTGCATAGCCTTCTTGAATCGTACCTTGTTGTACACCCACACGTTTGCCTTTTAGGGATGCAGGCGTAGGGAGTAAAGGAGAGCCTTTCTTTGCAACCATGCGGGTAGGCGTGTTGTAAATTTTATTACTAAACGCGATTTGTTTTGCGCGATCCGTAGTGACCGTCATTGAAGACAGAATACCGTCGAACTTTTTCGCTTTGAGCGCAGGAATCATCCCATCAAAGGAGTTTTCTACCCACACGCATTTGGCTTTTAATTTGGCACAAATGGCATTGCCCAAGTCGATGTCAAAACCGACCAGCTTATTGTCTGGTGTTTTATATTCAAAAGGTGCATACGCGGATTCTGTGCCAAAACGAATGGTTTTCCATTCTTTTGCTTGGACAGTACTGCTTAGTGCTACGGCTACGAATGTAGTGGAAAGTAGTAATTTTTTTTGCCAGTTTTTCATTTTAAATATAGCCATCCGTAAAAAATCAAATCTAAGAAATAAGACGAAGATAGAACTTACCCTACTGAGTACTTTTGAATAAAAGCAACATCTATACCAGTTTTCTGCTCTTAGGGGATTAATAGATCTTGTCGCCATGAGAGATGAGGAAATAAGGGTATTTTTTCGGTTGGAATAATTTTTATCTGAGAACGTCCTGTTCATATGTTTTTATCATATTAAAAAATGAAGTTGAGACATAGCTGAAATATACCTGAAGTCTTGTGCGCTATGACGTACAGGATTGTTGAATTTTTAACAGTGGCTCATTGTTTTACAAGACTATTTTTCAGTGTTGAATAGCTCACAAATAAACTGAAGTACTGCAATAGCTGTGGAGCTGAAAACAAAAAAACCGAGCGTTTAAGCTCGGTTTTTTGAGTGATGCAACTTAAAGGAGTGGTATTAGCTTAGAGGAAGAAGCTCATCTCTAAAGTTCAGCATTTGCTGCATCTGGGCGCGAATTTTTCGCTCAGTTTTTCGTACATTATGTGCATTAATTCTTTTGCTCATGGCTCGAATTGGAATAAATAATTTCTCACCCATACCATCGACCAAGACAAATTCGGGCTTATTATTTCGCCGCTCTGTATACATAATCCCTGCGATGTTGACCTCACCGAAGATAATGTGTAAGTCGCAGCAAAGCTGAAAAAAGTCATCTAGAGCTTTGGCGTGTTTTTCCTCAAATTGATGTGATTTGCATAACTCAAATAAAGTCATGCCTTCACCACTTGGGCAGACAATTTTTTCAGTCACAAAACCCAAGCCTACAGAAGTTTTCACAAAACCATAAGGCATTTCGACAGGAAAGTTAAAGATATTATTTTTATAATGATTTTTACATAGCTGTAGATATTGCAATAATTCACGGCGGAATTGGCGATAAACGCCTTGCGACATTCTACGTTTAAGTTTGCCATGTCCTTTCCAGCCACCATCTTCATCCACTCGATTTGGATTCATGACTTTGATGATTTTGTTTTCATCCTCAGGATGCTGAAACACCATTTTTGAACAGCCTTGTCCGATACATTGCAGTTCATCTAATTGATAAATCATAGGGCCTTCTATCAGGAGATATACAAGAAAAGCATCATTAGAAATGTGACATTTCATGTGATTGAAATGACTATTTTACAAAAAAATAAATAAAATTTCATGAAACTTTAATATTTATGTTGTATGGGGGGATTAAAAAAGAACTTATAGGCTTGTATTGCAGTTATAACAAGGCATTGATCTAAAATGTGAAACATAAAAAAACCGAGCGATTAAGCTCGGTTTTTGAATCTGTAACAGATTAGATATCAGAAAGGTCGATACCTAAACGTGCAGCAACTTCTTCATAAGCTTCAACCACACCGCCTAAACCTTGGCGGAAACGGTCTTTGTCGAGCTTTTTCTTGGTTTCTTTGTCCCATAGACGACAACCGTCTGGAGAGAACTCATCACCAAGAACAATTCGGTCGTGGAATACACCAAACTCAAGTTTGAAGTCCACAAGTAGCATGCCACCTTGGTCAAATAAGTTTTTAAGCACTTCGTTTACTTGGTAAGTGAGGACTTTCATTTGCTCAAGTTGCTCGGCAGTTGCCCAACCTAAAGCAATTGCTTGAGACTCATTGACCATTGGGTCACCAAGCGCATCATCTTTGAAAAATAATTCAAAAGTCGGCGGGGTTAATTCCTTACCTTCTTCTACACCTAAGCGACGGCATAAAGAACCTGCTGCATAATTACGAATTACACATTCAACAGGGATCATGCTGAGTTTTTTCACTAGAACTTCAGTTGGAGAAAGAAGTTTTTCAAAGTGAGTCTCAATGCCAGCCGCAGCCAATTTATCCATGATAAAGGCGTTAAAACGGTTGTTCACCTTACCTTTACGATCTAGTTGTTCGATCTTTTCACCATTGAATGCCGAAGCATCATCACGAAAGACTAAAATCAGGTGGTCTGCACTGTCTGTTTCATAGACAGATTTCGCTTTACCAGTATAGAGCAAGGTTTGTTTTAACATGAGGGAACCTTTTTCAAAAAAAAATGCCTAGTACGACTAGGCTGGCCAATTTTGGTAAATCTGGGTTAACAATTCTGTGGCTTTTTCAGGCGCTGCAAAACTGTTATCGGCATTGAACACAGCGAGGTTATTGCTGCTGCCGACCGCGGTTAGTCTTAACACATAGACCTGTTGATCGATTTTAATGGTTGCTTCATAACCATTTTTGCTTTGACCAACAATTTGATGGTTGAGGCTGCTGAGGGTGGCAAGCGTATATTGCCAAATTGTAGCAGAATTTCCCTCAATTTTGAGCAGCGGATTCTTATTTCCGTCAATAATCAATTGAGGGCGGCTCACAGCTGTATCAACTGTTTCCGTTGATTCTGCATTCGACATGACTTGAGCAGCTTGAGGGCGCGGCATTGCAAAACGGTTTCCGCGCTTGTTTTCAAGTATAGGTGCGTGTTCAAGAGCGAGTGCTTCAACCGTTGGAGCTGGATACAACGGCGTTGCAGGTCGAACCATAGAGCCTTCAGGGTACTTAAGAGGTTCTAAGGTTGCTGTTTCTTTATAGTCCAAACTACCGTTATTGACTGCAAGGGAACTACAACCCGCTAAACTGACAACTGAAAGTGCGAGAGTAAGACCTAAACGTAACTGCATATTGATGTGCTCTTTATTTAATGACACCCGCTGTTGTGAGTGCTTCACGGAGCGGTGTGCGATATTGTTCTGCAAGTGGTGTTAATGGTAAACGAATACCCGTTTCGATTAACTCCATTTCATGAAGTGCCCATTTCACAGGAATTGGGTTTGATTCGCAAAATAGAATTTCGTGTAAATTTGCAACTTGGGTATTTAGGTTTTCAGCTTGTTCAGCTTCGCCTGCCAGTGCTGCCGCACAAACATCGCTCATTTCTTTTGGGGCAACGTTCGCAGTCACAGAAATATTACCTTTTGCTCCCGACAGAATCAGTTGATAAGCCGTTGCATCATCACCTGAATAGACGGTCATCGCTTTGCCAGCAAGGCCTTCGAGCAGTGCTTGGCCACGAGGGACATCACCTGTGGCATCTTTAATGCCCACAATTTGAGGAATATCGGCCAAACGAATGACCGTTTCATTCGCCATATCGACACCTGTACGACCAGGTACGTTATACAGAATTTGAGGAAGATCAACAGCTTCAGCAATAGCTTTATAGTGTTGATATAAGCCTTCTTGAGTCGGTTTATTATAATAAGGGGTAACCAGAAGAGCAGCATCTGCACCGAGTTCTTTGGCTTCTTTCGTCAACTCGATGGCTTCACGCGTTGAATTCGCGCCAGTCCCCGCAATAATAGGGATGCGTTTGTTCGCGACACGAATGATTTCTTTAATCACTTGTGTATGCTCTTTCATGCTTAGAGTAGACGCTTCACCCGTTGTACCGACAGCAACAATGCTATTTGTGCCTTGTGCGATGTGCCACTCAACGAGCTTCTCTAGACCCTTCCAATCTACGCTGCCATCTTCAAACATAGGGGTGACGATTGCGACAATTGAGCCTTGGATGGTCTGTGCTTGCTGAGTCATTTTAAAAAAATATCCTATTTGTCCATCCAGTTAGGCCAGAAAAACATAAGATTGGATGGGTGCGTATTTTAATTTATAGCATTTTCAAAGCGCTGATGCATTGAATAATGCTTATGCAAATTATGAACGAACACAACATGAAGAACAATATGCTTTAGTCAAAGTGTATAAAAACTTTATCTTTCACTACAAAAATACAGCTTGTTTAAATGGTGTACAAAGAAATGCTTTTCATTTTGTATCTGAAAAGGGCGTTTTGCATAACCTATGGCCGCGGATTGAGGTATTTAAAGAAAGAATCTCTTCATTTCAATTGAGGCTTAGAACCCGATCAAACTGAATTGGGATGCAAGGTCAGGATTGAAGTGCTTTTAACGCTTACACGATTTCTCTAAACAGCGATGACATCGTCCTTTTAACGTTATAGATCAATGTCCAACATTTTATTCTATATTTTATTTTTGCTTCAATTTGCCGCCATACCCATTGCACTCAAGGCTGTGGTCATTTAATTTTGACCCGCGAGGATGAATACTGTTTTATAAATTAAGCTATGCTTGGCCTTCGAGCGCAGAACAAAAAGGACAGAGAAGAATGCAGAAGAATATGGCATTGATTGTGGTGGATGTACAAAATGGTTTTACGCCTGGTGGAAATTTGGCGGTAGCAGGATCAGATCAAATTATTCCTAAAATTAATCAGTTGGCTGATTATTTTGACACTATTATACTCACCCAAGATTGGCATCCCGAAAATCACATTTCTTTTGCAGACAATCACCCCGATCAACAAGCCTTTCAAACCATTGAATTGGACTATGGCACACAAGTACTCTGGCCACGTCACTGTGTACAAGGCACACAAGATGCTGAACTGCATCCTGATCTCGACCTTGCCAAAGCGCAGTTGATCATTCGTAAAGGATGTCATACTCACATTGATAGTTATTCTGCTTTTTTAGAAGCGGATCACAAAACCCAGACGGGACTCGCAGGCTATTTAAGAGAGCGTGGGATTGATACTGTGTTTATTGTTGGGATTGCAACTGACTTTTGTGTGGCATGGACAGCAATGGATGCCTGTAAACTTGGTTTTCAAACCTATGTGATTGCCGATGCCACCAAAGGCATTGATTTACATGGTTCTTTACAACATGCATGGCAAGAGATGCTGGCCCATGGTGTGAAACGTCTGTATTGCAAAGATATTGTGCAACAATATGCCGTGAACTGATGCGCTGAACCAATCGGCTCACCTCAATCACTAATATCGACATTATAAAAACATGCAGTAGGGAAGGGTCATGGGCACTTTTTTAAAATTTACCGCTTGGATTCAAAAAACCTTTGCCCTGTGGGTGGTGTTATTTGCAGGCATTGCGCTCCTAAGCCCTGAAACTTTTGTCTGGATGAAGGCTTATATCACGTGGATGTTAGGGCTGATCATGTTTGGTATGGGCATGACCATGACACTGGAAGATTTTAAAGGGGTGATGCAAAGTCCTAAAGCGGTTGCAATTGGGGTAGCGGCTCAGTTTGTGGTGATGCCAAGCGTGGCTTATCTGCTGTGCTTATTATTTCGCTTGCCGACTGAAATTGCGATCGGGGTGATTTTGGTGGGTTGCTGTCCGGGTGGCACAGCATCTAATGTGATTACTTATATGGCGAAAGGCAATACGGCTTTGTCTGTCGCATGTACCACGGTATCGACCTTATTGGCGCCTGTGTTGACTCCCGCGATTTTCTATCTGTTGGCCAGCCAATGGATTGAAATTAATGCATGGTCGATGCTGAGTTCAATTTTGCAGGTGGTGCTGTTCCCGATTATTTTAGGGCTGGTGGTACGTGCCGTGCTGAAACACAAAGTTGAAAGCTATATTTCGGTGATGCCCTTAATTTCTGTAGTGGCGATTGTGCTGATTGTGGCGGCTATTATTGGCGGCTCAAAAGCACAAATTTTAGAATCAGGCTTATTGATTTTAGCTGTGGTGGCGCTACATAACGCGATTGGTTATTTGCTTGGCTTTACAGCTGCACGAATGTTTCACTTGCCACATGCTGACTGTAAAGCGGTTTCGATTGAGGTTGGTATGCAAAACTCAGGACTAGGCGTGGCTTTGGCTGCTGTGCATTTTGCTGCTTCGCCAATTACGGCGGTACCCAGTGCGATCTTTAGTTTGTGGCATAACATTTCAGGGCCAATTTTAGCCAGTTATTGGGCCGCCAAAGCAGACGCCACTGCCAAGGAAAAAGGTGAAAAGGAACATATGTCGGTTTGAATACTATACGCTGTTGCAGCTTTAAGCATAAAGTCAGGATGAATTTTCTATTTGGCATGAGGTTGTAACTAAACTGTCATAAAGACTACCTAACATCCCTGCCAAACACTTCATAACAGACTGTTGCAAACAGCATTGAGAGGGTATGGATAATTTTCAGCATTCATCGGCGACGTATTTTAACCGAGAGCTATCGTTATTTGAGTTTCATCAGCGGGTTTTAGCACAAGCATTAGATCCGAGTTTGCCAGTGCTGGAGCGCTTAACTTTTTTAATTATTTTTTCACGTAATTTAGATGAGTTTTTTGAAATTCGTATTGCGGGCTTGATGAAACAACGCGATATGAATGTGATAGCACGGACCCCTGATGCTGTTCCCACTGAAGTGATATTAGAAGACTTGTCCCAATCCATTCATCGTGCCGTCAAAAAACAGTTTGAAGTTTTAAATCATTCGATTTTGCCTGAGTTACAAGCACAGGGCATTCAGTTCATCCAGTTCCAAGATATTTTAGAAAAACATAAAGCATGGATTGCAGAATATTTTGCCAAAGAAATTCAACCCGTTTTGACCCCCATCAGCTTAGATCCGTCACACCCTTTTCCTCGCCTCGTGAATAAAAGTCTGAATTTCATTGTGAGTTTACAAGGTAAAGATGCTTTTGGACGAAGTATTGAGATGGCGATTGTCCCTGCACCGCGCTCATTACCGCGTTTAATTCAGATGCCGAAAAACGTGGCAGGCAATATCGACACGCAGATTTTTTTAACCGCAATGATTCAGCAGCACATCAGTGATCTATTTCCGGGGATGAAAGCCACGGGTTGTTATGCTTTTCGTGTGACACGTAATGCTGATCTGATTTTGTCGGAAGATGTTGATGATTTGGCGGTGGCACTTAAAGATGAGCTGTCTTCACGCCGTTTTGGTCGCGCGGTGCGTTTAGAAATCGAAGATGACTGCCCCGAAGCGGTGATTGATTATTTGCTCAAGGAGTTTGATTTAACTGAGCAGGAGCTTTATCGCATTGATGGGCCAATCAATCTTTCACGCCTCAGTACCAGTTGTGACCGACCTGAATTAAAGCATCCAGTTTTTATCCCAGTCATTCCCAAAGTTTTGCGTAAGCAAAAAAGTACCTTTGATACCTTAAAAGTACAGGATGTGTTGTTGCATCATCCTTTTGATTCTTTTCAGCCTGTGATTGGTTTATTAAAAGAAGCAGCGAAAGACCCAAATGTGCTGGCGATTAAACAAACGCTCTACCGCAGTGGGCCTGACTCTGAAATTGTACAGGTCTTGGCAGAAGCAGCACGAAATGGCAAGGAAGTCACAGCCGTGATTGAGTTACGGGCGCGTTTTGATGAAGAGTCGAACATTACCGTGGCCAATATTTTGCAAGAAGCTGGGGCGGTGGTGGTGTATGGCATTGTCGGTTATAAAACCCATGCCAAAATGATTTTGATTGTACGCCGTGAAAATGCCCAGTTGATCCGCTATGCCCATCTGGGCACAGGCAATTATCATGCGGGCAATGCCCGTATGTATACCGATTATGGCCTGATGACTACACAACCTGATATTTGTGAAGATGTACACCGTATGTTCCAAGAGCTGACGGGAATGGGCAAAATGGCCAAATTGAAGGCGTTGTTACATGCGCCTTTTACGTTACACAGTGAACTGTTAAAACTGATTGAGCAAGAAATTCAGTTTGCACAAGCCGGTCAAAAGGCGCGTATCATCATTAAAGTCAATGCCTTAACGGAACCTCAGTTAATTGCTGCACTGTATCGTGCGTCTCAAGCGGGGGTACAGGTCGATCTGATTATCCGTTCGATCTGCTGTTTGATTCCACAGGTCCAAGGCATGTCTGAGAATATCCGAGTGCGTTCGATTGTGGGCCGTTTTTTGGAACATACCCGCGTGTATTGTTTTGAGCATGGCGGTGAGAAAAAGCTGTACTGTGCCAGCGCAGACTGGATGGGGCGTAATTTATTTTCGAGGGTGGAAACCTGCTTTCCAATATTAGATCGCGCTTTGAAAAAGCAGATTTATAAAGACGGATTAATCAGTTACTTAAATGATTGTTTGAATGCTTGGGAGCTACAAGCTGATGGTCATTGGCTTAAAGTGGCCTGTACCGATCCAGAGCAAAGGTATAGTGCGCAGCAACATTTGATTGCGCAGAAACAACTTAAAATTTAACAGTTGTCATAAAAAAGCCTGACATGCGTCAGGCTTTTTTATGATTGAACCTAATTAAGAGGCTTTAGATTGTTTTGCTTTTAAAATTTCCGTTCTTAAGCTTTGCGCCAACTCTGCAGACTCCGCACCCATGCCATTGACCATAAAGGCATGACGGGTCAAGACATTGGTTGGATTAGGTAAATTTACCAATTGGTAACTTTCAGAGATGTCTTTCAATAATTCGTTACTTAAATGTACGGCACTTTCTTTGGCAGACAACTGTTGGACCAAACGCTCAGCAGCTTGATTCGCAGACAGTTGCATTGCATCGACTGCAGTTGAAATGCCACAACGTGTTTGCAAAACAAAGCGCTTTTCTTCGCGGTAACGTTTATACAAAACCTCAGAAAGCAGTTGGAATACACTGCTGACCATCATTAAACATGGCACTGCATTCGGTGTGTCTGTCGACATGCTGAGGGTGGCACCATGCTCATTAAAGGATTGAACTGTAGTGATGTCCGAGCTGTTGAGTTTGTAGTGTTTTAAACAAAGTTCTGTGCTTTTATTGAGGAAAATCTGACACAAATTAAAGTATGGAATAGACACGGTTGTATTCACCGAGTCCATCAACTGTTTCGGATCATAAAATTGAATATTGAGCGCAACCGAATGATTATCCACGATCACGGGTTTCTGCTCTTTAGGCTTCGCACTGGTTTTGATTTGTTGTTGTGCTTGGGCAATCGCGACCGCCGTATGGTGTTTTTCCTGTTCAAGCGTTTGGGTTAAAACTTGAATTTCGTGTTTTAAGCGGGATTCATTATTAATCCGTGCCAAATATTCGGTACGACTTGGGCGTGCAATGGCACGGTAAGCCAACCACAGTAAACCATGAATCGCTAAGGACAATAAAATCGCTAACCACTGAGTACGTAAAATCTCACCCATACTTGGTTTAATGAGCGTGATTTCAATGCTACCCACTTTCTTTTCATTTTGCAGAGCATCACGGACAAATACTTCACCATCACGTGTTCGAACTTGGCCACCTGTCGCTAGGACTTGATTATTGGCATCCAAAATACGAATGGAAGCTACGCTTGGGTTGGTCGCATAGCGATCGACCAAAAGCGCAAGAGAAACCGTGTTGGCAGGCTCCAGCTCTGCAAGACTGTCTGTGACCAATTGAGAGGTCATCAGTTGGCCTTGGTTGGCACGGTTTTCATTCAGTTGATGAGTCGTTGCCAATACCAATAAAAAGGTATGTAAAGCAAAACTTACAATTAATAGGCTAGCAAATAGCCCTTGTCTAGGCGCATTCAACGTAAACTTCCAAAGAAAATATATTCAATTTCGATTATGATTCTAACAATAGTCGTAGCTCAGACCCGAGTCAATTCATGCGAGAAATCATTCTTATTTCATTTTTAGGACCAGACCAGCCGAATCAGTTCACTCGATTAATGCAGGTATTGTCCACTCATTCATTACAAATTTTAGATGTCGGACAAGCAGTTATTCATAACCAATTGACCTTAGGTATTGTTATTTCTTCAGACGACCAAACCGCAACAGCTTTGGCGATGAAGGAAATTCTAATTTTAGCACATGATATTGGTTTAACTGTACGTTTTAAACCAATCACTACAACTGAATATGACCAGTGGGTGAGTGAAGGTGGGCGGACGCGTTATATCGTCACGGCTTTGGCGCCAGAGCTTGAGGCGTCTCACTTACAAGCAGTTACAAATATTGTGTCTAACCAAGGTTTCAACATCGAAACTGTGACCCGTTTGTCAGGTCGTCCAGTCTTAAATGGCGAAGTCGATGGGCCGAAACGCGCCTGTGTTCAATTCGGTTTAAGTGGTCAAATGCTGGATGCCGCAGCCATGCGTGCAGCTTGTTTACGTTTGTCACATGAACTGAATGTCGATGTAGCGGTACAAGAAGACAATGCCTACCGTCGTAACCGCCGTTTGGTGTGTTTTGACATGGACTCGACTTTAATCGAGCAAGAAGTGATTGATGAGTTGGCGATTGAAGCGGGTGTCGGCGCACAAGTCGCTGAAATCACCGAACGTGCAATGCAGGGTGAGCTAGATTTCCAGCAAAGCTTCCGTGCACGTGTCGCACTGCTCAAAGGGATGGATGCCTCTGTCCTACCTAAAATTGCAGAACGTCTGACCGTTACAGAAGGTGCTGAACGCTTAATTTCAACTTTAAAAGCGTTGGGCTACCGCACGGCTATCTTGTCGGGTGGTTTTCAGTACTTTGCAGAGTATCTACAAGCCAAACTTGGTATTGACGAAGTTCATGCCAATGTCCTAGACGTTGACAATGGGTTGGTGACGGGCGAAGTTAAAGGTCACATTGTCGATGGTGCACGTAAGGCATTATTATTACGTGAGTTAGCCGATAAGATGGGCATTTCTCTTGAGCAGGCGATTGCAGTAGGAGATGGTGCGAACGATTTACCGATGTTGTCGATTGCTGGCCTAGGTGTAGCTTTCCGTGCGAAACCGCTGGTGAGACAAAACGCTAATCAAGCCATTTCAAGTGTCGGCTTAGATGGGGTGTTGTATTTATTGGGTGTGCACGATAAAGACTTAAATCGTGCTTAAAGCATCTCTGTGTTATTAAAAACGCAGCCTTTGAGCTGCGTTTTTTTGTTGCAAATTTAAGCGAAAAATGATGAGCGGTCAGTGAAAAATGTCGATAAAAACAACGATCAACAGAATTGGAAAAAATATTTTTAAGTGCTGAAAATACGGGTTTTATTTTGTAATGACACGCCAAGACTGAGCGCGTCTTTGTTTTGGAAAAGTTCAAATCTAAAAAAATGTAATGACAATATAATATGGCGACAAGGTATGTCGCATTCTAAAAATACAAGCCTTTTTTTCTTTTCAAAACTGCTCATAATGCATGCATAGAGTTTGAAAGCTACACAATCCATTAATTTTAAACGGTATCGGGGATGAGTTCAGCACAGTGTATCAGTCGCCTGAATTTATCTTAGACGGAGGTTTTTATGGTAACAGCGAATTTAGCAACCATCGTTGGCTTAAGTTTAGTCGCCGCTGCGTTAATTGCTGTTTTCTTTTCGCCTTATCGTCGCTGGTTGAGTTTTATGGTGGCGGGTATGGTGTTTTGGGGAATATTGGAAGTCATTCGCCTAGGTGTGCAAGCAGTGTTTGAAATGCCGATCACTTATAGCTACTTAACTGCTTTAACTTCAGCGATGCTTATTGTAACGATGTTGCTTCTACGTGAAGACCGTCGCGCAGAACGTGCTCTGGCGCAGCGCCGTTGTATTGAACATACACCTGTATATGAAGATGACCAACAGCAGTGTTCTAGCCGCTAAGTCATAACCTCATACCGTAAAAGAAGATGCCTAGAGCATCTTTTTTACGTTCTTACATGATTGTTATACAAAGCCTAGCGGTAAAAATGGCAACTTGTGGTAGCATTGAAAACAGTCAATTTATCAACAATTACAATAGGCTTTCATGTCATGAAACTATCTTCAATTCCTGTGGTTAAACTTCCATTGGTTGATGTCAGCACGGATCCGCTGGATTTAATGGTTACTGGTTTGGCACTTCGTATGAAACAGCTGGCGCGTACCAGTCCAAAATTTATTGAATTAGTTCATGAACGTCAGTTCCGTATTCAAATTGGTACTGATCTGGGTATGGCACGCCAAATTATTGTGAACAATGGTCAGATTGATACCGTTTCAGGTGATGCCGAAAAAGCAGATTTTATTTTACAGTTTGCGGACAGTGAGCAGGGTGTGAAAACTTTAATCAAAGGCGACCCAACCGCATTTATGACGGGCATGCAAAACGGCAGCATTAAAATGGAAGGTGATTTTGGTCTATTGGTTTGGTTCAACCAAGTTGCAAAATTGGTTCCACCAAAGTTACCAAAGCCTGTGAAAGCAAAAATTAAAGCTGCTCGCGCATTTTTGAAAGAAAAAACGGGTAAGTAAAAAGATTTTTTCAACTTCTCGATTTCTGCTCCTTTATAAAAGGGAGATTGAGAGCGATGAAATCGAAAAAGCCCTCTATCGAGGGCTTTTTTATGCATGGTGTTTTTATTCGACTTCTAAATTGAAAGTCACGGGTCCATCATTGACCAAATGTACTTTCATGTCGGCAGCAAAAATACCTGTTTGCACATGCTCAAACTGGGTCTTGGCATATTCAACCAGTTGTTCGTATAAGGCTTGGGCATCATTTGGTGGCATGGCTGGTCCAAAGTCAGGGCGTAAACCTTTTTGGGTTTGCGCCATCAAAGTAAATTGAGAAACCAGAAGAATCCCACCACCGGCTTGGCTGACATTCCAGCCCATTTTGCCTTGTTCGTCGTCAAAAAAACGATACTTTAAAATTTTATCGATCATTTTTTTGCCTTTGTCTAAAGTGTCTTCTTTCCCAAGACCTAAGAAAACCAAGATACCGTGTTGAATTTCACCTGTGGTTTCACCATCGACCACCACTTTGGCTTCGAGAACGCGTTGTAATAAGGCCCGCATGACTGATTCTATCTACCATTTGATTGTGCAGACTGAAATTGTAGCAAACCTAGTGCAGCACAGGAGAAACATCGATTGAAAAAACAAGGTCGTTGCGTTGATATTTACAGCAATGTTTGAGGAAAAGAGCATAGGCCAAGAGCGATGACAATAAAGACATCAACACTTGGATTCCGAATCAAGAGAAACAAGGATCTACCGAGTAATTGGTCGAATAGCAAGGCCGAATTACTAAAACATGGCTATGCAGTTTAAAAAAATGTGCTTTAATGCAATAAGTTGCTAAAAACCGAAAATGATATGTCTGCCATCATCCAATCCTTATTAGATACTGATCTGTACAAATTTACGATGCTACAGGTGGTCCTGCATAAGTTTCCCCAAGCGCATAGTGTGTACCAGTTCCGTTGTCGTAATTTGGATGACACGGTCTATCCTTTGGTCGACATTCTCGAGGATTTAAATCACCAATTAGATTTGCTCTGCCAATTACGTTTTCAAGACGATGAACTGCAATACCTGCGCGGTTTGCGCTTTATCAAAAGTGATTTTGTCGATTATTTAGAGTTGTTTCAGCTCAAACGCCGTTTTATAGTGGCCAGTATCGATCACCAAGGCCGTTTAGACATTCGAATTGAGGGGCCGATGGTTCAAGCTATGATGTTTGAAATCTTTGTGCTTGCCATCGTCAATGAGTTGTATTTCCGCCGTATTCGAAGCGAAGAGGTCATGGCTGAGGGTGAACGTCGACTACAGGCCAAAGTGGCTTTATTAAAACACTATGAAACATCGCAAACGCCAAATGATCCCCCATTTTTAGTCTCTGATTTTGGCACGCGGCGCCGCTATAGTTTGGCATGGCAAAAACATGTGATTGAAGTGTTTAATCAAGCTGCACCGCATATTTTCCGTGGCACCAGCAATGTCTTAATTGCAAAGCAATTGGGTCTGACCCCGATTGGGACCATGGCGCATGAATTCCTACAAGCATTCCAAGCGCTGGATGTACGTTTACGTAATTTCCAAAAATCAGCACTGGAAACTTGGGTACAAGAGTACCGTGGTGATTTAGGTATTGCTTTGACGGATGTAGTCGGAATGGATGCATTCCTGCGTGATTTTGACTTGTACTTTGCCAAACTGTTCGATGGTTTACGTCATGACAGTGGCGACCCTTATGAATGGGGTGATAAAGCCTATGCTCACTATAAAAAGCTGAAAATTGATAGTAAAACCAAAATGCTCACGTTTAGTGATGGACTGAATTTAGAGAAAGCGTGGGATCTGCACAACTATTTCAAAGATCGCTTCCAAGTCAGCTTCGGGATTGGCACCAATTTGACCAATGATATGGGACAAACTCCTTTAAATATTGTGCTTAAATTGGTCGAGTGTAATGGCCAGTCGGTTGCGAAAATTTCAGACAGTCCAGGTAAAACCATGACAGATAACGATACTTTTTTGGCGTATTTACGTCAGGTTTTTGAGATTGCTGAAGCAGAAGCCAATTAATCCAGAATATATGCAATGCCAGAATCCGTTCTGGCATTGTTGTATTAAAAAACTGGTGAATAGTGATATCTATAATTCTGCTAAAAGAATGCAAAAAATCAGAATAATTGTAAAAATGAGTTGTGCTAAGATCAAAGCATGATCTGAAAACATACGAAATAATATGACACATTCTGCCTTTGATTTTGGCTTGTTGATAGACGCAGAGCAGTTGGTTCCGCATTTAGGTAATGACAAATTACGCATCGTAGATTTAAGTCGTGCTTCAGTCTATGACCAATTGCATATTCCTCATGCTTTGCATTTAAAGCCGAGATTTTTGGTGCGCCAAGACGAACAAGCCACCGGTCTACTTCCCGATGTAGACGGTTTACAAGAGCTGATTCGTTATCTGAATATTTCACCCGAGCATCATGTGGTGGTCTACGATGATGAAGGTGGTGCTTGGGCAGGACGTTTGATTTGGAATTTACACTGCTTAGGTTTTGAAAATACCAGTCTGCTGAATGGTGGAATTCATGCATGGCTTGCAGCAGGATTTCCAACCACTTCGGACGTGGAACAGTTTGAACCTGTCAGTGCTTTGGTGCAGGTCGATCAAGCCAAAATACAGCAGTATCGAATTGAATATGCTGAGTTATTAGAGAAGGTTCAAAGCAGTCAGGTTCAACTCTGGGACTGCCGAACAGAAGATGAATATACGGGCCTGCGTCTTGCAGCGCGACGCGGCGGTCACATTCCAAATGCACTACATTTTGAATGGAGTACTGCCCTTAACCGTGAAAATCATTTAAGATTGCACCCTTTAGAACGCACGCAGCAACGCTTAGAGCAATTGGGTTTTAACTTAAATGAACCTGTGGTGGTGTATTGTCAGTCACATCACCGTTCAGGACTGGCTTATATTTTAGGTCGTTTATTGGGTTGGAATATTCAGGCGTATGACGGTGCGTGGAGTGAATGGGGCAACCGCCTCGACAGTCCTATCATTACCGGAGAGATGCCGTCTTGAGCCTCACATCACGCTTAAAAAAACAAATTTTCATTCAAGCTCAACGTGTTGTACCCCAACATCAGTTATCACGTGTCGTGGGCAGAGTCGCAGCCAGCGAAAATCCGATTGTGAAAAATGCGGTCATCACTGCGTTTAAAGCGCAGTACGGCATTGATATGTCGATTGCTGAGCAGAGCAATGCACTGAAATTCAAGTCCTTTAATGAGTTCTTTACCCGTGCATTAAAAGAGGGTGTACGTGATATTGATACCAATGCGACCAGTATTGTATCGCCTGCGGACGGTGCGATTTCACAGTTGGGTCCCATTGTGGAAGGTGATATTTTCCAAGCCAAAGGACAAAAATTCACCGTTGATAATTTAATTGCAGATCCACAGTTGGCTGAACCGTTTAAAAATGGTCAGTTTGCAACGGTGTATTTATCGCCTAAAGATTATCACCGTGTGCATATGCCATTTTCAGGCACATTAACGGAAACCTTATATGTGCCGGGTGAATTGTTCTCGGTCAATCAAACCACTGCTGAAAACATTCCAGGCCTGTTTGCCCGCAATGAACGTATGGTTTGTTTATTTGATACAGAAATCGGCCGTATGGCCGTGGTCCTCGTTGGTGCCATGATTGTGGCGGGGATTGAAACTGTTGCGACAGGAAAAGTGAAGCCTACCGGCCGTTTAGAGCTAAATCAGCATGACTTGTTCTTGGACAAAGGCGCTGAACTGGGTCGCTTTTACTTAGGCTCAACTGCTGTGGTACTGTTTGAAAAAGACAAAATGACGTGGGATGCAACCTTTAAAGCCAACTCGACTGTGGTGATGGGTGAAGCGATGGGACATACAGTTTAATCGTTTCAGCTCTTGGTCACCGCCCTTGTTAAACGGACGGTGAGAGACAAAAAAAGCACCGATATCGGTGCTTTTTTCATGCTTTTGAAAAAAGGCTTATTCAGGATTATAGGTGCGTTCTTTGGGAAAAATCACTTTAAAAATAGAGCCTTGATTTTCTTTAGATTCAATTTCTAAATGTGCTTGGTGCTGCATTAACACGTGTTTCACAATTGCGAGTCCTAAGCCTGTGCCACCCGTTTGTCGACTGCGCGCGCTGTCAACACGGTAGAAGCGTTCGGTTAAACGGGGCAGGTGCTTAGGATCAATGCCGATACCAGTATCTTCCACAGTAAAATAAGCCTGCTCACCATTGTCATGCCAACCCATGGTCACCGTTCCGCCTTTCGGCGTGTATTTGATGGCATTGGTAATCAGATTACTAAAAGCGCTGGCCAACTCCATATCTGAACCGATTAAGTCACAGTGACTGTCGATATCGAGATTGAGCGTATGCCCATAATCAATATTATAGGCATGTGCATCGTCATAAAGTTGGTTCATTAAGCTAGGCATGTCAATGATTTGATTTTTAGCAATTTGCTTGTCATTTTCTAGGCGTGACAGTAACAACAAATCATTCACCAAGGCATTCATGCGTTTGGCTTGTGCCTGCATTTGGTCAAAGGCCCGCTTCCAACGTGGGTTGAGGTCTTCTTGGTCGGTAAAGGTCTCAATATAACCACTGAGTACTGTGAGTGGTGTGCGTAGTTCATGTGAAATGTTATCGACAAAGTCTTTACGCATTTGTTCGAGATTGTGCATGCGGGTCACGTCATAGGCGACTAGTAAGCGACTTTCACCACCAAATCGAGTCATTTTGACTTGAACATAATGTTCATCAAAACTGGATGACTTCATTTTTAAGCCATCTGGTGCAGCATCAATATTATTGTAATAATCCACAAAACTCGGTTGGCGTAATAAAGTCAAAATATTACGGCCACGGTCATTTTGTTCGATGCCTAATAACCGTTCTGCAGCAGGGTTCCACCATTCAATTTGTTGCATGTCATCGATCAGCACCACTGCTTCTTGCAAAGCGACCAAGGATGACTGCGCCCGATCAATCAACCCGACCATTTCCGCTTGTACAATACGTTCTTGGCGCTGTGCACGATAGACATTGAACAATAATGCTCCCCAAATGCCCCCAAGGTTGGGTGGAACTTCGTAGGGACGATTGGAAATCCAGTCATTGACTAAATACAAAGAGCGCATTTGCAGAATAAAAAAAACGGCAAAAGCAAAGGAAATACACGTCCAAAAATAACCGACGCCAAAGCCAATCAAGCTTGCAATCAGCAAGAAAAAGGCAAGGAGACGTAAGTCCTGTTTGGCAAAGCCCCATAAACTGCTGTATCGCGTTTTTTTATGCTCGCGTGCAAGTTCAGGGACCGGGTAGGGTTCATACATAAAACAAAATTAACCTAGGGCGATATCCGCACGTGTAGAGAATCGATAGCCTGTACCCCGAACTGTTTGCACAAAGCGATCTGCCGCATAAGGCTCAAGCACTTTACGTAAGCGGCGAATATGCACGTCGATGGTACGGTCTTCAATATACACGTTTCCGCCCCAGACTTGGTCAAGAAGTTGTGCACGGGTGTAGGCACGCTCAGGATGAGTCATGAAGAAGGCCAATAAACGATACTCGGTTGGCCCCATGTCGAGGAAATTATTGCCAAAGCTGACCCGTTGGCTGACAGGGTCTAAGATTAAGCCATTGGCATCAATCGATTTTTCACCACTGAGCGCGTTAGCGCGGCGTAAAACCGCTTTAATACGTGAAACCAATTCGCGGGTCGAAAACGGTTTAGTCATGTAGTCATCTGCACCAGCATCTAGACCTTGCACTTTATGGTCTTCTTCGCCACGTGCCGTGAGCATAATCACTGGAATTTCAGAGAGATTTTCATCGCGCTTGAGACGACGACATAAGTCTACACCACTGACGCCACCAGGCATCATCCAGTCGAGCAAGATCAAAGCAGGACGCTGATCCACAATCATTTGGTGGGCTTGTTTTGCATCTTCTGCTTGTAAGCATTGAAAGCCTGCCATATCCAACGAGGTGTGAATCATTTCTCGAATGGGAAGTTCATCATCGACGATTAAAATGTAGTCATCTTTCACAACGCAATATCCTATTGTAGGTAACGGCAGGCCGTTTTAATTTTATGACAGGCTTATTACAAAGATTAATTATGACAGTATCATTGCAAAAAACAGACGATTGATGAAATTTGCAAAAAAATGTGACAAAAAATCGTCATATTGGGATTCAAAATTAATGGAAGTTTAATCTAAATTGCATTCGGAAATGCTGACTGCATCCAAATGAAAAGTCTTAGACATCCAATTTTGCCCGTGTATTCGGGTCTGAAAAAGTTTCTAGAAGTGAAATAAACACAATACGGCTGGAGGTTAAAACTTCTTCAAAGGATTGTTTAAACCCACTGACCACCCAACGGATCGCAATTTGCGTAACATAGCCATTGAGGCCTGTGGCGACCAGCGAAATTTCTCGTTCGGAACGATTAATTTGCGGCATCATTAGCATCACAAAGGCTTGAATCATTCGGTCAAAACGGGTCATGGTTTCATGAATGGTGGCTTGGTTATGTAATTCTTGGACCAACATCGCATCGATATAAATAATACGCGCCATGCGGGGATTGTCTTTTAAGGTGGTAAGCAGGGCACGTAGTCCAGCATCAATCATTTTATGTGGATCTGAAGAGGCTTGCATGATGGCTTGCATGACATTGTGCTGTAACTCATCGATCAGCTTTAAAAAAATGGTTTGAAACAGTTGCTCACTTTTTTTAAATGACTCATAAAAATAACGTTCAGTAAGTTTGGCTTCATTACAAATATCTTTCACCGTCACGGCAAAAAAGCCGTGAGTGCCGTAGGCTTCAATGCCAGCTTCAATGAGTTTTTCACGACGCAGCTGTTTACGTTCAGAAAGCGATAAGCCCTTGAATTGTCTTTCTTTGGTTTTATTGTTATCGCTGTTTTGTTGTACTGGTTCAGATGCCGTCATCAGATTTCATCGCCCTATTTTAAAGCCAAGGTTTTGCATAGTTTAGCAATAAACCACGACTCTACCTATGCGTAGGCTTTAATCTCTAGCTGGTTTTCATGGACTTGACACTTTTGGCTATTAAATTTATGACAATTTATATTGTCAATTATAAAAAAAGCATCTACAGTCGATGTACAAAGATAAAGGACAACCACAATCTCATGAAGAATTTTAAAAATAAAGTTGCGGCAATTACAGGTGCAGGATCGGGTATTGGCCAACAATTGGCACTTTTATTGGCCAAGGCGGGCTGTCATGTGTCATTGAGTGATGTCAATGAACAAGGGTTGGCGAAAACGGTTGAACTGCTACAAGGCAGCAATGTACGTGTCACCACGAAAAAATTAGATGTTTCGGACCGTTTAGCGATGCAAGCGTGGGCTGAAGAAACTGTACAAAATCATGGTTCTGTGAATATGATTTTTAATAATGCTGGTGTTGCTTTGGGTTCAACCGTAGAAGGTGCATCCTATGAAGAGTTGGAATGGATCGTGGGAATTAATTTCTGGGGCGTGGTCTATGGCACCAAAGAGTTTTTGCCTTATATTAAGAAAACAGGCGATGGGCATATCATCAATATTTCCAGCTTATTTGGCCTAACCGCTCAACCGACTCAGTCTGCTTACAATGCCACTAAGTTTGCGGTGCGTGGCTTTACGGAGTCATTACGCCAAGAGTTAGATATGGAAAACTGTGGCGTGAGCGCATTGTGCGTGCATCCGGGTGGGATTCGAACCAATATTGCCAATGCAGCCAAAGTGAACGATAGCTTGCGTAGTATCGGGATGAACCCTGAGAAGTCTGCACAGACCTTTAATAAATTATTACGCTGTCCACCTGAAGAAGCAGCGCGTCAAATTTTAGAGGCGGTACAAAAAGATAAGCGTCGTTTATTGATTGGCAATGATGCGAAAACGTTAGATTTGATTCAGCGTATCCTACCAACGGGCTACCAAAAAGTGACGGCTTTTGCGACCAAATTAAGCCAAAGAAAGTCTTAATGTTGTGATGTAAAAAACCCGCTTTGGCGGGTTCTTTTATGCTTAATTTTAATGAGTGTCATGATCAAAAAACTGTTTTATTAAATATCCGTTTAACTTTAAATGAGCGTTTCAATGGTCTTTTTCTTCCAAACATATTGATAATAAAGCCCTTGCATGATGCATAAGCTGACAAAGGCTAGTGCATAAGCATACCAAATCCCTTGCAGTCCCCACCATTCACTAAATAAGTAGGCACAGGGCACTTCAATCGCAATAATCGCAACGATATTGATGATCATGGGCATGGTGACTGTACCACTGGCCCGCATAATGGAGGCAAAAATGGCACTGGCACCAAAGAATAAAATGGACCACAGCACAATAAATAACAGCTGCTGCCCCAGCTCAACCACCGCATGGTCCGTGATAAAGAGTGCCATGAGGTATTTGGAGAAAAGATAAGCCAAGACCACCAAGGAACCTGTAATGATGATGTTCATGCCGAGCGCGGTACGTGTGACTTTGGCCAACAGCTCAGACTTGCCTGCGCCAATGGCTTGTGCACCAAAAATCGATGCAGCAATGGCAATCGATAGAGCAGGGAATTGAATATAATTCAGAACCTGATTGACCGCACCATAAGCTGCGGTCGCATCGGCCCCGTGGCGGTTGACTAGGCCCACAATCACAAGACCCGCGACGGAGGTGGTGATCATTTGAATACCTGTTGGAACCCCTAAGCGCAGAATGATTTTACTCAGCTGGCGGTCAAAGCGAATATGACGTAGCAGTTGTGCATCGAGTCGGAGTGGGTGCTGTTTATAGTTCAAATAGAAATACAAAAAGGTCAGCACAGAAACAAAGCCTAAAATGGTCGCAATGGCAGGCGCAACAATCCCCAGTTTTGGAAAGCCAAAATAACCCGCAATCAGAACGGGTGTGACACAAAGCCCAATCAAGATGGTCATGCCAGAAGCAATTAGAGGTGTCGTGCTGTCTCCGACACCGCGTAAAATTGAGGTATAAATAATATATACAAACAGTAAAGGGCTACCTGCCAACATCCATTGCACATAAGGTAACGAGAGATGCATGACGTCTTCATCGATACCCAAAGCCGATAAAATTGGTCGCGCAAAAACTACCCCTAAAAATGCAATAAAGCTGCCACCAATGAGAGTCATAAAAATAGTGGAGCCGACCACCGCACGGACTTTTTCAATATTCTGTGCGCCCCATGCTTGACCAACCAAGACGGTCGATCCCGCGGATAGTCCAATTACGAAGGCCATTAAGCAAAACAGGATGGGGAAGAACACTGCAACCGCTGCAATCGCCTGCACACCCATCATCTGTCCGACAAAGATGGTATTAATCGTACCCGACAGATTTTGCAGAATATTGGTGGCAATCAAAGGCATCAGGAAAATAAAAAAGGCTTTCCATAGCTTTTGCTGTTGCACCAATGGGGTGTGTGCTGACATAAGTCATCCTGAGGTTATTTTTATTACATTTCTAAGGCTTACCCTAGCATAGTTCGGTGCTGAAAAGCCGATGTATTTCAGTAAGCGAAGCCTGTTCTTGTGCAAAAGCAAAGCTGAAAAAGATTTAAACGCTTTGCAAAATTTCTGCTGCCTGAGCCAAGGTTTGATCGGTCTTAGCAAAGCAAAAACGAATCATGCGCAAAGCCTCTGGCGCCTGCTGATAAAACACCGAAACAGGAATGCCAACAATGCCATGCTGCTCTGCTAGAAAGCGGCAAAATTCAACATCGTTTAAATCGGGACGAATGCGGCTGTAGTCGACATTTTGAAAGTAAGTGCCTTGCGAAGGCAGCCATTGAAAGTGTGAACCAGTTAAACCCTCAATAAAACGATCGCGTTTTGCTTGATAAAAGCCCGCTAAGTTTTGAATATGCTCAGGATGTTGCTGCATATAATTGGCCAAAGCCAGTTGTACAGGGGTGACTCCGCAGAAGTTGGCAAACTGATAGACCTGTCGGAACAGTTGCATCAGCGTAGGTGTAGCAACGCAGTATCCGGTTTTCCAACCGGTCACATGAAAGGTTTTGCCAAAGGAACCCACCACCACACTGCGTTCACGCAGTTCAGGAAAAGACAAAGCCGAATAGTGACGTTGACCATCAAATACCAGATGTTCATAGACTTCATCAGACAGGACTAAAATATTGCTGTCGCGAATCAGTTCAATCAGCGTCAACCAATCTTGCTTGCTCCAAATGGCACCACTCGGGTTATGTGGTGTGTTGATAATGATCAGTTTGGTTTTGGCCGTAATGGCTGATTTGACCTGCTCCCAATCGACTGAAAAATGTGGGGGTTGGAGCGCAATATGAATGGCTTTACCACCAACTAACGCAACACTTGGCGCATAGCTGTCATAACTGGGGTCAAAAATGAGGACTTCATCATCCGCATGGACTACGGCTTGAATAGTGGCAAAAAGGCCAATGGTTGCGCCCGGAGTGATGGTAATTTCAGTCATCGGGTCGAGCTGAATCTGATCGCGTTGTGCAAATTGCTGCGCCAGTTGCTCGCGTAATAACCAGACCCCATCGCCTGGAGCATACTGATTGAAACCACTTTGAGTGGCCTGTGCTAAAGCATCTAGCAGTTCAGCGGGGGCTTCGAAGTCTGGAAAACCTTGGGATAGATTTAGGGCATTTAAGCGCTGTGCCATGGCAGTCATGGTGCTGAAAATAGTGACGCCTTGTGCAGGCAGTTTAGATGAAGGCAACTGAATCATGAATGCTTAAAAGTGTCTAAATATCAGCCCAAAATAGCATATTCATCCCCTTTTACTTATGCAAATTTTGCATGTAGGGCAGGGGTAAAGCATACATTTTTGTGGATTGCTTTTATAAGAGCTGTTCAACTGCCGCGCGAATAATCCCCAGTGCTAAGCCAATAAATGCACCGACTACCACACCATTGACCCGAATCATATGCAAGTCGCCACCGACTTCATTTTCGATCTTATCAATCATCACACTGGAGTCCCATTCGTGAATACGTTCACTGATAAAACGAATGACTTTTTCACTGTATTGGTCGCTGAGATTGACCGCAATGCCGCTGAGGCGTTGATTAAGCAAGTCTCTGACGGCTTGATTGGAGATGATGTTTTCCCCGATTTGTTGAATGGATACACGGATGTTGTGAGCAATGCCAGAGTCTGGTTTTTGTAGGTCTTGTTTAATGGCATCACATAAAATGACCACTGCACCGCTAATAAAATTCAGCACTTGTGGGCTATCTAGCAGGGCATCTTTGGTTTGGTTTAAACGCTGGCTGGCTTTACTGTCTGTGTCTGCCAGTTCGAGCATGAGCGCGTGCCCTATCGCTTCAATCTTTTGACGCCACGGATGCTCAGGATCGGCCAACATTGACTCGACTCGTTGAATGAGTGAGTCGATGGTTCTTTGCTGCACATCGATGCCAATCCAACTGGCCCCTTTGGCCAGTTTCCAGACCCCGAGTTCTTTGAACAAGGTTCGGGTCAACTCACGACTTTGTTCAGGATGTTGGGTCATCCAGTCATGTGCCAAGTCGAGTCCGCGTTGTAATACATCTTGATGGAAATCATTTTCCAGTACTGCACGCAGCATTTCACTGGCCAAATGATTGACTTGAGTGTTGCGCACCCACTGCACGCTGTTACTTTGAATAAAGCGTCCGATTTGTTCTTGGCCCACAAATTCAAAGACTTTAGGCACCGTTTGTTGAATGACTTGGGTGACTTGCAGATTGTTTTGTGGGTTGGCAAGCCATTGGCCAACCGCCAAAGACAGGTCGGTACTTTGCAGGCTTTTTTCCACCACTTGTGGAGAAAGAAAGTTTTCTTGTACAAAGCGGCCCATAGACTCTGCAATACGGTCTTTGTTACGAGGAATAATTTCGGTGTGATCGCGTAAAAACTTTGGAATTGGCATTTTCCCAAAGGGATTACGGAACAGCACAGTAATGGCATACCAGTCAGCCAAGCCGCCGACCACACCTGCTTCGGCGGATAACATTAAAATATGAATGATCCAGACTTTGTCTGTGGGGACAAACTTGGCCACGACCATCAGCAGCAGCCATGTCACCACTGCCGTGATTAGGGCAATGGTGGCAAAACGTTTGCTGCGTTTCAGACTCGATGGGACGGCTTGAAGTTCATTCATAGGCAGGCTCTATGCTTTATTTACTGGTCGACGCGGGGCTGCTGGGTTCAGGCGGTGGGAGCACTTCACCGGTTGGGCTCAAACCGTATTTTCCACCCAGCGATTTTAAAATCAGCGTGGCATCAAAGGCATCGCTTGGTGCCGATTTTTGGTCTTTAAAGCATTGAATGCTGTATGACACTTGCACAGGATCAATGTCGACTACACGTGGGACATCGTAGAACGGGTCAGGCCAAAAGGCTGGATGGCGAGAATAATAACCATATGGGTAATAAGGCATTGGGTTTGAATACACCACGGCTTGTCGGGGCGGTTGGTTTTGGTTGCTCGGGTCATTCAGTACTTTAAAGAAACGATAACCATTTTGCACTGTGGTTTGCGCGGCTTTGACCAGGGTAATTTCTTCAGCCGTGCCATAGCTCATATTTGGGCGCGCTTGGAAACTGATGCGATAAGTCGAGGTGTTTAATGGCGTATTACTAAACCGACCTAACTGGTCGAAGGTTAAGGGCTTTGAGGGGGTAGAGGCACAGCCTACTAAACTCAGACCCGTCGCCAGTGCACAGGCGATTAAAATTTTCTTCATGAGATAGACTCCTTAGCACAGAGGGAGAAGCCGAACAGTTAAAAATGGCTGTTGGGCTGAGTCAAAAAATCCAGTTCTTCTTGGCTTGAGTTGCGGCCAAGGACTTGGTTCCGATGCGGATAGCGTCCAAAACGATCGATAATCACTTTGTGACGCTGTTCAAAATCGAGGTTAATCGGATTGCCTAAGTCTTGGAACAATTTTAAAGCATATTGATGAATAAGTTTCGATTCACTATGCATAAAGGGCATATATAAAAAACTGCGTTGTATGGGTGGCAGCGCTGCATCCAGTTGTAGCGTGATGGCTTCTTGCGCCAAAGCCAAGGCCAAAGCGTCCTGAGCAAAGGCCAAAGAACTGTTGCGATACAGGTTTCTCGACAGTTGGTCGAGCACAATAATTTCAGCCAAACGCCCTTCAGCACTACTGCGCCAAGACCATAGCTCAGCATGCGCCGCTTGTTGATGAATTGTCTTAAATTTTTCTTCGATGAGTGCATCGAACGCATCATTTTGGCTAAACCACCAGCTTTGGTTTTTGGGATCGAACCAAAAATCTAAAATTTCTTGATAATTCATAAAGTTTACAATTCTTTAGCATTTATTCTTCAATACAATCACACTTTTGACATGTCTAATAGCGTAACTTTGTGATAAATATTTTCCGAAAAAATAGAACAGATGGTTTACTTGAAAATAGGACTGGGTGTAATGTGCCGAATTAAAATCACGTTATACTGATATAAACTGATGATTTTATTTTATTCGTCGTTGTAATTGTTTCTTCCAAAAAGTGAGATTGTAATGGGTCAACCCGCATCTAAATCTACAGCTGTGTTACCGACTTGGGTCAATTCATCACTTTTGCAAGGGATGTTACGCGGGATTGAGCGCGAAAGTTTGCGCATGCAAAGTGATGGCTTTTTATCACAAGCCGATCATCCGCAAGCTTTGGGTTCAGCGCTGACTCATCCGCATATTACGACGGATTATTCGGAAGCTTTATTAGAATTTATTACACCACCCCAGCCCAGCATTACGGAGGCGTTGCATTATTTAAAAGACATTCATAGTGTGGCGCATCGTCATTTGGAACATGGTGAAAAGCTCTGGCCGCTGTCGATGCCATGTATGTTGGATGACAATGACGATAAAATTCGCTTAGCCCAATATGGCAGCTCAAATATCGGGAAGTTCAAGACCTTGTACCGTCATGGTTTAGGGGTACGTTATGGTCGCCGTATGCAAACCATTTCAGGTTTACACTATAACTTATCTTTTCCAGATCAACTGTTTGAACAATTACAACAACATGAAACAGATGAGGCACTAAAAGCCTTATCTGCACAAGACTATCGTAGTCACCGCTATTTTGGATTGATCCGCAATTTTATTCGCCTTACGCCGTTGGTCATGTTTTTGGTCGGGGCAAGCCCATCGGTCTGCCAGTGTTTTATGACAGGGCGTGAACATCATCTGTTGCCATTGCTGCGCGGGACCTTGTATTTACCCTATGCAACTGCTTTGCGCATGGGACGTTTTGGTTATCAAAACTCAGCACAAAAGCAGCTCGGGATTCATTACAACAATATCGATGGTTATCTCGAAGGCCTACAAAAGGCAGTCAAAACCGCTTATGCGCCGTTTAGTCGCTTAGGCCTCAACGATGCGCAGGGCGAACCGATTCAGATTAATGATCATGTCTTGCAAATTGAAAATGAGTACTACAGTTTGGTACGTCCAAAGCAAGTACCGCAAGCAGGTGAAACGCCATCACAAGCGCTGAGCAATCGTGGTGTCGGTTATGTAGAACTGCGTGCGGTGGATGTGAACCCATATAGCCCAATTGGGATCAATGAAGATACCGCAGGTTTCTTAGAAGTGTTGGCGCTGTATTGCTTACTGTTGGATAGTCCAGATTTATTAGCTGAAGAGCAAGATCAAATCGAGAAAAACCAAGCGGAAGTGGTCAATCGTGGTCGCGCACCGAATGCTGCAATTGCTGTAGGTGAGCAGTCATTCCCGATTGAAGAATGGAGTCAGTCTCATTTAGAGGCTATGCAAGAACTGGTTGTATTGTTAGATCAGTGCTATGACACCACACTGTATAGTAAAGCGATGACAGTCATGCAACAGAGAGTTGCTGAAGTTGATGATACTTTGTCGGCGCAGATGATCGAAGATACTCTGGAAGCGGGTGGGACATGGGGCTTTGGTAGCCAAATGGCTGCACAACATGCATCGAGTTATGAGCGTCATCAGTTGAGTGCAGAGACATGGGCTTATTTTGACGATTTAGCTACGCAATCACTGCAACAACAACAGCAATTAGAGCAAGACAGTCAACTGAGTTTTGAACAGTACCTTGCACAATTTAGATAAAAAACTAAGAGGATTGACCATGCAATGGAGTTATCGCTTCGTGAGTGGTGTTTTGGTTCTAGCCAGTATCATCGGGATGGCCTTTGCCTTGTATTTAGAGCACGGCCCGCTACAGTTAAACCCATGCCCACTCTGCGTGTTCCAACGTGTGGGGCTGATTGGACTGGGGATTATTTCGCTGATTGCCTTTTTGCATAACCCAGCATCGAATGGTTTTAAACGCGTTTATGCATTTTTAGGCAGCCTCTCGATCTTATGGTCCGCAGGTGTGGCAGCACGTCACGTGTGGTTACAGAGCTTACCGCCTGATCAAGTGCCGAGCTGTGGCCCAGGCTTGGATTATTGGTTAGACACGTTGCCGCTGCGTGCTGTGTTTGAGCAAGTCTTAACAGGTTCAGGTGAATGTGCACTGGTAGATTGGACTTTCTTAGGTCAGTCTTTACCTGTGTGGTCTTTGGTGTTTTTTGTGGCACTGGCGTTGATTAGTCTGTGGCAACTGTTGCGTAAATATCCAAGCCACGCACAGAAAAAATAATAAAGATAAAAAAAGCCAACGTCATGTTGGCTTTTTTATGAGGTGAATGAGGGGGGCCTAGGTGAGCGCAATGCCCTCTAAGTCATCCAACCCGATCATGTATTCATGCACTTGACCATATTCCGTTTCGGTTGGATTTGGATAGAACCAATTTACGATTTGTTCGGCAACACTGGCATGGGTGTGTAGCTCAAAATGGTTTAAGCCGTAGAAAATGGCTTTATGTGAATCGGGGACTTTCAGTTGAAAGCGCGGATTCATATGCTCGCCTAAGGCACTTTTCACACTGACCAAGTAATCCCCAATCACATTGAGCGCACGATATTTGCGATGTTCAAACTCAATGGTACCTGCCACTAAGAAGGTATTGATATGGGAGGGCAAAGGGGCTGGCTTACGGTTGTCATCAACATGACCAATACGCGCTTCATTATGTTCCCAGTCATCGTCCCGCACACTGCCATGACGTAAGTCTAAAATACCGTTGCTGCGAATGTTGACGATATGCCCAATAATTTTGACAAAAGGGAAACGTCCCAGTTTGTCCTGCAAATGAAAGCCAAAACGTTCTAAAGCCGCACCATGATGCGGAGAACCAATACAGACCATGTTTTCCACCACATGAATCCAGCTTTGCATATTTTGTTTGCCGTAGAACAGCGCACTGCGCGAAACCAGTCCACCCATACTGTGTCCAATCAGATCAATCGAGCTAATTCGTGGGTTGCGGTTGAGTAAGTCTTGTAGTGAGTTGGCAAAGCTACGCCCATTGGCTGAAATACGACGACCCGTGTTGTAGTTGAGATATAGCATGGTATTTTGTGCACGTTGCGCCAGCAGTTTTTCCCCTATACCGCCATAACGCGCCGTGCTCCAGTACAAATGGTTCATGCATAGACCATGGACCATAATCACCACGCGACCAGACAACTCGCCTTGCTGGATGGCACCATAATGATCATAAAACACCATCGGTAGTGCCACAGGGTTGTGATATTTCAGTAAATAGTCGCCCAAAACGCCGTTGATTGCACCGACTAAATAATGCATGGTTGGGGTTAAGGGTTTGCGATGCAAATTTGGAAATTTTTCAATGATATGACGCAAACTTGGCGCCAATAAATAGCTACCGTAGTTTTGCAAGGTATTGAAGGAAAATTGGTAAATTTTTTCAATTGACCGTGTCGACAGAAACTTCTTGGAACTGGTTTCATTCATTCCAAATAAACTGATTAAAATTTCACGCTGAATGGCCTGAATTAAATCGTGGACGACATCGCCTAAGCGGGTTGTCACCAACTGAGCAATCCCTTCAAGCAGGTCGGCTTGGCTGGGAGGAGTACGATCCCATTTACAATAGGTCTCGTGCAGAGGCGTTAAACTTGGCATTTTTTCTACCCTTGTGTTTCTGTGTCCAAAGGGACTTTATTTTTTTCAACGATCACGGTATAAATTCTTAGCACTCTAGCTTATCTAATTCATCTCGAACAACTTTTACAATAGCGATGAATACACAGATGACCTTATTTTTTTGTCTGACAATTTTTATATCCATACAAAATAATACAGTCGGCTGAAGCCATCTCTTTTGAGCTCAATAAAAATGATGTAGAAGAGTAAATGTACAGCATGAATATTATTTATTTACATGGCTTTCAAAGCAGTTCTTTATCGATTAAAGGTCAATTGCTGAAACGCTATTGCGAATCTCGTCCACAGTGGCATGTGCGTTTGCCAGACTTGAACATGCCGCCACATTTGGCCTTAGAAAAATTGGCCGCCTTGATTCAGGAGTTGGATCAGGTGGTGCTGGTGGGCAGTAGTTTAGGCGGGTTTTATGCGACACAACTGGTCGCGAAGTTGGCAGTACCGGCTGTGCTGATCAATCCGGCTATGCAACCATGGCATTTGTTCCGAGATCTATTTGGTGCGACGCAACTGCCCTATAAAGTCAATGAACATTGGACGCTCGATGATGCGCAATTGGACTATTTAGAACAGATTGAACTGCCATTTGTGCAAGATGCAGACAAAATTTTAGTGTTATTGCAACAAGGCGATGAAGTTTTGGATTATCGTGAAGCACAGCGCTATTATAATGGCGCAGCGCTCGTGATCTCGGAAACGCAAGGCAATCATGCGATGGAAGATTTCGCAGACAAAATACCGATGGCATTACAGTTTTTATCGGACTGCTTAAAATAAGGAAACAGTACAACGTGTCTCAATATACGGCTCAATCGCTTGAAGTATTATCTGGTTTAGATCCGGTACGTCGTCGTCCCGGCATGTATACCGATACCACACGCCCAAACCATTTGGCGCAAGAGGTTATTGATAATGCAGTCGATGAGGCACTGGCCGGTCATGCCAATAAAATTACCGTCACTGTTTATAAAGATGGTTCACTCTCAGTCGAAGACAATGGTCGCGGTATGCCTGTCGATATTCACCCCGAATACGGTCAAAGCGGGATCGAGATCATCCTGACCAAGCTACATGCTGGTGGTAAATTCAGTACCGACAACTACCAGTTCTCAGGTGGTTTGCATGGCGTAGGTATTTCTGTGGTAAATGCCTTATCTAGCCGAGTCGAAGTAGAAGTTCAGCGTCAAGGCAACCTTTACCAAATGGCGTTTGAGCAGGGTGAACCGACTGCGCCCTTGACGGTGCTAGAAGGCAAAGCTCCGAAGCGTGCCACAGGGACCACCGTTCACTTTTGGCCTGAAGCCAAATATTTTGATTCACCGAAATTTGCCCTGAAAGCGCTGAAGCACAACTTAAAAGCCAAAGCCGTTTTGGCGGCAGGTTTACAAATCAATTACGTCGACCAAATCAATGACGAAAAAATCGTTTGGCAGTTTGAAAATGGCCTCGTCGATTATTTGATGGATGAAATTGAAGATCGTGAGATTCTGCCTCATCCAGCCTTTGTGGCAACAGGAGATGCTGAGCGTGCCAGTGCGGAATTTGCCATTTGTTGGAATGTCGATGGCGGCGAGTTGGTCCAAGAAAGCTATGTGAACTTGATTCCAACGGCGCAAGGCGGAACTCATGTAAATGGCCTACGTTCAGGTGTGACCGATGCGATGCGTGAGTTTTGTGAACTGCGTAATTTGCTGCCACGCAATATGAAGCTGTCGGCTGAAGATGTTTGGGATGGTGTGAACTATATTTTGTCGTTGAAGTTCCAAGAGCCACAGTTTTCAGGCCAAACCAAAGAGCGTTTATCTAGCCGTGAAGCATCGGGCATTGTCCAGAACATTGCCAAAGATGCTTTTGCACTGTGGTTGAACCAAAACTCCGATATTGCCATGCAGTTGGCGGAAATGGCGATCTCGAAAGCAGGTCGTCGTCTGAAAGCTGCGAAAAAGGTTGAACGGAAGAAAATTGTGGCAGGGCCGACGTTACCCGGCAAACTGTCAGACTGCGTTGGACATACCTTAGAAGAGTCTGAACTGTTCATTGTGGAAGGGGATTCTGCGGGTGGTTCAGCCAAGCAGGCGCGTGATAAAAACTTCCAAGCGATCATGCCTATTCGTGGGAAAATCTTAAATACTTGGGAAGTCTCTTCTGATGAAGTCTTGGCTTCGCAAGAAGTGCATAACATTGCCATTGCGATCGGGGTCGATCCGGGGTCGGATGATTTATCCGAATTACGTTATGGCAAGATCTGTATTTTGGCCGATGCTGACTCGGATGGTCTACACATTGCGACGCTGCTGTGTGCTTTGTTTGTGAAACATTTTCCGATCTTGGTTGAAGAGGGACATCTGTATGTGGCGATGCCACCGCTGTATCGAATTGATGATGCAAAAGATGTGCACTATGCCTTGGACGATGACGAGCTCGAAAGCATGTTGAAAAAATGCAAAACCAAGAACCCACAAATTACTCGATTTAAAGGTTTAGGTGAAATGAATGCCAGTCAACTGCGTGAAACAACACTGGATCCAAACACCCGCCGTTTGGTGCAGTTAGATTTGGATGATAGTCACTTCACCGCAGGTTTATTGGACAAATTACTGGCAAAAAAACGCTCCAGTGACCGTAAAGAATGGTTAGAGCAGAAAGGTAACTTGGCCGAATTGGTGGTTTAAGTACCGCTAAGGATAAAATAAAAAGCCCGCACATTGCGGGCTTTTTGCTGCGCAGATGAGCAATAAAATTGCGCCTAATCTGTGCACAATTTTCCAGATCAATCGACTGAATTAGGCGAAATGAATTGATTTGGAACACATGATGTATACAAGTTTGTATGCAGAAAAGTAGCCATTTGAGCGCAAATCTACCTAAAATACAGTGCATTTAAAAATTAATAAATAATTGATAAATATTGAAATAATTAAAATTTTTACAATGATTTTCACATCATAAAACCCTGCTTGGCATAGAAATTGAATTGGCACTCATAGCGCGAATAACAATCATGCATTGCAAAATGCACCCTAAGTTTCAAGTTTGGAGAAAATCAAGATGTTCCAACAAAAATTACTCACTAAAACATTCCTTGCAACTGCAATGATGGGGACTATTGCTTTGACAGGTTGTTCAAAACCTGCGGAGAAAGCGGAAACAGCAACGTCTGAGCCAACAGCGGCAGTGAGCAGCGGTGACACCATCAAAGTCGGAATTTTGCACTCGCTATCAGGCACCATGGCAATTTCTGAAACCTCACTCAAAGATACGGCCTTGATGACTATCAATGAAATTAATGCCAATGGTGGGGTGCTGGGTAAAAAATTAGAACCTGTAGTGGTCGATCCAGCATCTGATTGGCCTTTATTTGCTGAAAAAGCACGACAACTCATTACCCAAGATAAAGTCGCGGTGATTTTTGGTTCATGGACATCGGTATCACGTAAGTCAGTGTTACCTGTGGTAGAAGAGTTGAATGGTTTATTGTTCTATCCAGTGCAGTATGAGGGGCAGGAACAGTCGAAAAATATTTTCTATACAGGCGCCGCACCGAACCAACAGGCGATTCCTGCGGTGGAATATTTGATGAGCGAAGAGGGCGGTAAAGCAGAGCGCTTTGTTCTACTCGGTACGGACTATGTCTACCCACGCACCACCAATAAAATTTTACGTGCGTTTTTGAAGTCCAAAGGTGTGGCCGATGCGGACATCATGGAAGAGTACACTCCCTTCGGTCATAGTAACTATCAAACCATTGTCGGTAATGTGAAGAAATTTGCTGCGGGTAAGAAAACCGCGGTCATTTCAACAATCAATGGCGATTCTAACGTACCGTTCTATCGAGAGCTGGGTAACCAAGGCATTAAAGCTTCAGATATTCCTGTCATGGCCTTCTCTGTGGGCGAAGAAGAACTCCGTGGTATTGATACCAAACCATTGGTTGGACATTTGGCTGCTTGGAACTATTTCATGTCGGTGAAAAACCCGACTAACACCGAATTTGTGAATAAAATGAAGCAGTATGCGGTGCAGTATAAGCTGCCGAATGCTGACAAAATCGTGACCAATGACCCGATGGAAGCTACTTATGTGGGCATCAATATGTGGAAGCAAGCGGTTGAAAAAGCAGGCAGTACCGATGTTGATAAAGTTCGCGTTGCGATGGCTGGTCAAGAATTCAAAGCACCTTCAGGCTATAACTTAAAAATGGATGCTGAAAATCATCATCTACAAAAACCTGTGATGATTGGTGAAATCCGTGGTGATGGTCAGTTTGATGTGGTCTATAAAACACCAAATGTGATTAAGGCGGAACCTTGGAGTCCGTACATTCCTAAATAATTTTCTTAAGCGTTGAGCCTGCTGCGATCGCTGTGGGCTTTTCAGTAAGCACATCCCGATGTGGGGTGTTTTAAACAAGCTTAAGGAAGTCATATTATGAATCTTAAATTTTTTTGTGCCGCACTGCTGTGCGCAATGGCACAGCTCGTGAGTAGCAGTATTTGGGCTGAAGAGGCTCAACTTTCTGCTCAGACCCAAAGCGTATCAGCATCGAATGATACGATTCAACGTTTTGTCAAAGCTGAGTTTGCTGAGCGCCGCGCCATGCTCAACCAATGGCCGGGGACGATTGAAGAATTTGATCGATTGGTGGCACTGATCGACAGTGATGAGCTGTATCGGGACAGTGTAGGCACGACGTATATTTTAAAAAATAATGAAAAATTATTACGTTATCCCGATGAGCAAGTAATTGAAACTTGGCCGGGGGATTTGTCTCAGGTGACTTTGGTCAACACTTTACGTAAAGCCTTAAATTTTGGGCAGGCACAGGCCAAATTAGAATCTGAAGAATCTGCCCAACGTTTAGCAGCCATTGATATTTTAGAAAATAATCTGTCTGAACTGAATGTTGCGCAGATTAATCAGCTCTATCTGTATGAACAAAATAATAAAGTTAAACAGCGCTTGGCACAGCTCAAAGCGCGCCTCGACTTTGAAAGTCCAGATGTTTTAGTCCAAATTCAGGCTGCTAAAGTCCTTACCGATTCCAACCGTCCCGAGGTGCTGGCACTGGTTGAGCAAGCTTTAATTCAATCAAACTTGAACCCAGAACTCAAAGCTGTTTTGGCGGATGCCAAAAGTCAGATTAAAACCCGCATCCAAGCCAGTGAATGGGCAGGGCATGTGTTTTCAGGTTTCAGTACAGCCAGCATTTTACTGCTAGCAGCACTCGGGTTGGCCATCACTTATGGTCTGCTTGGTGTGATTAATATGGCGCATGGTGAGTTGATTATGATTGGGGCTTATACCACCTATGTGGTGCAAAGCCTGTTTAAGACTTATGTAGGCAGTTATGTCGATTGGTATTTAATTGCTGCTATTCCTGCAGCCTTTTTGGTGAGCGCCTTAATTGGCATGTTGATTGAACGGACGGTGATTCGTCCACTGTACGGTCGTCAGCTTGAAACCTTGTTGGCCACTTTTGGGGTCAGTCTGATTTTGATGCAATTGGTGCGGATGATTTTTGGCGCGCAAAACGTTGAAGTCTCGAATATTTCTTGGTTATCGGGTGGGATTGCCTTAAGCCCAAGTTTAATGCTGCCGTATAACCGGATTGCCATTATTGTGTTTACGGTTGCGGTGCTACTGCTGTTGGTTTACCTGCTTAATAAAACTCGCTTTGGTCTGTTTGTTCGTGCCGTGACACAAAACCGTCAAATGGCACGTGCTGTTGGTATTCGCTCTAGCCGTATCGATATGTTGGCCTTTGGGCTGGGTTCTGGGCTGGCTGGTCTAGCGGGCTGTGCCTTAGCGCAAGTGGGTAATGTTGGGCCTGATTTGGGTCAGAATTATATTATCGATGCTTTCTTGGTTGTTGTGGTAGGTGGTGTCGGGCAAGTTTGGGGGGCGGTACTGGCAGCACTTGGTTTAGGGATCAGCGGTACGGTCCTTGAAATTGGGATGGGGGCTGTTCTTGCAAAAATTATTCTACTGGTTCTTGTGATTTTGTTTATTCAAAAACGTCCACAAGGTTTGTTTGCCATCAAAGGCCGTTTTGTGGAGTAAACGCATGAAAATCACTTCTTTATTTTCCGATAAACCTTATAGTGCGTTCGCTATTGCGGTCTGCTTTACGGTGATGTTGATCCTGCCTTGGTTACATTTGCTACCGGCAGATTCTGCCTTTCATCTCTCTGCGTATTGGGTCACCTTGATTGGCAAAATCATGTGTTTGGCTCTGGTGGCTTTGGCGCTGGACTTGGTTTGGGGTTATGCAGGCATTTTAAGCCTAGGCCATGGCTTGTACTTTGCCCTTGGTGGTTATGCCTTCGGCATGTATCTGATGCGTCAGACAGCGGGTGACAGCCTGCCTGACTTTATGCGGTTTTTAAGTTGGACTGAACTGCCGTGGTATTGGGTGGGCAGCAATCATTTCTTATGGGCTTTGGCTTTGGTGGTGTTGGTTCCTGGTGTGGTGGCCTTCATCTTTGGTTTCTTTGCCTTTCGCTCCAAAATTAAAGGCGTGTATTTCTCGATTATTACGCAGGCCATGACATTTGCTGCGGCACTGTTATTTTTCCGCAATGAAACAGGTTTTGGCGGAAACAATGGATTTACTGGCTTTAAGACTATTTTAGGCATGGACATCACGTCTGCGCCCATGCGTGCCACCTTATGTTCTTTAACGGCTTTGGTGTTGATGCTTTGCTTTGTGGGGTTGCGTCATCTCATGAATAAACCCTACGGTCGTGTGCTGGGGGCGATTCGGGACAGTGAAAACCGCTTGCAGTACTTGGGCTATCGTACGCTGTGGTACAAGCTTTCTGCATGGGTACTGTCCGCAGTGATTGCAGGTATCGCAGGAGCTTTGTATGTGCCTCAGGCTGGCATTATTAACCCGAGTGAAATGAACCCTGTCAATTCGATTGAAATGGCGGTATGGGTGGCTGCAGGTGGGCGTGGCACCTTGATTGGCCCAATTTTGGGTGCAGGGTTAATTAATGGCGTGAAAACCTATTTCACCGTGGCTTATCCAGAAGCATGGTTATTGATCTTGGGTGCTCTATTTATTGTGGTCACCATTTTTTTACCCAAAGGTGTCATTGGTCTGTTTGACCGTTTTAAAAAGGAGCGTAGCGAATGAGTGAGCTAATACAACCTCATGGTGGCCATGCTTCAGACGGCTATGGACGTCCCAAAGAACAAGGCGCCGACTTCAGTCATGGGATTGCACTGTACTTGGAAAAAGTTAGTGTTTGGTTTGATGCTTTTCGTGCCTTAAATGATTTATCGCTATACATCCAAGAGGGGGAGCTACGCTGCATCATTGGGCCCAATGGGGCAGGTAAAACCACACTAATGGATGTGATTACGGGCAAAACCCGACCGACCGAAGGCTCCGCCTTTTTTGGGCAAAACTATGATTTGGCCAAGATGAGTACCGAGCAAATTGCGGAAGCAGGCATTGGCCGTAAATTTCAAAAACCAACGGTATTTGAAAACTTTACAGTGATGGAAAACCTACTACTAGCTGCACCAAAAGATAAGCGGGTGAAGAAAAGCTTTTTTTGCAAACTAGATCCAGATGCACAGCTGGCTTTGGACGAATCCTTAGCGCAAATTCGCCTAGAAGAATGGGTACACAAACCTGCGGGGCTGTTGTCACATGGACAAAAGCAATGGTTGGAAATCGGTATGTTGCTTATGCAACGTCCTAAGCTGATCCTACTCGATGAACCTGTGGCCGGTATGACCGATGCCGAAACGGAACGAACCGCTGAGCTATGTTTAGAGTTGAAGAAAAATCACACCTTGGTGGTGGTTGAACATGACATGAGTTTTATCGACACCATCAGTGAAAAAGTGACGGTACTGGCTCAAGGGGCGATCTTAGCCGAAGGTACATTGGCTGAGGTACAGGCCAATGAGGATGTGATTGAGAAATATTTAGGACGTTAAGGAGCCGACCATGTTAGAAGTCAAAGACGTCAATCAGTTTTACGGTGGCAGTCATATTTTAAGAGATGTTTCATTTCAAGCACCTGTGGGAGAGTGCTCCGTGGTGCTTGGGCGGAATGGCGTTGGGAAAACCACCTTACTGAAATGTTTAATGGGGATTTTACCGATTAAGTCCGGACAGATTTTACTTGATGGTCAGGACATCTCAAAAATGAGCCCCGAGCAACGCGTGTGTGCGGGTTTGGCTTATGTGCCGCAAGGCCGTGATATTTTTTCAACCTTAACCGTTGAAGAAAATATCCTGATTGGCATGGCCAAGTTTAAGGGGGCGAAAACTCGAAAAGTGCCTGAGCATTTGTATGAAATTTTCCCAATTTTAGATGAAATGAAGCACCGCCGCGGCGGGGATTTATCAGGGGGGCAGCAGCAGCAACTGGCGATTGCGCGTGCTTTAGCATCAGAGCCTCGGGTGTTAATTTTGGATGAGCCTACAGAAGGCATTCAACCTTCTATTATCAAAGACATTGGCCGAGTGATTCGTAAACTGGCGGATGGCGGCGACATGGCGGTGGTTTTGGTCGAGCAGTTTTATGATTTTGCCGAGGAGCTGGCCGATGCATATACCGTCATGGCCCGTGGACAAGTGATTGCGCAAGGTGCAGGTTATGAAATGCCTGCAAAAGGTATTCGAGAATTGGTAGCGATTTAATTCTTCACTTCTTCCCACTCCTTTTGGGAGAGGGGAAGCCTCCCTTTTAAAAGGGAGGTTTGGAGGGATTTATTGTTTTTAAATCTCAGTATTTTCATCCCATAAAAAATAAATACCATACTGACCAGTTCGGAACTCACCACCAATAGCTTTTCCCGAATCGGTAAGAAAATGTTTTCCATTTTCTGTAAGGTTTAAATAGCCTTTATTGACTAATTTTTCTAATAAGTCTGGGGTTTTAATTCCAACTTTTGCTGCGAGTTTTGCAGTTGTTAATTTGGTAAAAATTATTTCTTCTTCGCTTTCTTTCATCTCTGAAACTGGAGAAGCTTCAGCTTTTACTTCATCTAGAGTAATACGTACTTCATCACTAATACGGATAATCCGTTGAGCTTCCTCATAAGCATCTTTGAAGACTTCATTATCTTCATACTTACGGACTAAGATTCCCATTTCATTGTTATTGACTTGGCTGAACTCATAAAGGTTTAGACTTGAAATAATACATTCACTTTCATTGATATAGCATTTTGCATGTAAGTTTTTGCAAAAGCTAACGCGAACATAATCCAATTTTTGCATCCATTTAATTTCGTCTGGGTGTAAATCACTTTTTCCATAAACAATACGGATATCAATTTTTAGGCGATCTTTATCTTCTAAAAGTTCTTTGATTCGGTCATTTAAACGTAGATAAGGACTAATTAAAATGAGGCGTTCTTTGGCATTTTTGATGAGTTCTTCAAGAAAAAAATTAGTACCACTCGTATTTAAAAATTTTGCCATTTATCCCTCTGATTATTTTGAATAATTAAATGAGATATTAACGCATAAATACTTGGTTAGGGATGATCTAGACGTGTAATTTGAATTTTTTCATCAAGCTGAAAAATATCACAATGATGTTCTGTCCTCATCCAATCAAAACCGAAAACTCCCTTGAGGGATTCGATTGTTTGAGTCTCAATATATACATCTGCTAAGAGTGGTAAGTTGTAGTCTGTGTTGGTTGGCCTTTTGTTTTGAAGGAAAGGTTGGTCGTCTTTCACTTTGTAAGAAAAATTACTCATACAAATTGTTTGAGCAGTGTGCTTTTAGACGCGTTAAGCTAATGCAAAGCAACAACAATAAGAGCAGCCATATGGACACATTATTATTAAGTATTCCGCCCAATGCTTTGGAAACGTTGATTTTAGAATCTATTTCTGTCGACGATGTGCTGAATTCGGAGCACATCGAGTCACATCTGCTTTTAGGTAAAAACTGGAAAATCTTACAGACCTTATTACAAGGCAGTTTTAAGTCTGGCACTTCATTACTGGCTTTGAGTGTACAAGCCGAGCATCACTTGGCAGAGCGCCAAAAACAACTTACAGAGGTACGTTATAACACCGCGGTGCGTGTGGTTGAAGTCCAGGAAGCTTTAGAAAAACTGGATATCGAAGACTTTAAAAAGCATATGCAAACCAATTGTTTGAAACGCTTAGAACAGGAACATGGCATCCAGACCGAATCGATTGAATTGCAATTTGCCGAGTTGAGTTTAGTCTTTGCTCAGCTCAGAAACTTTTATGAACATGCGGCCAAGCATACATATGCCGTGATCAGCGTCACCAGTGACAATTTAGTCCCGACCTCACTGATTTAACAGCAGTTGCATCAACACCAGATCACGCCATTGCCCAAACTTTTGTCCGACTTGGGGCATATAGCCAGTTTGTACAAAGCCAAACTTTTCATGTAAAGCAATTGAAGCTAGATTGGCATGGTCAATCCCTGCAACCATGACATGCATGTGCTGCATTTTTGCTTGTTCAATCAAATACGCTAAAAGCTGTTGACCTAAGCCCTGACGGGCATAGTTGGGTGAAATATAAATCGAGTGCTCAACGGTATAACGATAGCCTGAAAAATTACGGAAGGTGGCATAGTCTGCAAAGCCTGCAATGGCCTGCGTTTCTTGGTCTTCCACCACGCAAAATGGAAATTGGTTTTGTTGAAAGTGTAGTAGTTGTTTTTGGAAATGCGCTAAATCATAGGCATGTTCATTCCAAGTGGCCATGCCATGTAAGACTTCTGCATTATAAATATTTTGGATCGCGGGCAGATCGTGTTCAGTCGCTGGACGAATGAGAAAAGACATGAAGGCAAGGTTGTATGCGTTGGGGGCTTTATCATGCTGCTTTTGCATAAAAAAAAGCAAGACAGAAGTCTTGCTTTTGGATATTCACAAAAGTGAATTAGAAGTGGTATTTGATTAATGCACTTACGTCATTTTGGTCTAAACCTTTGATGGCGTATTTGTTGTTCCAAACTGAGTGCTCAACACCCACATAAAGACGTGTATCTGGAGAAATGTGTTTACCCACATTCCATTTCCATTGAGTTGTCCAGTTTAACTCACTTGCATGATTTGCATTTTCACCTGTTGACCAGTCAAGGAAGCCGTCAATAAGAAAATCTTCTGAACCAAGTTTAACTGGGATACCGTAGGCAGCAGTCATTTGGTAGTCATCAGTCATCCCTTTTTCATTGTCTGCTTTGTAGAAGTTAAGCTGAGCATATTGGAAATAAGGAATAGCAAGATCAAAACCAATACCATAGAGGTAGTTATTGAAGTCTGCACCTGGGTAGTTAGAGCTGTTCGCTTCCCATGTTCCTGCAATTAAAATATCTTTGATCGGACCAGCTTCTAATTTAGTCCCTGTCACTGCGCTTAAGCTTAAACGAGGAGAAAGCTCGAAATATGTGCTGTTTTCAAAGTCATTGTGAGCACGGTCAGCAAAGCCGAAAAAATCACCATATTTTAACTTAGCAGTATATTCTACAGTTGCAGTCGTTTGCTGGTTGTTGTCATCCATATTTACAGGATGAGCATAGTTTTCACCATATAAACCAGTGATGCTAAAGTCTTGCCAAATCGGCGCAGCTTGAGAAATTGCCGCAGCAGAAGATAATGCTACGAAAGCAGCAATTTGAGTCAGTTTCATGAATATTTCCCCAAAAAATCGGATACAGGATACCGATTATTAAGCAAAAATAAAGCCAAATTTGACGAACGTCATGGAAAATAGATATCAAAATGAGCCATTTTTTATACTTTTTTTACCAAATGGTTTAATGTTGCCTTTCAGGCATGACACTTAATTTGATATGGACCTTCTTGGAAAAAATGTTAGGTGATTGAATAATAAATTTAGCAATATCGACATGATACAGCTCGGGAAAATCCTAGAATGGAACAGGGTTTGCACTTATTTGGGGATGTTTGCAAAGAATGAATGATCGATGTTTGCAGTCATTCCTGCCGTAATTGAAGTTGTCATAATTATTAGATTTTTTTGTTCATTCTAGCCAATGAGGTCACGTGAATAGTAAGAAGATGGAATCAAATCCATCTGTTTTTAGCCATGCAAGTAAGGGCTTGTCACAATAAGTATCCTTTTCATATTTTTTTAAAAATATCACTTGCATAATTTTCAGTTAGGCCCGATATTCAAAGGAGAAGGACACAGATCTGCAGACTCAAAAGTGTTCATCATTCAATCGATGGAGGTTACATTCCAAAGCAATTGAAGATGGTCGAATACTGTTAAAACAGTAAGTTACAAGTGTGCCAAGAGATAAAAATCTTCGTACAAAAAAAAGAGTCGAATAAAGAAAGAGAGAGGATGTTATTTTATGAACATAGAAATCCGTACAGATAAAAACATTCAAAATAGTGACCGTTTAATTAGTTATATACGCGAAGAGCTGAATCAAGAATTTCAACGTCACAGTGAGCGCATTACTCATTTTTCAGTGCATCTAAGTGATGCCAATAGCCATAAAGGCGGAGATGACGACATTCAATGTATGATTGAAGCGCGTCCAGCAGGTTTAAAACCCGTGGTTGTAAATCATAAAGGTCATAATGTCGATACCGCGATTCATGGCGCGATCGATCGCCTTAAACGTAGTTTAGAACATACCTTTGAAAAAAATGATAAACCACGTGCTGGCCAACCTGTATATGCAGATCAGGATGATGGCCTAGTTGATGATGAGGAAGATTAAACCTCACCGAATTTAAAAAAAGCCCCTCAATTAGGGGCTTTTTTAATGCTGGGCACTCACTTTTATCCAACATTACGGATAACAAATGTCCCGTTTATTCGGCATAATAGAATAAACTGAATTGAAGAGCGTCATCTCCATGTTAACCGCGCAACAACAAGCTTTCGTGCAAGCACTTGAAGAATTAGATCTTCAACAAGTTCAACGTCTATTGACCGATGGGTTAAGTCTCAATTTTATCGATCCTGAAAAAGGACCTGTGATTTCTGTCTGGTCAGATGGCTTATTCAAATGGTGGGAAGCGATTTGCGAAGCGTATGAAGCAGGCGCACCGCTGTCAGAACAAGAAAAACAACAGACTCTAGCGGTACATTTAGACATTTTAGAACAACTGATTCATGGCAAAGCAAACTTGCATTTGTGGGATACAGAAGAAATTTATGGCCCACTTTGGGATGCTGCAAGTGCTGCATGTGCGCCCGCGGTCAAACGTTTATTGGATGAAAAAGTTGATCCAAACACCAAAGATGAAGATGGCTTAACTATTTTATCTTCAATTAGCGATTTATTCTTTGATTGTGAATTTGACGAAATTAATTGGGCCGAAGCATTGGCTGAAGAAAAGCAAACTTTAGAGTTGCTTCGTCAGCATGGTGCAAAAATGACAAAAGAATTAGCTTAAACAGCGAGATCATCATGATGCAATTAAAACATTTAGGTTTATGTGTAGCCGCTGGGTTCAGTATGAATGCGATGGCTGCAGATTTTTCCTTTGACCGCCCAGGTTCGGGCATAGGGACAGGGATTACGCCTGTGGGACAGTTGGCTTGGGAGCAGGGCTTGGCCAATGCGCACTATGCTGAATCGACCACGGCTGATGGTGAAAAAGTCAAAACCACCAGCTTAAATGCAGATATGTTATTGCGCACAGGTTTAGCTGAAAACATCGAATTGCAATTGGGTTGGGCTGGGCCCTCTTGGCAACAAATGAAAGTGGCAGGCAATAAGTCTGAAACAGATGGTTTGGGGGATGTCAGTGTGGGTGTGAAAGCGGCGATTCCTTTGGATGATGAACGCTTGAGTATGGCGGTACTGGCTGAAGCGATTATTGCCACAGGTAATGATGGTTTCACCAATGAAGATGATATTTATAGTCTGTCATCTGTGGTTGCATACGATTATAGCGACCTCGTGTCGACATCCATCACTATGCGTTATGAAGTGCAAAATAGTGATTGGGCCATTTCTGCAATTCCGACTTTAGAATATCAATTTACCGATAAACTCAGCGGTTTTTCTGAATTGGTTTATCGTAAAGCAGAAAGTCAAGACAATGAATATGCGCTCGGTACAGGTGTCATGTATGCGGTGAATAATCGGATGCAGTTGGACGCAAGTGTTGGTGTCGACTTAAATGGTGCAGATAAAAGTTATTATTCAGGCCTTGGCGTTTCATACTTATTTTAATTAGAAAAAAGAACATATTATGAAAAAGCATCTTCATCTGAAACAGGGGATGAGCGGCAAAACGTGGTATCTGGCGCTGTCAGTATTGATCATCAATCTGTGTATCTGGGCCAGTATCCTAAACGTTCATGCAGAAACTCCACTTCTTTCAGCTGAAGATGCTTTTCCATTTACAGTGGAATCCACGACTGAGCATACCGCTCAACTGCACTGGAATATCCCTGAACAGTATTATCTGTATCAGCACAAATTTGAAGTACAGCAGGCGGGTCAGCCCCTTAAGCTTGAGCTGCCGCCTGCGCATGATTTGTATGATGAAAACTATGGACACACCCAAGTTTATTATCAACAAGTGCAATTTGACTTAGACACACAGGCTTCACAAACTTATAAGGTGACTTGGCAAGGCTGTGCCAAAGATCGCATTTGCTACCCACCGCAAAGTATTGAGTTTAAAACCGATGTCAACGGTTTGGTCAGTCTACAAGACCAAGCAGGTGGCTCAAAACGACTGTTAGATTTAGCCGCGCAGTCGAATCCGCAATTTGAGCCGATCAATCCAACGGTCACTGCTGAACCCGTCGTAACAGCTTCCGATGCGATGGCTGCGCAAGATCAAATTTGGTCTGAAGAGTTAGCCAAAAGCTCATTGGCTTATGGTTTATTGCTGTTCTTTGGCCTCGGGATATTACTTGCGTTTACGCCGTGTTCTTTGCCGATGTTGCCGATTTTAACCTCATTAATTATTCGCGATAGCAAAGGCCTCAAAGCATGGATGATTGCCTTGGTCTTTGTGTGCAGTATGGCCATGGTCTATGCCATTTTGGGCTTGGTGGCCTCATCTGCAGGTTTGAACTTCCAGCGTTGGTTACAACAGCCATCCACCCTGATTGCTTTTAGCATTCTTTTTGTTTTATTCGCGCTCAATCTATTTGGTTTGTTTGAACTTAAACTGCCGCAAGCCGTGGTGAATAAACTTGATCATATCCAGTCTATGCAAAAGGGTGGAAGCCTGATCAGTGCTGCGATTATGGGCATGATCTCTGCGCTGTTGGTTGGACCGTGTATGACTGCGCCTTTGGCAGGCGCTTTACTGTTTATTTCACAGACACAAAGCCAGTGGCAAGGGGCCATTTTGTTGTTCACCTTAGGGTTTGGTATGGGTACACCGCTGTTAGTGGCAAGCGTACTGGGTGCTAAGGTATTGCCTCGTGCTGGGCTGTGGATGAATCAGGTTCGGGTATTCTTTGCTTTCATCATGTTGGCTTTAGCGCTGTATTTTGTACGTCCTTTGCTTTCTGAAACATGGATGCAAGCACTGAGTCTGCTGCTAGGCTTGAGCTTTATTATTTATGTGTTGTATCGTTTGATGTGGCATAAAACTCAGTTGCGTATGCTGTACATCGTGGCTCTAGTCATTGGCGGGACGTACATTGCCTATAGCCAATATCAGCAGAGTCAGCGTTTCTTTGAAGCGCCAGTGGCTGCATCTGCGCGTTGGCATGTGGCAGCGACGGCAGCGGAGTTTAAGCAGCTCTTGGCACAAGCACCAAAAGGTCAAAAGATCATTATCGATGTCTATGCTGATTGGTGTGTCGCCTGTCAGCCGATTGAACACCGTATATTAAAGTCTGCAACGGTACAGCAAGCGCTTGTGCCGTATTATTTGATTAAATTGGATTTGAGCCATTACGATGCAACCCATCAAGTGCTTTTAAACCAGTGGGATATTTTGGGACCACCGACCTATTTATTCTTAGATGCCTCACAACAAGAAATTCGTGGTTTACGTTTAACCGGTGCATTTACTGAGGCTGAACTTTTAGCTCAATTACAACGTTTTTAAACCTGAGGGAGAAGGGTGATGCAACGTTTATATATTGCCAATAAAAATTACTCCAGTTGGTCGATGCGAGCGTGGTTGGTCTTGACTGCATTTGATCTGGATTTTGAAGAGGTACTGGTTCGCTTTGATGCGACAAACCCCAGTTTTAAAGAGCAACTGTCCCACATTCATGCTAATGCTAAAGTGCCCGTATTGGATGTGGGTGAATTTAAAATTTGGGATTCTTTAGCCATCTGTGAATATTTGGCCGAGCAAAATCCAGATTTAGCCCTGTGGCCCAAGCTTGACTATTTGAGAGCAGAAGCACGGAGTATCAGTGGTGAGATGCACAGTAGTTTTATGGCACTACGCCAATTATGCCCCATGAATATTCAGGCGCAGTACAGCATAGCTGAGGGGCTAGCTTTGTGTGCGCAGCATGCTGAATTAAGAGCAGATGTCGAACGAATTGAACAAATTTGGGCACAGCGTTCGGATGAGCATACCTTTTTATTTGGTGATTTTTCTATAGCCGATGCCTTCTATGCCCCTGTAGTGATGCGTTTCAAGAGTTATGCACTACCTGTATCTGAGCGCAGCCAGCAGTATATGCAACACATTATGCAGCATCCTGCGGTCATACAATGGGTCGACGCGGCACGGGCAGAAGCCGTTTAGTTAGGTGAAATGTGCTGTGTGTCACCACATGCAGCGCTATATTTGAGTTCACCGGGATTGATTTCTAAATAGCATTTGATTTGATTACGTCCACTGGCTTTAGCGGCATAGAGTGCTTTGTCTGCTTGACTCAAAACTTGCTGAGGTCTGAGTCCATGGTGAGATTGTGCAATACCAAAACTAGCTGTGACATGGATAGATTGGCCTTCATCATTGTTAATGACTAAAGCCTCGATGGCTGAACGACAACGTTCCGCAATTTGATGGGCTTTAGAGAGTGAAGCATGTTTTAAAATAAGGATAAACTCCTCTCCGCCAAAGCGCCCCACTAGGTCATGGTCTTGTATCTGGTTATTTAATTGTTGGCTCACAGCGATGAGCACGTTATCTCCGATATGATGTCCAAATTGGTCATTGATGCTTTTAAAATGATCGAGATCTAAGAGGATAACCGCATAGGGATTCTGCGGATCTTGCTGATGCAAATACTCCAAACTTTGGCTAATACGACGACGGTTAAATGTATTGGTTAGTGGGTCGATCTGACTTAAATGTTGAATGAGTCGTTCACGATGTCGCCATTGGCTAAGTAAAATTTCAAATAAAATTAGACAAGTGATTAGAATGGGAATAACGAAATACAGCATCGATAGGAGCCAAAACCCATTGAGAAAGAGTTGGCCATCAATCTGAAAAATTGGAGCATAAGGAATCACATCAATAAAACTGAGGCAGCCTGAGACGGTTAAGAAGCCTGTCGCAGGAATTAGCATCGCATACACGATCTTTCGCTCAAACAATACCAAACCGACAGCGATCAGACAAATATAGACCACCATAGTGACAGGGCTAAACACCCCAATCATATAACCGTTATAGCAAAGTGAGATGATTAAAATTCCAATCGCAATATAAGGGAGGAATCGTTGTACCCAAGCTTGTTTTTGTAGGGCATAGCAAGGGTAAATCAAACCCAATAACGTGATGAAAAAAATGGAATTAATAACCAATTTATGGCGCAAAAGCTGAACATTAACGACATGCCAATATTCTGAGTTGAACAGTACAAAAGTCTCCCAAACTAACCAGATCATATTGACACAACAGCCGAGAACAAGGATTAAAATACACTTTTTCAAGGTATCCCAGTTCATAATCACTTCCTCTTCAAGTAGATAATGAGAAAGTTTGCTGTTGCTTAGCTGTTTAGATATTGAGAACCATGAACTCATTCAATCGTTTCATCCTTGATATATCCGCTTTATTTTTTAAATAATGTGATTGATTTCTTATACATTGCTTTCAACATATCACAATCTTATAAAAAGACGGTATCAAAGGTGACGAACTGAGTATGTAGCTCAGAAGGGAAAGACCATTCTATTTTTAGAACATAGTGTTTTGAATAGGCCTATTATTCTAAGGATAATCTTATTTTAAAATGCAACTATTCAATAAAGATTATGTTGGAACATCCCATGAAAGTTTTACATATTGATTCAAGTATTATGGCGGATGCTTCTGTGTCTCGTCAGTTGAGCCAAGCGATTGTTTCGCAACTCAGCGAAAAGCATGCGCAAGTTGAGGTTGAATATTTGGATTTGGCAACGCAACCGATTCCACATTTAGACGCAGAAATTTTAATGGGTCAAAATGCAGAACAATCGGCTCTGGGCGAACGTATTATTCAACAGTACTTAGATGCGGACGTTGTGGTGATTGGTGCAGCGATGTATAACTTCGGGATTACTTCGACTTTAAAAGCATGGATTGACCGCATTAGTGTTGCAGGTCGTACTTTCAAATATACTGAAAATGGCCCGGTCGGTTTGGCTGGTGACAAGAAAGCCTATATTGCCAGTAGTCGCGGTGGTGTCTATGGTGAAAATAGTCCTGTTGACTTCCAAGAAGGCTTCTTAAAAACCGTCTTTAATTTTACCGGTGTGACCGATGTTGAAATCATTCGTGCTGAAGGCGTGAATATGGGGCCAGAGCTGAAAGATAAAGCCATTGCAGCAGCTTTAGCACAGGTGCAAGCGATTTAAACAATAACTGTAGTTCCATGATTCCTCATTTGGTCAGCGTTAAGCTGACCTTTTTTTATGCAGGATGTGTCTAGTCTTGGTCGAGCGCTTGAGCAAACGTTGCGATATCATCCAATGCCATTTTAGCTTCTGGAAACCATGCATTAAACATTTGAAAGTTATGCCACATGCCTGTGTATAGTTTAAATGTTACGTCTACGCCGGCCTTGGTTGCTTTATCTCTAAACCGCTGGGCATCGTCCAAGAGAATTTCTTTCGAACCGACTTGTACAAGGGTCGGTGGGAGGTCTGCTAAATCATCAAATAAAGGTGAAACAAGTGGGTCGGCGGGGTCGATTTGTTCTGGAACATAATAGTCGATGCCTGTTTCAAGGGCTTCGATGGATAACAGTGCATCGAGCTTGCTGTTATAGCGAATAGATTCACTGGTTAAGCTTAAATCCAAAAATGGCGAAAGCAGAATCAGCCCACTGACTTGAGGGCGTTGCTCATCACGAATGCGCAGCGCCAAGGCTAGCGCTAAATTTGCACCACATGAATCTCCCGATAAAATAATATCTTTGGCTTGTATCCCTTGCTCCAATAACAGCAGATAAACATCAAACAGCGCATCAATGGCTTCAGGATAGGGGTGTTCGGGTGACAACGGATAGTCAAGGTGAATGACTTGCATTTGTGTACTGGCTGCAAGGTCTGAGACAAACGCACGGTGGGTATTCATTGAACCTAAAAAGAAAGCTCCACCATGAATATGCAAAATGAGCTGAGTGGCTTCAGTTTCAGGTTTTAACTCTTCCGCACGCAGGCCTGCAAGACGTAGAGGACGAATCTGGATCGACTTATTGAGCGGAAATGCACGACACATTTGTTCAAGAAGAAAACGCTGACTACTGGGTGGGAGACTAAAGCGACTTGGGGTTCGAATCGTGGTTTTTAAAAACTGCTCTGTAATGATTTGTTTCCATGGATCGGCAATCTTCATAGTTATTCCATTTTGTTATTTGTTTTACCTTGAGTTTGTGTATTTACCAACATAATTTACAAGGTTACACTAATTGGTCACATTGAAAAATTGAAAAATTGTTGTGACTTTTTAATAATGATAGTCGTCTATACTAGACTAGGGAAATGACAAAAATGAAAAAAATTGCACTTGCGTTAAGCGTACTAGGATTAACCGCTCTAGCTCATGCAGCAGATCCGCTGAATGGCACTGTTTGGAAAACGATTGATGACAAAACTAAACAAGCGAAAGCCTTGGTTAAATTCACTGAGCAAAAAAATGGAACTTTAACTGCGAGTATTCAAGGTATTTTGACGCCAGGTGAAGAAAATGCATGTACCAAGTGTGAAGGCCCGTATAAAAATAAATCTTTGAAAGGTTTAACGATTGTACATGGTCTGAAAAATGTGGGTGGTACAAGCTATGACGGTGGATCAATTTTAGATCCGCAAACTGGTAAAACCTATAAATTAAAAGGCAACATTGCTGCTGGTGGTAAAAAACTAGAGCTTCGTGGTTATATTGGCGTGGCTGCATTAGGCCGTAACCAAACTTGGATTCGCGCGAACTAATCCCATCCAACAAAAAAAGCCGAGCAATTGCTCGGCTTTTTTGTTTTGTTATGCTTTTAGGGCACGAATTGCATCTTCATTGAAACCCACAATAAAACCTTTCGGGGTTGCAATTACGGGACGCTTAATGAGACTGTTATGTGTGGTGAGGGCATCAATTAGTCCTTGCTCTGAAGCTAAAGCAGTGTCTTGTTCTGTTTCAGTCAACTTACGCCAAGTGGTACCTTTTTTATTCAGGACCACATCTGCCCCAATCTGATCGAGCCATGTTTTGACAGTCGCAGCATCAATGCCTTGTTTTTTATAATCATGAAACTCATACGCTAAACCTAACTCATTCAGTAGGTCGAATGCTTTTTTCATTGAATTACAATTTTTAATGCCATACACGTTTAACATGGAAAACCCTTCTGAATTTTAAGCTGGGTTTAGAGTAACGGAAAAAACAGAGGAGCTCTAGTGTGTCGATCTAAGCTTAAAGCGTCATCGTCTTGTCATAAAAGCGATTTAGAATCAAATCAAAGAAAAATAGAATCTAAAAAGAAGAAGCATTAAAAAAGGCAGAGACTAAAAAAGAGAAAACCCGCATTTAATCATCCTGATCATGCGGGTCTCATTACAACGTCCATTGTCACATCCTTGAAAACCAACTATTTCCATAGTTCGTTTTAATTTCATCCTACGGCGTCCTGTCCTTGTGCTGTCATCCTGACATCGTCCCTTTGCCGTGGAAACATAATGCACTGATTGATTGATCAGAAAAAGACTCAAAAAACGGCAGATAATGTAGGTTAAAAACTCATATTCAGTAAACAGTTGTTCACTTAATATGAGCTAAATACTTAAATTTTTCTAGATTTTGTAGTCAATAATGACAGGTGCATGGTCGCTAAACCATGTTTCTTTATAGACCCAAGCATTGACTGTACGGGCTTTCCAGTCAGGTGAGCACGCTTGATAGTCAATGCGCCAGCCTACGTTCTTCGCACGAGCTTGTCCTCGGTTTGACCACCAAGAATAAAGCTCAGCTTCTGGACGCACTTCACGGAAAGTATCGACATAGCCGAGTTCATCATAAATATGATCGAGCCAAGCGCGTTCGTGTGGTAAGCAGCCTGAGGCTTTTTGGTTGCCTGACCAGTTTTTAATGTCGATGCGTTTATGCACGATGTTGTAGTCACCACAGACAATCACGGATTTATTTTCATCACGCCATTGTTTCAAAATTTGTTTGTATTCTTCTAAGAAGTGGTCTTTACGTACTTGTGCCTCTTCACCAGAAGAACCCGATGGTAAATAGAGTGAACAAATATGCACGTTTTGGTCTAAGCCTAAGTCAAACTCAGCCGAAATAAAGCGGCCTTGAGAATCGGCCAATTCAAAACCAAGTCCATCCGTGACTGAAACAAACGGTAAACGGCTATAAATAGCAGTGCCAGCATACCCTGGACGTTCAGCAGGGAACAGGTGAGTATGCCAACCTTCAGGTTTAAATTTATCGGTCCATTGTTCGTGGGTGATGCGAGATTCTTGCATGCAAATCACATCAGCATCTGATGTGGCAATCCAATCAAAAATCCCTTTTTTTTCTGCAGAACGTAGACCATTTACGTTAATTGAAACTACACGTAAAATTTTTTGATCACTTGGATAGCTACTCTTTGGTATCATGCGCAAGTCTTACCTCAATTTGAAAATACGGAGCACCGCATGACAACGCAAGCGACATTTAACCCTCAAGCTTTTATCGAACTCGCATTATCACGTGGCGTGCTTAAATTTGGTGAGTTTACTTTAAAATCGGGTCGTGTGAGTCCTTATTTTTTTAATGCAGGTCTACTCAATGACGGTGAAGCCTTGTCATTACTGGCGTCTGGCTATGCAGCCAAACTGACAGAATGCAACAATGTTGAGGTCATCTTTGGTCCTGCGTACAAAGGGATTCCTTTTGTTGCTGCAACAGCTGTGGCTTTGTCACAAAATCATGGGGTGAGTGTACCTTGGGGGTTTAACCGTAAAGAAGCCAAAGATCATGGTGAAGGCGGGGTTTTGGTTGGTGCATCCGTTACAGGCAAAAAAGTCTGGATTATTGATGATGTGATTACTGCGGGGACAGCGATCCGTGAAGTAGTCACCATTTTGAAAAATGCAGGTGCGCAGATTGCAGGTGTGTTGGTGGCATTAGACCGCCAAGAAAAAGGTCAAGGTGAACTGTCTGCGATTCAAGAAGTCCAAAAAGAATTGGAAATTCCTGTGCATGCATTGGTGACCATGAAAGATTTGATGAATTATTTAGAGGCTAAAGGTGAGACAGAGGCTTTAGCAAAAATGGAAGCCTATCGCGTGAAATATGGCGTTTAAGCGTTGAAACAAAAAAGGGAAGCTTCGGCTTCCTTTTTTATTCGCTCTCTCTTTCGGTTGGCGTTTGGCTATGCGCACCTTCCCAACCAATCATCGCGGTTTTACGTGTCGTCCCCCACATATAGCCGCCACGTTGTCCTGAAGACTGAATGACCCGATGGCATGGGATTAAAAAGGCAACGGGATTACTGCCAATTGCTGTTCCGACTGCTCGTGAGGCACGCTCTTGCCCAATCTCTTGGGCAATATGCGCATAACTGCTGAGCTGCCCCATGGGAATTTTAAGCAGACTTTGCCACACCTTGAGCTGAAAGTCGGTGCCTTTCAGATGCAGTTTAATCTCTGATAGGCTGTTTTGATCGTGCTGAAAAATTGCGAGCGCTTTGCGTTGTAATTCATCCTGATCTTCAATAAATGTCGCACGTGGGAACTGTTTTTTCAGATAGACCAATGCATCCCGATCTACTTCGGTAAAGGCCATATGACAAATCCCTTTAGGGGTCGAGGCAATAATGACGGAGCCAAAAATGGTTTCGGCAAAACTATAGTGAATGTGGAGTGCTTCACCGCCCTGTTTATATTCTGCGGGCGTCATACCTTCGATTTGGACAAATAAATCATGCAATCGGCTGGTACTGGAAAGGCCAGTGTCAAAAGTTGCTGCAAAAATATTATTTTCTGTGTGATTTTTCAAAACCGACTTTGCATATTCCACACTAATATATTGTAGAAATTTCTTCGGGCTAATGCCTGCCCATTCGCTAAAGATACGCTGAAAATGTGTAGGACTTAAATGAACGTGTTCTGCAATCTCAGCCAAACTGGGTTGCTGTTTGAAGTTTTGTTCAATGTATTCAATTGCCTTTGCCACACGTGCGTAATTGCTATGTTCTGTCATGATTACTCGCGGAAATCATTTAACTTAAGAAAACACTAACAAATCCAGCGAGGCCTGAAAATCCGTTTCTTGCGCTTTATAACAAAAGGCTCAAAGCATTTATTGATTGGCATAGTCGGCCCTTGGTAAGCAGAAAAAAGCGGAACAGTGACCTGTTCCGCTTGAGATGGTGTTTTAACTAAAGGGGGTTTAGAACTGGTAGTTCAAACGTATGAGGAAGCTACGTGGTGTGCCTGGCATGGAGTCCGAACGCCAGTATTCTTTATTGGTCAAGTTGCTGACAGCTAAAGTCACGTTCCATGGATCAGCACTATAACCAATGGCTGCATCGACACGATTGAAACCATCCATCTTGGTCAAGTTATTGATGTTTGGATAGTAAGAGCCGACATAAGTTACGCCAACTTCACCGTAGAGTTTTTCTGTAGGTAAGTAGCGCACAAACAGGTTGCCTGTGTTTTTAGAGGCATTTGCTAATGCATTCCCTACATTCTCTGGTTTTTCCTTATCCTTTTTCACTTCAGTATCGGTATAACCATAACCACCACGGACAAATACGTTGTCCAGTACACGACCGATGAAGCTGAACTCTAAACCTTTGGCTTGATGTTCACCACCTACGGACCAAAGGAAAGGTTGTTCTTTTGAATCAGGTTGATAACGAATATTCTTTTTACGAATGTCATAAACAGAAAGTTGTGTGTTTAAGCGTTGGTCTAACCAATCACTCTTAACCCCAATTTCATATTGTTCATTGTATTGAGGTTCAGCATCATAGTATTTAGGATCAGTATTAACATCAACAGAAATATTGCCACGACCTCCATAAGGGGCGAAGCTTTTATTGTATGAAGTATAAAAACTGTGTTGTTCTGATGGTTGCCATACAAAGCCAATATTAGGGCTGAAGGTCGTATCATCATATTGTTTTGAAAGGTTCTGGATATGATTGGTCGATTTGAAATTGTACTGATCATAGCGCATACCTAACATCATTTTAAGTTTAGGTGTCAGGCTAATTAAATCTTGAGCAAAGAACCCCATTGACTCACCTACGTGATGATTATCAGAGGTTACAGGGAGACGTTCTGAGCTTGGTAACGTATTATATTGGTCTGCTGGATTGTAAGGGTTAATAAAACCATAGTAGCGAGGAACACCTGTACCACTTGAGTAATTTCCTAGTTTTGGTGAACGGTCTTCACGGCTGACATCTGCACCGACGAGGAGTTGATGTTCTATAGCTCCAGTTTTGAATGAGCCAGAAATATCAAAAGTATTGGTAATGGTCTTATTCATGGTTTCTTGCCATGCATAGCTTTGACGTATGTAACCATTCCAAGTACATGCTTTTGGTGTTGCTTCTAAAGTGAGATTGTTATTGCAATAGGTACCACCAAAGAAGTTGTCAAAGTTCTGATAAGCTTGGCGATAACTGAGCGCCCAGTGGAAATTCCAATTTGGCGCATATTGATATTTCACATCAGTACGAATAACTTGTAATTCATCTTCAATAAAATCGCCTTCTTGAGCAAAGCCAGTCTTGATTGAAACACCCGCGGGTAAGTTACTATAAGAAGGCCCGCGGTCAGGGGTTCGATTTAATTTGTCATAAGTATATTGTGTGGTCCACGTGAGGGTTTCATCATCATTTTTATAAGTGAAACTTGGCGAGATCATTTCAATTTTACTATCAATGCCTGAACGGAAACTATCCGCTTCACCGTATTCACCTGTTAAACGGACAGCCCAATTGTCATTCAACACTTGGTTAATATCTGCTGTTGCACCGTAGTTATCATATGAGCCTACGTAAGTACCGACGGAACTTTTCGAGTCAAAGTTGGCGTATTTACTCACCATATTGATCACACCACCGCCAGCACTACGACCGTAAAGTACCGAGGCAGGGCCTTTTAAAATTTCGATCCGTTCAATGTTGGATGTGCTGCGACGTACTTGGCCACTTTCACGAATACCATCACGGTAAATATCACCCGAGTCGGCAGAGAAACCACGGAGGGTGATGCCATCACCACGCGTATCGTAGCTGGTGGATACTCCCGGTGTGCCTTGTAGCATCACACTGAGGTCGTTAGAGCCATAGATTTTATATTTCTGTACATCGATGGTATCGATGGTTTGAGGAATATCTTTTTTCTTTAACCCATTTCGTGTGACATTGGCCTGATCATAATCGACATAGCTTTTGATTGGATCAAGTTCACTCATTGCCTCAATTTTCAAGGTAGGCAGAACTGCTGTTGTGTTCGATTTGTTTGTCGTCGCTTGAGAGGAGGGGTTCTCATTATTTTGTAGTGTCGCTTCATCCGCATAGGCTGCATGCGCATTTAAAATCATAAAGCTGAGAAGGCTATATTTGAATAGGTTAGAACCACAAAGCGGCTGTGGTGAAAATTTCATCATGATTTAAGGCTCGGAGAGAGTGAATTGCCAATAAAAATGAGAAGTATAATCATTTACCAAAAATGAACAAGACTTACGGTAATATTCATTTTTTTTACATAGTTTTACTGGGTTGAAAAGTACAGCTGTACAGGCTTTTTAATTTTTCTAAAAAATTGATAAATAAGCATTAAAATTTGAAGAAAATGTAAAAGAATTATTTTTGTGCATTTTCCATGCATTTTTTACAGCTTAAAAGAATGCCTATTTTTTCTTGGCGTCCTTGCTCAGTTTGTACCCAAGGGCGGTTTTGCCACGGTGGAGTATGGCGGACATGTTGTGTGTGGCCACAGGCAAGCTCCGCCACCCAATGATGTTCTGCATCGAGATGAAAACCGACAATCGCTTGTTGCACTTAAGTATCTCGACTGACGTGTTGAGGCTGTTCTAAGCCGTTTAAAAAACGCTGACACAGTTGATGGATGGCTACCAAATCATCGGGATCTAGACCTAAATAACACGCCAGCTCAAATGGAATGGCCATAATTTTATCTTTGGCTAAGAGTGCTTTTTCCAGCAGAACGACTTTTTTCATACGTTCATCTTCTTTGACAGCAACACGCTTTAAAAACTGTTTTTCTTCTAGTTTTTTAATAATCGGGGTTAAGGTGCCTGAGTCAAAAAAAGTTTTTTGTCCAATCTCGGTCAGCGTCACATTGTCCTGCTCGTATAAAGCCAACAAAACAATAAATTGCGGATAGGTCAGATCGTAAACCTGTAAGCGTGGACGGTATTGACGAACCATGGCATTCGTTGCGGAATACATGGCAAAACACACGCGGTTTTCTAAAAGTGGGGTGTCCGCCATATTGCATGTCCTTGGGTGTTAATGTCTGTAAAGCAGTATAAATGAAATAGGGATGAAAGTATATTGCGCATAATAATATTGTGCACAAGTTAATTGTGTGCGATATTATTTTTCGGATGAAGTCGGTTCAGTGCTTGAAGCGACTTTAATTAATGACATTTTGATAAATGGAAGAGATGTAATGAACACAATTTATGATTTTCAGGCTGAACTGTTAGAAGGCGAGCAAAAAAATCTGGCCGATTATCAGGGCAAGGTTTTATTGGTGGTGAATACCGCCAGCCAATGTGGTTTAACCCCGCAATTTGAAGGCTTGGAAAAGTTATATCAGGACTATCAACAGCAAGGTCTGTTGGTTTTAGGCTTTCCCTGCAACCAATTTGCGCAGCAAGACCCTGCGAGTAATGAAGAGATCGGCAGCTTTTGTCAGCGTAACTATGGAGTCTCTTTCCCAATGTTTGCCAAAGTTGACGTGAATGGGCCTACAGCGCATCCGCTGTATCAGTATTTAACCACTGAAGCTAAAGGCATTTTAGGTAGCCAAAGCATCAAATGGAATTTCACTAAGTTTCTCATTAACCAAAAAGGGCAGGTGGTGAAACGCTATGCGCCAATTGTTAAACCTGAAAAAATTGCTAAGGATATTCAACGTCTTTTGGCTTAATAGAGAAGGTGTGGAAAGGAGCTGCCGTGTGGTAATAGGCGCATACTTCCTTTGTTGTATCGAGCAGTTAGCATCTGATTTATTACTGTAATGTGTTGTAGTTATTTGAATAAAATAGATTTTTTGATCTTTAATTATTACACAACTTGTTGCACCCAAACCTGAAAACTTCGTTATACTTTTTGCCAAGTTTAAAAAATATGAGCGTGAGAATTATGCGTGTACTGGTAGTGATGGACCCGATTGAAACGGTGAATCTGAAAAAAGATTCCACCATGGCCATGTTATGGGCCGCAAGCCGTCGCGGACATGAGTTGGGTTATGCATTACAACACGATTTATATATTGATCAAGGCAAAGCCTTTGGTTTGATTTCTCCCTTAAAAGTGTTTGAAGACTACGATCATTATTTTGAGTTGGGCGAACAGCAAAAAGAGTCCTTGGCTGATTACGATGTGATCTTGATGCGTAAAGATCCACCGTTCGACATGAACTTTGTCTACACCACCTATATTTTGGAACAAGCGGAACGTGAAGGTGCGTGGATTATCAACAAACCACAGTCCTTACGTGATTGTAATGAAAAACTGTTTGCCACGCAGTTCCCCGAACTCCAAGTGCCTACATTGGTGACTTCACAACAAAGCCTCATTCGTGAATTTATCAAAGAACATGGTGATGTGATTGTGAAGCCGCTTGATGGTATGGGGGGTATGGGAATTTTCCGTTTATATCAAGATGGTGTGAACATTGGCTCAACTTTGGAAATGTTGACGGAGATGGGCACACGTCCGATTATGGCGCAGCGTTATATTCCTGAAATTGTGGAAGGGGATAAGCGTATTTTGCTGGTCAATGGTGAACCGATTCCGTATTGCTTGGCGCGTATTCCACAAAACGGTGAAGTGCGTGGGAATTTGGCCGCAGGTGGTTTGGGTCAAGCACGTCCTTTGACTGAGAATGACAAGGCCATTGCTGCAAAAGTGGGACCCTTCTTACGTGAAAAAGGTTTGGTTTTTGTCGGACTTGATGTGATTGGCAATTATGTGACCGAGATTAATGTCACCAGTCCAACCTGTATTCGTGAGATTGATGCGCAATTTGGTACCTCGATTGCCGATGATTTATTTGATGTCTTGGAAGCAGGCAAAGCTAGCTAAAACGACAGAAAAGGAACCTGAAATGGTTCCTTTTTTACTTCATGGAGGTGGTCGGTTTTGACATAGAAGTGTACTTTGCTGCAAAGTGTATAAATTTGGTTGAAAATAAAGCGGATTATGTTGCTAGACACTACAAATTTTCATCCTACTCAAATGTATGCACTCAGATTGTATTTCTAGGTGCTAAAATGAAGCGGATTGGGCTTTGGAATGATGTTAAATAATTGATTCGAATCAGCTTCATTGTTTTATTTTTAAATATAGCCAATTGCGCTGTCGAGCCTGATTGTGTGCTGTAGTTTGAGTAAAAATGCACATCTGATAACAAATCTAGTTTAAACTTGAAAATCAGTAGAAAAAAACAATCAAATGCCTGTTGAAAAAAAGTAAATAATCTTTCGCGGTTATGCGTTTGTGATTACAATTGATCGCTTAAAATTGAATTTTGTTTCCATATTTTTAGAATTGAAGAATTAGACTGTGACCGAAGCAACACAAACAAAGCCGAAACATGTAATGATGATGGCTGCCGGAACGGGCGGGCATGTTTTTCCAGCACTTGCTGTGGCTAAGGAATTACAGCAACAAGGCTGCCAAGTCTCGTGGCTTGCTACGCCTACAGGTATGGAAAATCGCCTGCTTAAAAATCATGATATCCCAATTTATCAAATTGATATTCAAGGTGTGCGCGGCAATGGCTTAGTCCGCAAAGTATTGGCACCCTTTAAAATTTTAAAAGCCACTTTAAGTGCAATGCGTTACATGAGGAAGCTCAAAATCGATGCCGTCGCGGGCTTTGGGGGTTATGTCGCTGGGCCAGGTGGATTGGCTGCGCGCGCACTGGGTATTCCTGTGATTATTCATGAGCAGAATGCGATTGCTGGATTTACCAATACGCAGTTATCACGTATTGCCAAAACAGTGTGTCAGGCTTTTCCAAACACCTTTGTGGCACAAGATAAAATTGTGACCACGGGTAATCCCGTCCGCAAAGAGATTACGGAAATTTTAAATCCGTCTTGGCGTTATCAAGAACGTGAAAAAGCTGGAGCTACGCTTCGAGTTTTAATTGTGGGTGGCTCGTTGGGTGCACAAGCGTTAAATGAGCGTGTTCCTGAAGCATTGAAGCAATTGAATGTGCCGTTAAGCGTTTATCATCAGTGTGGTCAAAACCATGCAGATGCGACCCAAGCGCGTTATGCCAATGCCCCTGAACAGCTTCAGGTTGAAGTCCACCCTTTTATTGAAGATATGGCCCAAGCTTATAGCGATGCCGATTTAATTATTTGCCGTGCTGGGGCGTTAACCGTGACCGAGATTGCGACTGCGGGTGTGGCTGCGGTTTTTGTTCCACTGCCAAGTGCAGTAGATGATCACCAAACGGCCAATGCAAGGTTTTTAGCCAATATTGGTGCAGCCAAAATTTGCCCGCAAGCAAGCATGACGCCCGAGAGTTTAAAAGCATTATTATTACCCTTGATGAACCGTCAGTTATTGTCTGAAATGGCAGTGAAAGCACGTCAGCAAGCACAACCCGATGCAACCCAACATGTGGTTCGTTTAATTCAAGCATTGTAAACCGAGTATTTTATGTCGCCATCTACGCCTGCTGATCAAGCAAAAAAGTTAATTAAAGTGCCAGAAATGCGCCGTATTAAGCACATCCATTTTATTGGGATTGGTGGTGCAGGTATGTGTGGTATTGCCGAAGTGTTAAAGAACCAAGGTTACAAAGTCTCAGGTTCAGATATCAAGGCATCAAAAACCACGGCTCAGCTTGAAGAAAACGGCATCAAAGTCTATATCGGGCATACGGCTGAAAATATTCAAGGGGCAAACGTGATTGTGGTGTCGACTGCAATTGATGCAGAAAACCCAGAAATTAAAGCGGCTATTGAAACGCGTACACCTGTGGTGCGCCGTGCAGAAATGCTCGGTGAGCTGATGCGCTACCGTCATGGGATTGCAGTTGCGGGAACACATGGTAAAACCACGACCACAAGTCTAGTCACGTGCATGTTGGCAGAAGAAAATCTCGATCCAACTTATGTGATTGGTGGGTTGCTGAACCGTACCGGTGTGAATGCTGCGCTGGGTGCGAGTCGTTTTATCGTGGCAGAGGCAGATGAGTCAGATGCATCATTCCTGCATTTGCAACCGATGGCTACCATCGTGACCAATATTGATGCAGACCATATGGACACCTATGGTGGTAGTTTCGATGTCTTAAAAGATACCTTTGTGCAGTTCTTACAAAAACTACCATTTTACGGCTTGGCTGTGGTATGTGGAGATGATGCTAACATTCGTGAAATCATGCCGCGCATTGGTCGTCCATTGATCACGTATGGTTTTAACGAAGACAATGACATTCGTGCAGTGGATATTGAACAAGAAGGTATGCAGTCGCACTTTACCGTATTGCGTAAAGATCGTGAGCCTTTGCGTTTAACCATTAATTTGCCGGGTTTGCATAATATTTTAAATGCACTTGCAGCGATCGGTATTGCAACTGATGAAGGTGTGTCTGATGCTGCGATTGCACGTGCGTTGGAAAGTTTCAGCGGTGTAGGTCGTCGTTTCCAAGTCCAAGGTGAATTTGACATCGAAGGCGGCAATGTAAAATTGGTGGATGACTATGGTCACCATCCTAAAGAAGTTGAAGCGACCATTAAAGCTGCACGTGCAAGCCATCCAGACCGTCGTTTAGTGATGATGTTTCAGCCGCACCGTTTTAGCCGTACCCGTGACTGTTTCGATGACTTTGTGGATGTATTGTCACATGTCGATCAGTTGTTGCTGCTTGAAGTCTATCCTGCGGGCGAAAAGCCGATTGTGGGTGCAGACAGCCGTTCATTGGCGCGTAGTATTCGTTTACGTGGCGATGTAGAGCCGATTTTGATCGATCCGGTCGAAGGTAATTTGCAGCATGCGTTGAAAAAAGTGTTACAAGCGGATGACTTGTTATTGACGCAAGGCGCAGGTAATGTGGGGGCTATCTCGGTTGAGCTTGCAAGCAATCATTTATATTTAAAATAATCACGTTTTGTGATTACTCAATGAATAAAACAGTCATAAAGTTTAAGGATATCAACGTGTCAAATGCTTCAAAATTCGGCAAAGTAGCGGTGTTGCTTGGTGGTAAGTCTGCTGAGCGTGAGGTTTCTCTAGATAGTGGTGCAGCTGTACTTGAAGCATTGGTTCGTTCGGGTGTAAATGCAGAAGCTTTTGACCCGCAAGAGCGTAGTGTGACGGAATTGGTCGGTTATGACCGTGCGTTTATTGTGTTACATGGTCGCGGTGGGGAAGATGGTCAAATCCAAGGGGTCTTAGAGTGGCTCAATATCCCGTATACCGGAACAGGCGTACAGGGTTCTGCTATTGGGATGGATAAAGTTAAAACCAAGCAAGTTTGGCAGGGTTCAGACTTACCGACAGCACCCTATCGCATCATTAGCCAAGAGTCAGATTTAGCTGAAGTGGTGGCGAATTTGGGTCTTCCACTGATTATCAAGCCGGTACACGAAGGTTCAAGTGTCGGCATGAGTAAAGTCGAAAAAGCAGAAGACTTGGCAGCGGCAATTGCCAAAGCGACCCAACACGATGCTGTGGTAATGGCTGAAAAATGGATTACGGGACGTGAATTCACGATTTCATTTTTAAATGGTCAACCGCTACCTGTGATTCGCCTACAACCGCCTGCAGATGTGGCTTTTTATGATTATGAAGCGAAATATCAACGTAATGATGTGGAATACGGAATTCCGTGTGGCTTAAGCGCTGAAGAAGAGCAAAAGTTGCAAGCGCTTTGCCTCCGTGCATTCCAAGCGGTGGGTGCAAGTGGTTGGGGCCGTATAGATGCGATGCAAGATGAGCAAGGCAATTTCTGGTTGCTAGAGGTGAACACCGTACCTGGGATGACCAGTCACTCTTTGGTACCAAAAGCAGCAAATGCAGTGGGTTATAGCTTTGATGCGCTTTGTGTCCAAATTTTAGAGCAAACACTGACAGGTGCGGCTCACTAAATGGCGCAATTACCCGCTTCTATGCGCCGTAAACGCGCAGCGATTACTTCGATACATGATAAACCACCGACGCGTAAGGAAAAGCTTGCCAACTTCGGTGGTTGGGTGATGTTGGTCGTTGCTGTGGCGGTGCTGTTGGTTGGTATTTATGGCTTATATCAAGTCATGACAGATGCACGTGTGGCCGAACTTGATGTGGTAGGTGTACGTTCTGAGGCGGAAAAAAATCAGGTGATGGAACATGTTTCACCAGCCATTGCTCATAATTATTTCACCTCAGATTTAGAAGAAATTCGTGATCGTACTTTAGAGCTGGCTTGGGTCGATCGTGTGGTGGTTTCGCGGGCATGGCCGAATGCGATTCGCGTTCGCGTCATGCCTCGGCATGCAATTGCACGTTGGGGGACAGGGCGTCTCTTAAGTGACAGTGGTGACGTATTTAGCGAAGTGACACCGAAAAATAATCAGAATTTGCCTTTATTACACGGCCCAATCAGTCAGTCTAAAATGATGATGCGCCGTTATAATGAAATTAATCAATTATTCCAGCCAGTCAATCTCCGTTTAAAAGAATTATATTTAACGGAGCGTATGACTTGGTTTATGCAGTTCGATTCAGGTTTACGTGTTATCGTAGATCAGGATCAAACCATGAGTAAGCTGCAACGTTTGAGTTATTTGGCTCAAAGTGATTTGAAGCCAGTTTGGGCCAAAGTATCTGCCATTGATTTGCGTTATCGAAATGGCTTGGCCATCCAATGGAAGAATGCTGCCGCACCAAAGATAGCAAATGGTCATTTTGTTGTAACGATTGATGACACAAGCATTGCAGGTGGAGCAGCAGCAAAGCCATAATACTTGGCTTTAAAACAGAGGCATAAAGCCATAAATTAAACAAACATGTGATGGTAGTAGTAAATAATGAATGAAGCGGTTCCCTCAGTTGTTGCGATTGACATTGGGACGCACAAAGTTTCAGTTTTGATTGGTAAGGTACATGCGCCAGACAATATCCAAGTGATAGGAATGGCAACTGCTCGTAACCGAGGCATGAATAAAGGAAAAATTGTAAGTCTTGATAAAGTCATTACAGCGATAAAAAATGCCGTGCAAGAAGCAGAAGATATGGCTGAATGCCGTGTCCATTCCGCGTGGGTCTCAATCCCAAGTGCCGAGTTAAAAAGCTTTTATGCATCTGGACGAACGCCAGTTGAGAATACTGACCATACAATTACAACAAGTGAAGTGGTTCGTGCATTAGAGTTGGCCAAAGCCAGCCACATGACCTCGGATCATTATTTGGTTAGTGCTGTTCCACTGGGCTTTGAGTTGGATGACTCCACTGAGTGGGTACAAAACCCAATACGGATGTCTGCACACAGCATGATTGGTCATTATCAGTTGATGATGTTACCAATTAGTACCATGCAAAACCTTGATCGGGCCTTAAAAGGCGCGAACATCGGGGTGGAGAAACTGGTGGTGTCTTGTCTGGCAACGGCAGAAGCGAGCCTACTCAAAGATGAAAAAGAGTATGGCGTCTGTTTAGTCGATATTGGTGCAGGTACCACCAACATTGCGGTGTATTTGGATGGTCGTTTGGCGTTGACACATACTTTGCAGCGTGGTGGCGAGCATGTCACCCGTGATATTGCTGCTGTGTTACAAACCACCACTGAAGAAGCGGAACGAATTAAATTACTCTATGGGTGTGTCGACATTAAGTCGGTTAAACCGGACCATATGATTCAGATCCAAGGGATTGATGGTCCGCAAACGATTAGTCGTATTGAGCTGACTGAAATCGTGATTGCGCGTTATGAAGAAATCTTAGGCCAAGTTCGCCAAGAGCTAGAGCGTAATGGTGCGATTCATGGTTTGTATCATGGTGTGGTGTTAACTGGTGATGCCAGTCAAATCGAAGGTATGGTGACGCTGACTCGTCGTATGTTGGGTGTGTCTGCACATTTGGGTAATCCACCTGTGCAAGTGACAGCAGATGAGCAAAATATTGCCGCACTGCGTCGCTCTCAGTATGCCACTGCTGCAGGTTTGTTGATGTTTAGTCAGAGCGAAACACAAGAAACCATAGTGGAACCAGAAGATACAGAAAAACTGTCTCTGATTAAACGCGTTGGACGTGCTTGGTCTGGACTCAATGAAAAGCTGAAATCTGTTTTTTAAGTTGAATTTTTTTGGAATATTGTTAAGAAGTTGTACAACGCATCGCTTAAACTTGACAAGCTATGGCTTGCACAGCATGCTTAAAAGCAATTTTGTTTATTAAGATCAAGGCAGTATACGGGCTTAAGTGACTGCCAATAACGAATTAGGAAATCTATAGGTCATGGCCTCATTTGAATTTTTAGAAGATGATCAAACCGATAGCAACGGTCAAGCCCGTTTTACTGTGTTTGGTGTTGGTGGTGCAGGTGGTAACGCCGTACAACACATGCTTGAGTCAGATATTCAAGGTGTAAAATTTGTATGTGCCAATACGGACAAGCAAGCGCTAGACCGTATGAATGCACAATTCAAAATCCAGTTGGGTGAGCAAAGTACCCGTGGCTTGGGTGCGGGCGCCAATCCAAATGTAGGTCAAGCAGCGGCTGAAGAAAGTCGTGACTTGATTCGTCAGCACCTTGAAGGTACTGACATGGTGTTTGTCACTGCTGGTATGGGCGGTGGTACAGGTACAGGTGCTGCGCCAGTGGTTGCTGAAATTGCCAAAGAAATGGGCATTTTAACCGTAGGCGTAGTAACGACACCGTTTAACTTTGAAGGTAAACGTCGTCTTCAGTCTGCTGAGCAAGGCATTGAAGCATTAGAAGCGCATGTAGATTCTTTAATCATCATTCCAAACCAACGTTTGTTAAAAGTTTTCCGTGACATCTCAATGAAAGATGCTTACAAAAAAGCGGATGATGTCTTATTAAATGCGGTCCGTAGTATCTTTGATTTGGTGGTGCGCCCAGGTCATATTAACCTTGACTTTGCTGACTTGAAAACTGCGATGAGCACACGTGGTTATGCCATGATGGGTGCGGGTTTAGGTCGTGGTGAAAACCGTGCACGCCAAGCGGCTGAGCAAGCGATCCGTAGTCCATTGCTGGATAACGTCACCATTATGAATGCCAAAGGGATTCTGATTAATGTGACGGGTGGTGATGACGTTACGTTTGGTGAAATCGAAGAAATTACCGACGTTGTGAACCAAATTGTCGATCTAGATGAAGGCCAAGTCTTCTATGGCACCGTATTTGATCCAGATGCGCGCGATGAAATCAGTGTCACTGTCATTGCAACAGGTTTGACTCGAAATTCAGCAGATTCTGCTGAGCCAGTGAAGCGTCCAAATACACATGTGCAGGTAGCACAACATGGGCATGCAACGCAAGCGGTTGTTGAAGATGATGATGTGCCTGCAATCCAGCGTCAGAACCAAGACGTGGCTGCTGCAGCAAGCTCTGCATCGACAGTGAGTGCTGCACGTCCAACACCAATGAGTATTCAAGATTACTTGAAAAATCAACAACGTAAGTAGTATTTGTCTATGTGGTTAAGCCACATGTGATGAAGAAAAGGTAGTCTATGACTACCTTTTTGTTTTTTATCAATGGCTAAATATGCTAACGTATAGCGGTTTAGTGGTGAGATGATATGAAACATGTTGAAACAAAGAACTCTACAACGTGTCGTAAAAGCAAGCGGCATTGGTTTGCATAGTGGTCAAAAAGTCTTAATTAACTTTGTGCCACATCATGCGGACGGAGGAATTGTGTTTCGTCGTATCGATCTCAATCCACCCGTCGACATTCGTGCAAATGCGATGTTGATCCAAGAAGCCTTCATGTGTTCCAACCTAGTTCAAGAAGATGCCAAAGTCGGTACGATTGAACATGTTATGAGTGCAATTGCAGGTCTAGGTATTGATAACTTGATCATTGAAGTGTCTGCCTCTGAAGTCCCAATTATGGATGGCAGTGCAGGTCCGTTTATTTACTTACTGATGCAAGGTGGCCTCAAAGAATTGGATGCCCCTAAAAAATTTATAAAAATACTCAAACCTGTAGAAGCTCTCATCGACGACAAACGCGCCATTTTCCGCCCGCATGAAGGTTTTCAACTCAATTTCACCATTGACTTCGATCATCCTGCTTTTAAGAAAGAATATCAGTCTGCCACGATCGATTTTTCAACCGAAACCTTTGTTTATGAAGTCAGCGAAGCCCGTACTTTTGGTTTTATGAAAGATTTGGACTACCTCAAAGCCAATAATCTCGCTTTGGGGGCAAGTTTAGACAATGCCATTGGCGTCGATGAAACCGGTGTGGTGAATGAAGAAGGTTTACGCTTCTCAGATGAATTTGTTCGTCACAAAATATTAGATGCGGTGGGGGATCTTTACTTGCTCGGTCACCAAATTATTGCCAAATTTGATGGATATAAGTCTGGGCATGCTTTGAATAATCAATTATTGCGCAATGTCCAAAGTGATCCAAGCAGCTATGAAATTGTAACATTTAATGACGAAGATCAGTGTCCAATTCCTTATGTGAGTGTGACTTAAGTCATTGTCTTTATTATGTGATGTTATATTGTAACAATAATAAATGTGATGAATTTATCATTTTAAAAACGCAATTCTGAAGCGGGTCGAGACGAGGTTACTTTTTTTTGCTTGCCAAACGGCGCATTGCTTGGCTAAGCTTAGGGTCGCTCACAAAGTCAGCAGCACCTCGAATTAAGTCTTGAGTTTCTGTGCTTAACGATCTTGAAATAGATTGTATCTTTGCGGGTGTTTGAGAGGGGATTCTCAAACGAACTTGGAGTTTTTGTAGGTCTTTAAACTCATCAAGTTCCGATAGTTGTGCAATATATTGTTTTTGAAGGTAACCAAGTTGACTAATCATCGCTTGATTTTCGCCGGTAATCGTCAAAATACCATATTGATAACAAACAACTTGCCACTGCTCTGGTTGCGGTAGGATAGGTTGAATCAGTTTTGTAAGTTTCTGCCATGCAGTCACTTGCTTTGAGAGAAACGTTAAGTTTCCTGTTTTTATGTGTTTTCTGGTTTGTTGAAAGAGATTCACTGGTTCGGACATACATATTTCCTTCATGTTAATGTCTTAATCTTATGCGCTTCTTTCGGTAGATATCAAGGACGAGATCACGCAAGAAACATTCGTAAGAACAGTTTTAAGAGGTTTTTTATGCATATGCGACGTATTTTGTTGGCTTTTTCTTTTGCGGCATCGGCTGCTTCAGTAGCCTTCGCTGATTTGGTAGAACTCAATACAAATAATGCTTCTTCGGATCGAATTGAGCAATTGACACGCACTTTATCGGAAGGCGCTTATACCGAATCGAATGATATTGATATCCCTGCCGAAACGAAAATGTCCGTGAAACTACGTGAGAAAACGGTTGAGCTCAACAACGCTTCACTGGCGAAAAAATACGGTTCGGAATCCTCTGCAAAAAGTTTTTCAAATAATCCATATTCGTGGTTAGTGACACACCCGCTTCCAAGTGCACGTGTTAGCTCAAGTTACGGTGGCCGTACAATGAATGGTCGTGCTGAGCGCCACTCAGGTCTAGATCTTGCTGCGCCAAGCGGTACACCGATTTATGCGACAGGCCCAGGGATTGTGACCAAGTCAGGTTGGGGTACGGGCTATGGTCAATATGTTGAAATTAACCATGGCAATGGTTATATCACGCGCTATGCTCATGCATCACGTTTAATCGCTCGTGTTGGCGACCGTGTAGACGCGGGTGAACATATTGCTAATGTTGGTTGTACAGGTCGTTGTACTGGCCCACATTTACACTATGAAGTAGTTAAAGATGGTCAACGCAAAAACCCATCGACTTATCTAGCCATGTTGCCTTAATCCCGATTTGATCGATGATCCGAACTTACCGTTGGTCTGATGCTTGAAAAAGGAATACAGCTCTGACGAAATCTAAGTTAGCATCAAAAAATAGCATTAAATGTATAAAAAACCGCCTAAATTGGCGGTTTTTTGTTATCTTGGGTAACGAATGGTCAATGACTATTTAGTTGCTAAATAGTATGGCTCAGCCATATTCAGCTGTGGCGATACTCTTATAGGACGAAAGTATGATACATATTAACGTATAAGATTAGGATATCGAAATAGGTGAATTATGGCGTTTTATGGTGATACTGACGCGCAAGAAACGCAAGAATGGCAAGATGCGTTTGACTCCGTTTTACAACACATGGGGACTGAGCGTGCAGCTTTTCTATTGGAAAAACTGTATCAACAAGCCATCGCTAAACATGTCCCTATTCAGCGTTTAAACACGCCTTATTTAAATACAATTTCAGTGGCTGAAGAACCTGCAATGCCAGGCGATCAAGACATGGAGCGTCGTATCCGTGCATTGATTCGTTGGAATGCGCTAGCGATGGTACTTCGTGCCAATAAAACGGGTGATGATTTAGGTGGTCACTTGGCCAGCTTTGCATCTTCAGCAACTTTATATGATGTTGGCTTTAACCACTTTTTCCGTGCCAATAACGACAATTTTGGCGGGGATATGATCTATTATCAAGGTCACTGTGCACCGGGCATCTATGCACGTTCATTCCTTGAAGGTCGTTTAACTGAAGAGCATTTGAATAACTTCCGCCGCGAAGTCGGGGGGATTGGTTTACCTTCGTATCCGCACCCGTATTTAATGCCTGACTATTGGCAGTTCCCGACCGTATCGATGGGTCTAGGGCCAATCATGTCGATTTATCAAGCACATATTCAAAAGTATTTGATGAACCGTGGTTTGATTAAAGAAGAAGACCGTAAAGTCTGGGCGTATCTAGGCGATGGTGAGATGGACGAGCCTGAAAGTACAGGTGCAATCTCACTGGCTGGACGTGAAAAACTCGATAACTTGATCTGGGTGGTGAACTGTAACTTACAACGTCTGGATGGCCCAGTACGTGGTAACGGCAAAATCATTCAAGAATTAGAATCTCTATTCCGTGGTGCAGGCTGGCGTGTCATTAAAGTGGTATGGGGTCGTCATTGGGATCCACTACTAGCTAAAGATAGCACTGGCGCTTTAAAAGCAGTAATGGAAGAAGCGGTGGATGGTGATTACCAACGCTACCAAGTGAAAGGCGGTGCGTACACGCGTGAGAAATTCTTTGGTAAATATCCTGAAGCGAAAGAATTAATCAAAGACCTTAGTGATGAGGATATTGATAACCTAAACCGTGGTGGTCATGACCCGTATAAAGTCTTTGCAGCCTATGCGGAAGCCATGAAAGCCAAAGGTCAGCCGACGGTCATCCTTGCGAAAACAGTCAAAGGTTATGGCTTATCTGAAGAAATTGAAGCGGTCAACAAAACGCATCAAATCAAGAAAATGCAAATTGATTCGTTGAAGTATGTGCGTAACCGTTTCAACTTGCCGTTTACCGATGCGCAACTTGAAGAAGTTCCATTCTATCGTCCAAGTGAAAACTCGCCAGAATTGAAATACATGAAGGCGCGTCGCGAGGCTTTGGGTGGTTACTTGCCTGCACGTCGTAAAGAAAGCGAGCAGCTGGCGATTCCTGAGTTATCGGTATTCGATGCGGTACTCAAAGGTTCTGCAGGTAAAGAGCAATCGACCACCATGGTCATGGTGCGTTTAATTTCTTCGTTATTGAAAGAAAAAGCGATTAAAGACCGTGTGGTGCCAATTGTTCCTGATGAAGCGCGTACGTTTGGTTTAGAAGGTATGTTCCGTCAGTTGGGTATTTATGCTGCGCATGGTCAGAAATATACCCCAGAAGACCAAGAACAATTGATGCATTACCGTGAAGCCAAAGACGGTCACATGTTACAAGAAGGGATTAACGAAGCTGGTGCGATGAGCGCATGGGCAGCGTTGGCAACCAGTTATTCAACCAATAACTTGCCAATGATTCCAATGTACATGTACTACTCGATGTTTGGTTTCCAACGTATTGGTGATATTGCATGGGCAGCAGGTGATGCTCAAGCGCAGGGCTTCTTGCTAGGTGCAACTGCTGGTCGTACCACACTGAACGGTGAAGGCTTACAACACCAAGACGGCCACTCACACATCCTTGCGAACACCATTCCAAACTGCGTGTCTTATGACCCATGTTTCGGTTATGAATTGGCGGTGATCGTGCATGACGGTTTACAACGTATGTATGTGAACCAAGAGCGTGTGTTCTATTACTTAACCGTAATGAACGAAAACTATGAGCACCCTGAAATGCCAGTAGGCGCTGAGGAAGGCATCAAACGTGGTATGTATCTGTTCCAAGAAGATGAAAAAGCTACTGTTCAGCTGTTGGGTTCAGGTGTAATTCTGCGTGAAGTGATTAAAGCTGCGAAAATTTTACGTGATGAATACCAAATTCACTCAAACGTGTGGAGCGTGACTAGCTTTAACGAATTAGCACGTGATGGTATGGCATGTGAAGAATACAACCGCTTACACCCTGTAACTGAAGATGTGAAAGAAGCTTGGGTATCTCAGCAGTTGCGTAGCAAAGCTGGTATTGTTGTTTCTGCAACAGATCATATGCGTGCTTATAGCGAACAAATCCGTGCGTATCTGCCAGATGGTCGCCCATTTGTTGCATTGGGTACAGATGGTTATGGTCGCTCAGATACTCGTGCCAACCTGCGTAGTTACTTCGGTGTTGATGCTGCACATATTGTGGTTGCAACCTTGAAAAAATTAGCAGATGAAGGTGAAGTGGATGCACGCTTAGTCAAAGATGCCATTTCTAATTTTGAATTAGATACCGATCGTCCTGTGGCGTGGGCACCGCAAGCAACACCTGAAGTGCATGCTGTTGCAGACTACAAAGAGGAGAAATAATCATGCAAATTACGACTCCTGATATTGGTGTAGATAAGGCGACCGTCGCTGAAATCTTAGTAAAAGTCGGTGATCGCATTAGTGTCGATGACAGCATTATTTTACTTGAATCCGACAAAGCTTCTGTTGAAGTGCCAAGCACTTCAGCTGGGGTGGTGAAAAGTATTTTGGTGAGCTTGGGTGACTCGGTTGCCGAAGGTGCAGCGCTCATTGAGCTAGAAGCTGAGGGGCAAACTGAAGCGTCAGCGGCACAAGTACAGGCTGAAGCTGTTCAAGTTGAAGAAAAGCCTGCATCCGCTGCTGTTGCTGAAACGGTTGCACCCGCTGCGACTACAGCATCACAAGTGATTGATGTGCAAGTGCCAGATATTGGTGTGGAAAAAGCAACCGTTGGTGAAATTTTGGTGTCAGTTGGCGATCAAATTGACGTTGATCAAAGCATCCTTGTGGTTGAGTCAGACAAAGCGACTGTGGAAGTCCCGAGTACGATTTCAGGCACAGTGGAATCGATTAGCGTTCACGTCGGCGACAGTGTTAAAGAAGGCGTAGTGATCCTTACTGTAAAAACAGCAGTGTCAGTTGCACCAGTGACTGCTGAGCCTACGCCAGTTGCAGCACCTCAAGCCATTGAAGCTCAGCCTGCTGAAGCGGCGCCACAAGCCGCTGCTGCGCCTGCAGGTGCAGTTGAAATTGCAGTGCCTGACTTGGGCGTAGACAAAGCGGCTGTTGCTGAAATTTTAGTGTCAGTAGGTGATACGGTTGAAAAAGACCAAAGTATCATCGTGGTTGAATCAGACAAAGCAACGGTTGAAGTTCCAAGTACAACAGCGGGTGTGATTAAAGCCATTCATGTTGCATTGGGACAAAATGTATCGGAAGGTGTGGCTTTGGTGACCATTGAAGCGGAGGGTCAAGCCCCTGCACCAACGACTCAAGCTGTTGCTCAGACACCAACGAAACCTACAGCGGCTCCAGCTGTAACTACACCAGTGGTGGCATCTACTGTACCAGCAGTTCAAGGTGCAGATAAGCTGACCAAAGAGCAAAATGCAGCCAATGCTAAAGTCTACGCGGGTCCTGCGGTACGTAAACTGGCGCGTGAATTGGGCGTGGTGCTGGCAGAAGTAAAAGCCTCTGGGCCGCATGCACGTTTAATGAAAGATGACATTTTTGCTTATGTGAAAGGTCGCTTAACAGCACCGCAAACTGCATCTGCTGCGACGGTTGTTGCTGCCGCGGGCTTACCGAAACTGCCTGACTTTAGTGCGTTTGGTGGTGTAGAAGAGAAAGTGCTGACACGTCTGCAACAAGTCTCTATTCCGCAGTTATCTTTAAACAACTATATTCCACAAGTGACTCAGTTCGATTCGGCTGATATTACTGAGCTTGAAGCATGGCGTAATGACCTGAAAGGCAACTTTAAGAAAGAAGGCATCAGTCTGACGATTATGGCGTTCATCATCAAAGCGGTTGCGCACTTGTTGAAAGAAGAGCGTGAGTTTGCAGGTCACCTGTCGGACGATGGTAAGTCAGTACTGTTACGTAATGAAATCCATATGGGGATTGCTGTGGCAACCCCTGATGGCTTGACGGTTCCAGTGTTACGTAACCCAGATCAGAAAACCATTAAGCAAATTGCGGTGGAATTGGGTGTGTTGGGTCAAAAAGCCCGTGATAAGAAACTTTCACCGAAAGACTTGCAAGGTGCGAATTTCACGATTACGAGCTTAGGCAGTATTGGTGGTACAGCGTTCACGCCATTGGTAAACTGGCCTCAGGTGGCCATTTTAGGTATTTCACCAGCAACCATGCAGCCAGTATGGAATGGTCAAGGTTTTGATCCACGTCTGATGTTGCCGTTGTCTTTGTCTTATGACCACCGTGTGATTAATGGGGCTGATGCAGCGCGCTTTACCAATAAGCTGACCAAGTTGTTGAAAGACATCCGTACTTTGCTGATCTGATGATCTAGCTTTTAGCCCTGCTATTCTCTCTTCTCACAAGAGAAAAATAGCGGCTGGAAGCACTGCAAAAATACCTCAATAAAGACCCTGCTTCGGCAGGGTCTTTTGTATTTATAGATTGCCAAAAAACATATTTTCGCCTAACATGGTGTTACTTCATTGGGGAGTAGCCGCTGTTCCTAAGAACAGGTGATGATCAACATATTTGCTCTAAAACGAGCATGGTCATCATAGCAAAGAACCAAATGAGCTTCTAAAGAGCTTTCTTTTGTTGGCAAGACCTTTGATTTACCACTCTGCAGATTTTTGGCTAGCAGGAGCGGTGAGTCATTGGTATTTGTTATGCTAGCCAGAGAAAGACATCATGTATGAATTCCTCCTCTCCACAGCCATCGTGGCTTTAGCTGAAATGGGCGATAAGACCCAACTGCTTGCATTGTTACTTGCTGCACGTTTCCGTAAACCCGTCCCAATTCTATTGGCTATTTTGCTGGCGACCATTATTAACCATGGTGTCTCTGCTGTTTTAGGCCAATGGATCACCACAGTTTTAAGCCCTGATGCGCTGATCTGGATTCTCTCGATTGGTTTCATTGCTATGGCAGGTTGGATGTTGATTCCTGATCAGTTGGATGATGAGTCAGGCAGCATTAAGAAATGGCAGAAACTAGGGGTATTTGGCGCAACGTTTGTGTTGTTCTTTTTGGCCGAAATTGGTGATAAAACCCAAATTGCGACAGTGGCTTTAGCGGCACGTTTTGACAGTATAGTTTGGGTGATGTTGGGTACGACTTTAGGGATGATGTTGGCTAATGCGCCAGCGGTCTTTATTGGCGATAAGTTGGCGACCAGGTTGCCAATTGCCTTAATTCATAAAATTGGTGCGGCCATTTTCTTGGTCATTGGTATTGCGACACTTGTACAGCATTATTTCTTCTAATTTACCGTAGAAAATAAGAATCCCGACTTAAAAAATCGGGATTTTTTATTGAAAAATGATCTTCAATTTATTGATATATCAAATGATATTGGTCGCAAATGCATTGTAAGTTTGTGTAAATCCATATATGTTGTAGGTATTAAAAAGTCTTTTAAGAAAAACAGCATTTTGAGGGGATGGGCATGGCATTTGACCGCACAACGTCACAGGTTTTATATGATGATGGCACACACAAGTGTATTAGCTTTACCAGCTTGGTCAAAGGCGAGGGTGTACAGGCAAATCAGTTTTTAATTATTGACCATGAGCGTGCTGCGGTCTTAGATCCGGGTGGTGATTTAACCTATGTGCCGCTGACCATGGAGTTGAATAAATATACGCGTTTGACCAATCTTGATTTTGTGATGGCCTCACACCAAGACCCCGACATTATTACCTCAATGCCGCGTTGGTTGGTCTATACCGAAGCGAAAGTGGTGGCTTCTAAACTTTGGGCACGCTTTTTACCTCACTTGAACTCTGCCTTTATGAGTGAGCGGATGAAAGGTAACTGGCTGGATCGTTTAGTGGAGCTACCAGACCACGGTCAGGTGATTACGTTGGGGCAGTCTTCGATTATTGCTGTGCCTGCCCATTTTCTACATTCGGTAGGTAATTTTCAGTTTTATGACCCGATTGCCAAGATTCTATTTTCAGGCGATATGGGGGCATCGATGGTGGATGATGCCTCAAAACCTTTGGAAAACTTTGCTGCGCATATTCCTAAAATGAAAGGGTTTCATCAGCGCTATATGTGCAATAACAAAGTGATTCGTTTATGGGTCAATATGGTCCGCACCATGGATGTTGAAATGATTGTACCGCAGCATGGGACACCGTTTATTGGGCACGAGCAGATTCATCAATTTTTAGATTGGATTGAGACTTTGGAGTGCGGTACAGACTTGATGGATGAGAGTGTTTTTACCTGTCCAACTTAAGTGACAAAATAGTCGTAAATTTTGCTTGTTTGGCAACCACAATTTTTTTAATATTTTCTTCCAAAAAAGTTTTTGAAAATGAGAATATAAAGGATGTTGTCTCAAGTTCCAACGGAAGATGCCTGTTTAAGCTGCGGGGCATGTTGTGCCTTTTTTAGAGTCTCATTTTACTGGGCTGAAGGCATCTCCATGCCTGAACATTACACAGAGCCAGTGACGGCTGTGTATTCATGTATGGTTGGAACCAATCAAGCCAGCCCACGCTGTATCGCACTGCAAGGCACCATTGGTGAGCAGGTGAGTTGTGGGATGTATGAACAACGTAGCTCTTCATGTAAAGAAGTGCAAATCGCTGATGATCAATGCAACAAAGCGCGACGTGCGCACAATATGATTCCATTTGTGCAATTGGAAGCGAGCATTGCCGTCAACGATGAAGGTTTTGATCAAGTCTGTTAATCGTTAGAAGCAGAGTTAAGGCTCTGCTTTTTTGAGTTTTTTTAAAGTAAATAAAATCCATCTCAAAACAAGAAATAAAAAAATAAAGGTGAAAATGAAGAGTTCAAATAAAATATAGGTTTTATCACTTTATTTTCTAAGATAAAAAAATAAATTTTCAATTGAAATGAAATTTAAGTTCATATTTGTTTATAATAGCGCACGGAAATTACCAGTGAGACTGCCATGTTGACCATCGTTCAAGACGCGTTAACTTTTGATGATGTCCTATTACTCCCTGCCTATTCTACTGTTCTCCCAAAAGATGTCTCATTAAAGACACGATTCACGCGCGGCATTAATTTAAATATCCCCCTTGTTTCAGCAGCAATGGATACGGTGACTGAATCACGTATGGCGATTGCGATGGCGCAAAACGGTGGTATTGGTATTTTGCACAAGAACATGGATATTGCTGCACAAGCTGCAGAAGTCCGTCGTGTGAAAAAATTTGAAGCAGGGATGGTGAAAGATCCAATCACTGTGACACCTGAAACCACAGTACGCGAATTGATCTCGATTACTCAAGCCAACAACATCAGCGGTGTGCCTGTTGTGAAAGATGGCAAAGTGGTCGGTATTGTCACAGGTCGCGATACACGCTTTGAAACGAACCTTGAGCAACCTGTAAGCAACATCATGACTGGTCAAGACCGCCTTGTGACTGTTCGTGAAGGTGAATCGAAAGAAAATATTCAAGCTTTACTGCAAAAGCACCGCATTGAAAAAGTTTTGGTCGTTGGAGAACACAACGAACTTAAAGGCTTAATTACAGTCACTGATTTTCGTAAAGCGGAAAGCTATCCAAGTAGCTGTAAAGATGACCTTGGTCGCTTACGCGTAGGTGCTGCAGTCGGTACAGGTGTAGAAACACCAAGCCGTGTAGAAGCTTTGGTTGATGCGGGTGTAGATGCGATTGTCGTAGATACGGCGCATGGTCACTCTGCGGGTGTGATCGAGCGTGTGCGTTGGGTGAAAGCGAATTACCCACAAGTCCAAGTGATTGGCGGTAATATTGCAACTGGGGATGCTGCATTGGCACTTCTTGATGCAGGTGCAGATGCGGTCAAAGTCGGTATCGGCCCAGGTTCAATTTGTACCACGCGTATTGTGGCGGGTATTGGTATGCCGCAGATTTCTGCAATTGATAGCGTTGCCAATGCACTGAAAGATCAAATTCCATTGATCGCCGATGGTGGTATTCGTTTCTCTGGTGACATGGCGAAAGCGATTGGCGCGGGTGCGAGTACGATTATGGTTGGTTCACTCCTTGCTGGGACTGAAGAAGCGCCAGGTGAAGTGGAATTCTTCCAAGGTCGTTACTATAAAGCGTATCGTGGTATGGGTTCATTGGGCGCGATGGCAGGAGCAACAGGTTCTGCGGATCGTTATTTCCAAGACTCTAAAGCAGGTGCTGAGAAACTTGTTCCTGAAGGGATCGAAGGTCGTGTGCCATACAAAGGGCCAATGGGTAACATCGTGCACCAAATGATGGGCGGTTTACGTTCTTCTATGGGTTATACGGGTTCATCTGTGATTGAAGATCTTCGTCAAAATGCGAAGTTTGTGAAAATTACTTCGGCAGGTATGTCTGAGTCACATGTTCATGACGTAACGATTACCAAAGAAGCACCAAACTATCGCGTTGGCTAATAAAGTTATACGAATTGTTGAATGTAAAAGCCGTCATTTTTATGACGGCTTTTTCGTTTTGGTGTAAAGTGTCGTGAGTAAAAAAGTGATGATTTAGATCACCATTAAGAAGTGAGTAGAACATGAGTTATTTTGGTACCGATGGTATTCGCGGTAAGTTTGGCGTCCTCCCTATTACCCCTGAATTTGCCCTTAAATTAGGCTTTGCCGCAGGGAAAGTTTTAAAGCGCCACAGTAAAAAATCAAAACCATTGGTAGTACTCGGAAAAGATACACGTTTATCCGGTTATATTTTAGAGTCGGCATTGCAAGCAGGTTTAAATGCGGCAGGGGTTTATGTACATTTATTGGGCCCATTACCAACCCCAGCGATTGCACATTTGACCCGTGCTTTACATGCAAGTTTGGGCATTGTGATTTCAGCATCACATAATCCTTATTTTGATAATGGGATCAAGTTCTTTTCCAGTGAAGGTAAGAAACTACCAGATGCTATTCAAGAAGAAATTAATCAAGAACTTGAAAAAGAATTAGTGATTGAAGACACGGCAAACTTGGGTAAAAGTGTTCGCGTAAAAGATGCCAATGGTCGCTATATTGAATTTTGTAAATCCACATTTCCATACCATTTAGACTTGAACGATTTAACCATTGTGGTGGATTGTGCCAATGGTGCTGCATATAACGTGGGCCCATCGGTCTTTCGTGAGCTTGGCGCCAAAGTCATTGCCATTCATAATGAGCCTAACGGTGTAAATATCAATGAGCAATGTGGTTCGACCCATCCTGAGCATTTGCAGCAACTCGTACTGAAACACAAAGCTGATCTGGGGATTGCCTTTGATGGGGATGCAGACCGCGTTATTTTAGTAGATAAAAATGGCAAGCTGATTGATGGTGACCATATTTTATATATCTTGGCGACACAGAGCGCTAAAAAGCCTGCTGGAATAGTGGGTACCTTGATGTCAAACATGGCTTTAGAGTTGGCTTTGGAAAGAGCCGGTGTAGCGTTATTACGTGCGAATGTGGGTGATCGCTATGTCCTACAAGGCCTAGAAGAAAAAGGCTGGGTCATTGGTGGTGAGCCATCAGGGCATATTTTAACCTTGGATAAAAGTACCACAGGTGATGCCATTATTGCCGCCCTACAAGTCCTTACCGTGATGATCGAGCAGAAGAAAGCACTTCATGAATTGGTTGCTGACTTTAAGCTTCTACCGAATGTGCTGGTGAATGTACGTTTAGAGGCGATGTTTGACCCTTATGCGGTGCCTGCTTTGGTGGCTGAATTTGATAAAGCCGAGCAACAACTCAAAGGTCGTGGTCGTTTGTTGATTCGTAAATCAGGTACTGAACCTGTGATTCGTGTCATGGTGGAAGGGGATGACCTCGATGAAGTCAACACTTTAGCCAATACATTGGCTGATGCTGTACGTGCGAATGCAGCTTAATAAGGAGTGAAAAATGAGTGATTTAATTAAAGATCTCAGCGAGCTTCGTTTAAGTTATCAAAAAGGCGAGCTGCGAGAAGATCGTGTAGAAACCCATCCACATGCTCAGTTCTTGCTTTGGTTTAATCATGCTTTAGAAGCACAACTGCACGAACCCTATGCTATGTCACTGGCGACAGCAAGTGTCCAGGGTCGTCCGCATGTACGAACGGTATTGCTGCGCGGTGCAACTGAAGCAGGTTATGATTTTTATACCAATTATGACAGTCAAAAAGGCAATGATTTGGCTGAAAACCCATATGCAGAGTTACTGTTTTATTGGCAAGAGCAGGAACGTCAGATTCGCATTGGTGGTAAAGTGGTTAAAATTTCTGAAGCAGAATCGACGGACTACTATCATAAGCGCCCACGAGATAGCCAAATTGCGGCACATATCAGTACACCACAAAGTGGCGTGATTGAAAGCCGTGAAGTCTTGCAACAACGTTTTGAGCAATTGCAGAACCAAGTTGAAGGTAAATCAGAACTCAATAAACCCCTCTTTTGGGGTGGCTACCGTCTCGAGCCCGACTACTATGAGTTTTGGCAAGGGCGTCCGAACCGTTTACATGACCGTTTAAGTTATGAAAAACAGCAAGATGTCTGGATGCTGAAACGTTTGATGCCATAAATGTCAGCCATTCAAATTAAGCAAAGACCCTTTATTACCTGTCCTGAATTATTTCAGGACATTCCTGCGTTTATTGCAGAAATTTTAGCCCGCCGTGGGGTGGCGTCAACGCAGGAGCTGGAGTTAAAGCTCAAGCATTTACTGGCCCCTAGTCTGAAAGGCTTAAATGAAGCGGTTCAGTTGATGGATGCTGCAATTGATCAGCAACACAAAATTGTCATTGTGGGTGATTATGATGCAGATGGTGCAACCAGCACCGCTTTAATGATCTTGGCTTTGCGAGAAATGGGGGCGCAGGTAGAGTATCTGGTTCCAGATCGCTTTAAATATGGTTATGGCTTAACGCCTGCGATTGCGGATTTAGCATTTACCAGCTTTACACCTGATTTATTGATTACCGTTGATAATGGTATTTCCAGTCATGACGGCGTGAAACAAGCGCAAGATCATGGTATGCAGGTGATTATTACCGATCACCATTTGACCACCAAACCGACTCCCAGTGCCCAAGCGGTAGTGAATCCGAACCAGTTGGGGTGTGATTTTCCAAGTAAAGCCTTAGCTGGGGTGGGTGTGGCCTTTTATGTCTTGGCTAACTTATCGACCTATCGTAAAAAACTAAATAAGTCTTCGACACTCATGAGTCAGTATTTGGATTTGGTGGCCTTGGGGACTTATGCCGATGTTGCCAGTCTTGACTATAACAATCGCATCTTGGTCGATGTTGGCCTGAAGCGCATTCAACAGCATTTATGCCGCCCTGGTATCAGTGCTCTACTGGAGATTGCAGGTCGAGAGGCTGCAACTTTAAAAGCGCAAGATTTGGGGTTTGTACTGGGACCACGTATTAATGCGGCAGGTCGCATGGAAACCATGGATATCGGGATTGAATGTCTATTAGCACAGGACTTTGCCTCTGCCTATCCATTGGCAGAACAACTGAATCAGTTGAATGTGGAACGTCGTCAAGTTGAAACCACGATGAAACAAGAGGCCTTAATAGCCTTGGATCAAATTCAACTAGATGATACGGTCTTACCCGCGGCTTTAATTATGTTCGAGCCGCATTGGCATCAAGGGGTGATTGGCATTGTTGCAGGGCGCTTAAAAGAACAGTTTCATCGTCCGAGTATTGTGTTTGCTGCAGATGAAGATGGGATACATATCAAAGGTTCAGCACGCTCGATTGAAGGAGTGCATATTCGCGATGCCATTGAGTGTGTTGCTGAGCAACATCCACATTTGATCAGCCACTTTGGTGGGCATGCTGCGGCAGCGGGTTTAACCATTCAAAAAGTCCATTTTGAAGATTTTAAGCAGGCCTTTGAAGTACTGATGGCAGCTCAGGATGAAGGTTTATTTACGGCGACTTTATGGACCGATGGCGAGTTAGCTGCACAGAATATTCAAGTTGAAACGGTCGATCTTCTGCAGCAGATTAGCCCATGGGGGCAAAAGTTTCCAGCGCCTATTTTTGAAGGAAATTTTCAAATTTTAGATTTTCGCTGGCTGAAAGAAGTGCATTTAAAATTACGTGTTGCTTTAGACAATGGACAGGTCGTGGATGCCATTGCTTTTAATGCGGCGGACAAATACCAGTTCAATGAGATGAACCATCAAATTCGTTTGGTCTATGAGCTGGATAAAAATGAATTTCGTGGCAATGTCAGCGTACAACTTCGCATTTTGCATTTAGAACAACACTAAAAAACCGCTCTATAGAGCGGTTTTTTTAATACATTTTAGTTGCAATTAGAAGCGGTAAGCACCACGTAGGCCAAACACATTGCCATCATCAGCAAAGTCAATTGCACCTTCTACGCTGACTTGTTGCGTGAAGAACTTTTTCGCGCGGATGGTAAATACATCAGCATCTTTCCCATCTGTATCAGAGAAACCAAGACCCAAACTTAGGGTTTTATCTAAATATAGGTCAGCTCCAAAGCTGTAGGCATCAATATCACCAAAAGATGCACCACCTTCAAAGTTCATGTCATAAGCACCGACTTGAGTGACATATTTAGCACGTAAGGTTGGATCGACATCATCACCATAATCATTATCGTAACCAAGTAGGCCCGCCGCAATCAATAAACCAGGGACAGGTAGGTAACCTACTTCAGCAGAATAAATGGTGGTATCTAGGTCTTCAACACCGTCCGCTTCATGTTTAGTTTGCCCAATATTACCGTTCAGGTAAAAATCAGAATTTGGAATAAAATACTCAAGTCCAACATTAAATGCAGTGACTTCGTATACGTCATAATCAATATATGAAACTTCGCCATTGAGATTACTTGAGCGGTTTAAGAACGCAGCCTCATTCAGCGGATTATTTTTGACTTGAACAGGATTGAAATAATATGTGCCATCTAAGGCAAAACCTGTTGAAGTATCCCCATGATCAGGATCAGCCACAGCAATGGTGCCACCAATTTCCGCTTGGTAAGCATGTGCAGTCCCGAAGCTTGCGATTAGTGCTGTGGTCAGCGCAATTTTTTTAAGCATTTTAGAGGTTCTCTCTTTGTTATAAAAATATGACTGTTCTATGACAGTTGTAACGAAGTGTACAAAAAAGTAGCAGGGAGTCAATCTTTATTTATAACAATGCTTTATGAGAGGGCAAAAAGCCCATTCGAAAATGGGCTTTTTGTATGTAAGGTTTTATTGACTGGTCTTAGAAACGGTATTTCGCAGCTACACCGAATTTGTTGTAGTCGTTGTTGCCAACTTCACCAAAGCCAACACGGCCTTCAAGGCTGACTTGTGGAGTAAAGAATTTACGGGCATTGATACCAAATTCGCTAGTATCACTTAAGTCATTGCTGTAATAGTCAGCACCTAAGCTTAAAGTTTTATCGATGAAGTAATCGCCTTTAAGATTGTATTCATCAAGATCACCAAAAGCTGCGCCTGCTTCTAAGTTAATGTCTTTACCATTGCTCAGTGTGGTCACATATTTAGCACGTAAAGTTGGATCGACACCGTCGTTATAGTCGTTGTCATAACCTTTTAAACCCGCAGCAATTAATAAGCCTGGTGCAGGTAAATAACCGACTTCAGCGCTATAAACGGTGGTATCAAAGTCACCGCCATTGTCAAAAGAATAATCATCACGACCCACTTTACCACCTAGGTAAAAGTCTGAGTTCGGGATGAAAACTTCAGCACCGACACCATATTGATGACGCTCATCATCACCGACTTCGTCGTATTGGTATTTTGCGTTAACGTTACTTGCACGGTCTAAGAAAGCTGCTTCTGCAAGTGGCGCATTACGTGTTTGAACTGGATTGAAATAGTATGTGCCATCTACGCCAAAAGAGCCACTTGAACTACCGTTGTCTGGATCAATTAGGCCAGCTGAAGCACCCACCTCTGCTTGGTATGCATGTGCAGTACCTGTGATCGCTAGAGCGGAAAGTAATGCTGAAGCAATTGCTAATTTTTTCATGGTATGTACCCCTCGTAAGTGGAACTGTATTTCATTAATTTTTTGTTACAACTTCAGTCTAGGGCAAAATAAAAAAGCGTCAACCAAAGGAAAGTTAATGCTCTGTATCTACGGTTACATCGTGTAATTTTTTAAATTTAAATGATTGATAATAAATTATAAATTTATAATGTTTTGTTTTATTAAAATTGTGTAGATTCTGTGGATTTCATAATTTTTGACGCTATTTTAATCAATTTTAACTCAAAATGTTTAGTCCGTTTGTCTGTTGAGATCACTTCTCCGGTATGTATTTTATGGGATGGTTCGCATTTATATGCAGCTTGATTGCGGTTCAAGAGAATGCTTTTTTGGAGGCTAAACAGTTTTAATCTCTAGAAAGAAGGGTGTGTTTTTGTCGAATTTGAGATGAATAATCCTAGCCGTCGACTGTGATATAATCAGCGGCTATTTTTCGCTTTATATTGATTGAGAGTAATTCACGTGGAAATTAATCCGTATCTAAACCAATTAAAAGACTTAAACGACCGTGGTCTCACATTACGGGGGTATCTTTGACTACGATCTGAAAAAAGAGCGTTTAGAAGAGGTTCTCCGTGAATTAGAAGACCCAGCGATTTGGAATGATCAAAACCGTGCACAAGCCATGGCCAAAGAAAAAGGCGAACTTGAAAACGTCTTAAATGTGTTAGATGGTTTGGCAACGCAGCTTGAAGATGCGCAAGCGATGCTTGATTTGGCAGTCGAAGCCGATGATGAAAGTCTGTTGGCTGATGTCCAAGCTGAATTGACCTCTGCAGAAGAAGAGTTAGCGAAGCTTGAATTCCGCCGTATGTTCAGTAATCCAATGGACCCAAATCCATGTTATGTGGAAATTCAAGCTGGTTCAGGTGGTACAGAAGCGCAGGATTGGGCGTCAATGCTACTGCGTATGTATATGCGTTGGATTGAACGTCACGGATTTAAAGCTGAATTGATGGAAGAATCAGACGGCGACGTGGCTGGGATTAAGTCAGCAACGATTCGTGTTGAAGGTGAATATGCCTATGGTTGGTTGCGTACCGAATCGGGCGTGCATCGCTTAGTACGTAAATCGCCATTTGACTCGGGTAACCGCCGTCATACGTCGTTCTCTGCTGTGTTTGTCTCGCCAGAAGTCGATGACAACATTGAAATTGATATCAACCCATCTGACGTGCGTACCGATACCTATCGTGCTTCGGGTGCAGGTGGTCAGCACATTAACAAAACAGACTCTGCGGTACGTTTAACCCACGCGCCAACAGGCATTGTGGTGGCGTGTCAGAACCAACGTTCACAACATGCCAACCGTGACCATGCGTGGAAACAGTTACGTGCGAAGTTGTATGAGTTGGAAATGAGCAAACGTAACGAAGCGGCTCAAGCACTTGAAGATTCGAAGTCGGATATTGGTTGGGGCAGTCAGATTCGTTCTTATGTATTGGATGACTCGCGTATTAAAGACTTACGTACAGGTGTTGAAAACTCCAACACAGGTGCAGTACTAGATGGTGACCTTGATAAGTTTATTGAAGCAAGCTTAAAACAAGGTTTGTAATTTAAATGATGAATGAAAGCAAAGTGTTATCAGTTATTTCACAATATATCTAAAAAAATCGATATTAAAATCGAAAAAATGCGATATATTAGGTAAAACAAGCTGACAACGCTTTGCTGCCCATTAAACGTGTCTTGAGTATGGATATAGATTTAATTTTTAAAGCCTTGGCTAATCCAACGCGTCGCCAAATTTTGGAATGGTTAAAAAAACCGGAACAATTTTTATCGAGTGACGAATGTGGTGACTTTAGACGCGGCGTATGTGCAGGTCATATCGAACGGTTGGGAAATGTATCGCAATCGACGATGTCGAATCATTTGTCTGTGCTACAGCAGGCTGGTTTAATTCAAGTGGAAAAATATGGACAATGGTCTTATTTTTCGCGCAATGAAGCGTTGATTCAGCAATATATCGAACATTTGCAACGTTCACTTTAATTGAAAAAAGTGACGATCGAGGCGACTATGGCTGAACTGAATACTCCTTTAACTTTAGGTGATCTACACTTAAAAAACCGTGTCATTATGGCTCCTTTAACACGAAGTCGTGCAACGGCAGACCGTGTGCCAACAGCCATGATGGCGGAGTATTATGCACAGCGTGCAAGTGCAGGTTTGATCATTTCTGAAGCGACCGTGATTTCTGAAGAAGCCAATGGCTATTTGAATACCCCGGGGCTATTTAATGAAGCTCAAGTTGAAGGCTGGAAACAAGTCACTCAAGCTGTACATGACCAAGCGGGCTTAATTGTGGCGCAGTTGTGGCATGTTGGTCGTGTATCGCATCCTGATTTATTGGATGGTGAAACCCCAGTTTCAGCAAGTCGTGTACAACAAAAAGGCTATGTCAGCTTATTGCGTCCGAAACGTGAATATGTGGTGCCTCGTGCATTAGAGGTTGCTGAAATTCAGAGCATTGTTGAACAGTATAAACAGGCTGCGATTCATGCCAAAGCTGCGGGCTTTGATGGGGTTGAATTGCACGCAGCCAATGGCTATTTGATTGACCAGTTCTTGCAAAGTTCAACTAACTTACGTGATGACCAATATGGTGGCAGCGTAGAAAATCGTGCACGTTTGTTGTTAGAAGTGGTCGATGCACTGATTGAAGTGTGGGGTGCAGGTCGTGTTGGTGTGCATTTGGCACCACGCGGTGATGAGCATGACATGGGCGATGATGATCCACGTGAAACCTTTGGTTATGCACTGGAGCAACTGGGTCAACGTCAGATTGCGTTCTTCTTTACCCGTGAATATTTGGCAGACGACAGTATCAGTACTTACCTGAAACAACGTTCGGGTGGTGTGCCATTGATTGCCAATATGCGTTTAAGCCGTGAAGATGCGATTGATCTATTGGAATCGGGTCAGGCTGATGCAGTGTCTTGGGGTAAGGATTATATTGCCAATCCAGACCTGTATGAGCGTCTACTACAAGATGCGCCACTGAATGAATTGAAACTGGAAAACATGATTGGAACAGATGTCGCGGCAGGCTATGTGGACTATCCGACTTTAGCTGAAATGGAAACTGCTGCGGTTTAAATTGCTTTTCCGTTAAATTCGCGACAAGATAACAGCGCAATTCATGGGATAATATGAGTTGCGCTGTTTTATTTTTGCATTGATTTTTGGAGCACGTATTTGGCTACTCCTTTTTGGTATAACGCAGCACTTGCGCTGATCAAACCGCTGTATAAGTCTAAAATAAAAAAACGTGCAGAGACTACAGAACAATTTCAACAAGAATGTCTCGAACGTTTCGGGCCGTTTCAACCGGTTAAAAATCGCCAAGCGATTTGGTTCCATGTGGTGTCGGTGGGTGAAACCAATGCAGCGCAGCCTCTCATCGAGCATTATTTAAAAGCGGGTCATCCAGTCTTGGTGACCAATACCACCAAAACGGGTCAGGCGCGGGCCAAATCACTATTTTTAAAAGCACCTTATCTAGATCTGTTCCAAGCTGTATATTTACCTGCGGATCAAAAACCTTTAGTTCGCCAGTTTTTCGCATTGTATCAGCCCAAACTTTTGGCTTTGGTTGAAACTGAACTCTGGCCGAATTTAATTGCCCAAGCGGGGCAGAGTCAGGTGCCATGTATCTTGATTAATGCACGTCTTTCTGAAAAATCAGCCAAAGGCTATGCCAAAGTGTCTAGCCTGACGCAGCCGATGTTACACGGAATAGATCAGCTCTTGGCACAAGATCAGGCAGCTGCAGAGCGCTTTATTCAGCTCGGTGCAGCGCCATCGGTAACACAGGTGGTGGGGAGTATTAAGTTTGATATTCATGCGCCAGAATCTTTTGTCAAACAAGCAGTTCAGCTCAAGAAAGAATGGTCGCTCGTTGGGCGTAAGATCATTACTATTGCCAGTACTCATGCACCTGAAGAACAAAAACTGTTAAGTGCGCTTAAGCCATATTTGGATACACAGCCTGAAATGTTGTGTATTGCTGTGCCGCGTCACCCAGAGCGTTTTGATGAGGTCTTTAACATCACGCAAAGTTTAAATTTAAACACCACTCGCAGAAGTACGGGACAAAGAATAGAGGCGGAAACCCAAGTCTATTTAGCCGATTCGATGGGGGAGATGTGGTTATGGTATGCCTTATCGAACGCTTGTTTTGTCGGGGGATCACTAAATGAACCGGGTGGCGGACATAATATTTTAGAGCCAATTGCGTTACATGTGCCGACGGTTTTGGGCAAAAACTATTTTAATTTCCAAACTATTGTCGATGAATTTGTACAAGCCAATGCAGTGAAAGTTGTTGAGGATGCTGAACAAGCTGCCGTGGTGTTGATGACACTGTTAGAGGATGCCGAGCAGGCCAATACACTGAATCAATCTGCACAAAAGATTATGCAGTTAAATACGGGCTCTTTGAAAAAGCATATTCAAGTGATTGATGCTTATTTATAGACTATTCACAATAAATAGGAACGGTGAGGTGGCAGGGATGCCACCGTTAGGCTGTGGTATAGGGATGTACTATCAGCCTAACAAAGAGTTTTGCCTACTTTTGCTCTTTCAAAAGTAGGGTCATGCCTACACAGGGGCTTTAAATTTATATTGTTATTTGTGGCTATGAGTGATTAAGCTGCTGAATATCACGAGTTCGCACAGTTTAAAGTAGTTTTTTCAAATTATGAATATCGTTCTCTTAGACCCGCGACAAACTGAATCTGAACTCTGGTCCATTAGTGCCAAGCGCCAGCTTGAACATTTGCATCGTCATTTAGAGCTGAAAGCCGGTGATACGTTAAAAGTCGGGATACAAAACGGAAAGCGTCATCTTACGCAAGTGGTTGAGGTTTCCGAAACAGCTGTACGCATAAAACCCTTATATGAAGAACCTGTACCAGCCAAACTACCCGTGACTTTAATTGTCGCGATGCCACGCCCTAAAGTTCTGCGTCGTTTGATTATGGATGCGGTGACTTTAGGGGTTGAAAAAATCATTTTGCTGCACAGCTATCGGGTCGATAAAAGTTATTGGCAAACCCCGTTCTTACAACAGTTGGACCAATATGTGACTTTGGGGCTAGAGCAGGCAGGTGATACGGTTGCACCCAAAATTGAAATTTATAAACGCTTTAAGCCTTTTGTTGAAGATCAATTGCCAAGTCTGATTTCAGCCGATTGTCCTGCTTATGTGGCACATCCTTATAGCGATGCCAAAATGCCTTTTGCGATTCAGCATCCCTGTACGGTTGTGATCGGACCGGAAGGTGGATTTATCCCTTACGAAGTTGACCTACTTGTAAAAAACGGCTGCCAAGTGATGAGCTTAGGCAACCGTATTATTCGGACTGAAACCGTGATCCCTTATGTTTTAGGACGCTTATTTAGCGGTTGAGGCTTCTGTTGGGTAGCTGTCATTTTTTGCGACGCGAACTTCTTGGACTGGGTATGGAATAGAAATTCCTTGCTCAGCAAAGGCCTGAACCACATATTCTTGTACCGAACTGATCGAGCCAGATACCGTAGTTTCTGTGGTGTTGACCCACCATTGGACTTTGAGATTCACCGAAAAATCTGCAAGTGCAGCGACGTTCACGCTAAAACCTGGTTGACTTAAAATAGTCGTGTCTCGGTCTAAAATGCCTAAAATAATATCTTTGGCTTTTTTGATGTCATCTTCATAACCAATACCGACCAAGAATTCGCAGCGACGACGTGGATAGGCAGTGTTGACAGTGACTGCACTGGTATACACAGTCGCATTCGGAATCACGATACGGCGACCATCTGGCGCACGTAAGTAAGTGGCACGAATTTGAATATCTTCAACGTTGCCTTCCATACCCGAGACGATGATGTCATCGCCAATCTTAAACGGTTCACCCAGTAAAATCAGGATCCCTGAAAGAAGGTTTTGGAAGATATCTTTAAATGCAAAACCAATGGCAACAGAACCAATCCCCAAAGCACTCATCAACTGACCGGGTGTGAAACCTGGAATTGCAATCACCATGGCAATCAGGAAGCCAATAAAGACGATGGCTGAACTGCCGACACGATTCAGGACTAGAACAAGGTTTTGCTTGGTATAAGAACGATCAGACAGTGCTTTACGAACAAAAAGCTTAAACAGTTTGGAGAGCAAATAAAAAATGACGAAGGTAATCAGTGCAATACAAAAATAAGGCATACGCTCCCAAAAACCATCGATAAATTTGTCGATGGTGGAATAGGCATCATTATATTTTGCAGTATGTGCAATCACACTTTGCGTGGTTTTTGCTGTCGCGTCATGTAGCATCTCTGACGTACCTTGAGCAACCTCGCTCAAGCTATGATTTTGTTCTGACACTGGTGCTCCAATCGCTGAAAATTTGGCATATTTTGCCTGAAAAATGTGTGCGTTTAATAGAGAAATACGTATGAAATTATCGCATTCTGGGTGATTGATAGACGGATAAAAACCCATATTTATGTTTTTTAAACGCTTTAGTTTTGAATTGAAGGCACTAAGTCATGCTCCTTGTGCATGAAATAGTACCGACTGAAGTGTAACAATATGCTTAAAAAAGCCTAGCTGGAGCGACTTTACTGAGTTCAGCTTTGTTCATGTTACGGATTAAACACAGGATCTCCTTGAATGATCACTATAAAATGTGTTTTAAATTGTAGAAATAATATACGACCAAAGCCGTGTTGATCTGTTTAAAAAACAATCGTCATACTGTGGTTATGCAGTCCAATAATAAACTAATAACTGTGGCATGAACTCTCGCGATGAGAGTCAGAATATAAGGAAGTATGATATGAAAGAAGTCTATCCTGTACCTGCTGAATTTGAAAAAACTGCGCGCACCAATGAACAAGAATATTTTGAACGTTATCAAAAATCGATAGAACAACCTGATGAATATTGGGCTGAACAAGCTTTGAAGCTAGATTGGATCAAGCCTTTTAGCCAAGTTAAAAACACCAGTTATGACAAAGATAATTTTAAAATTGAATGGTTTGCCGATGGGCAGTTAAACCTAAGTGCTAACTGCCTTGATCGCCACTTAAAAGAGCATCCGTATAAACCTGCCATTATTTGGGAAGGTGACCATCCGTCACGCCATAAAATCATTTCCTTTGCTGAACTGTATGACGAAGTGTGTCGTTTTGCCAATGTCCTAAAAAAGCATGGTGTGGTGAAAGGCGATCGTGTGGTGCTGTATATGCCCATGATTTCAGAAGCAGCCATTTCGATGTTGGCCTGTGCCCGAATCGGTGCCGTGCATTGTGTGGTGTTTGGTGGTTTCTCGCCTGATTCATTGGCAAGCCGAATTGATGACAGTCAAGCCAAAATTGTGATTACCGCAGACTCTGGAATGCGCGGGGGGAAACCGATTCCGCTGAAAGAAAATGTAGATGCAGCATTGAATCTACCCGGGACAGACTCAGTACAGAACGTGATTGTGGTGCACCGTACAGGCAATCCAATCACGCTTAAAGAAGAGCGTGATTTGTGGTATCACATGGAGATCATGACCGTCAACGAGATTTGTCCACCTGAACCGATGAATGCCGAAGATCCCCTATTTATTTTATATACCTCAGGTTCAACGGGTAAGCCCAAAGGGGTGCTGCATACCACAGGCGGTTATTTAACTTATGTGAATAGTACCTTCCGTGAAGTGTTCGACTTAAAACAAGATGATGTTTTTTGGTGTACCGCCGATGTGGGCTGGATTACAGGGCACTCTTATGTGCTGTATGGCCCCTTGTCGAATGGAACCACAACGGTGATGTTTGAAGGAATCCCACAGTATCCAAGTTGGGCACGTACAGGGCATATTGTCGACAAACACAATGTGACGATTTTATACACGGCACCGACAGCGATCCGCGCCATGATGCGTGAAGGGGATGCCTTTGTCCGTGAGAGTGATCGTAGCAGTTTGCGTTTAATTGGTTCCGTCGGAGAGCCGATCAACCCTGAAGCATGGAATTGGTACTACACAGTGGTGGGGGAAAGCCGTTGCCCAGTGGTGGATACTTGGTGGCAAACTGAAACAGGCGGAATTTTAATTTCTCCACTTCCGGGTGCGACACCACTTAAACCAGGCTCTGCAACGCGTCCTTTATTTGGGATTCAACCCGCTTTGGTTGATGCTGAAGGCAAAGAGTTAGAAGGTGAGGCCGAAGGCAATCTGGTGATTAAGGATTCATGGCCGGGACAAATGCGAACCATTTGGGGGGATCCTGAGCGGTTTATCGAAGCGTATTTTGCAACTTATCCGGGAACGTATTTCACGGGCGATGGTGCACGCCGTGATAAAGATGGTTACTACTGGATCACAGGTCGAGTCGATGATGTACTAAATGTGTCAGGGCACCGCTTAGGCACGGCCGAAGTGGAAAGTGCTTTGGTGGCACATGAGGCGGTGGCTGAGGCTGCCGTAGTAGGAATGCCACATGACATCAAAGGGCAAGGAATTTGTTCCTTTGTCACTTTACAAGCGGGCACTGCACAAACGGAAGAACTCCGTGCAGAGCTGATTCAGTGGGTACGAAAGGTACTCGGTCCTGTGGCGACACCAGATGCCTTACATTGGGCACCATCTTTACCGAAAACACGTTCAGGTAAAATTATGCGCCGTATTTTAAGAAAAATTGCGGCGAACGAGTTAGATAGTTTGGGCGATACATCGACGCTGGCTGAACCACAAGTGGTCGAAGTGTTGATTAAAGAAGTTTATCCAAACGGATAAATGTTGGCTGAAGCCAAAAAGCCCATGTCTTAAATTTCAGACATGGGTTTTGTCTTTGTGGACGAACAGCTATTCAAGTATTTAGTTTTTATGTTTGGAGAATTTATAGCCTTGATCGCAAAAAGCAGTTACGACCACAAATAAACCTGCTAGCGCTAAAATTAGAATCACGCCTGTCGTGGAATGGGTTGGTGAAGCGGCTACCAATGACAAGGCACCTAAAGGTGCTAAGCCCCCTGCAATTGCTGTTCCAATTTCGCGGCCTGTACTTACTCCAGTAGAACGGTTCTCCACGGCAAACTGACGACTGAGGAAAGATCCCTGTGGTGCGAACATCATTGGAGCAAGAATACCTGTCCCAATCGCTAAAGCGATGTAGATTGAAGTGTTGTTTCCTGTTTCCAGTAATTTCATAAATGGATAGGCAAACAGGATTGAGAGAAAACCACCTAAGATCAGAACATTTCTACTGTTCCATTTGTCACACAACCAACCGAAGAATGGTACAGTGAAGATGGCGACCAAACTTGCAATGGTCACGGATAATGAAGTGACATGTGCCGTAACACCTTGGAATTGAGTTAAATAAGCCAAAGAGAAGGTTTTAAAAATATAGCTCAAGGCGTTATAGCCAATTGCAATCAGAAAGACCACGCTTAGACCTTTCATATTGGTTTTTAAGATCTGTTTAAATGGATTTTCAGTCGATTTTTCGACGTGTGCTTCAGCATAATCAGGCGTTTCAGGCAAACTCTTACGTACCCATAAACCAATAATCACCAGCACAAAACTGAGAATAAATGGAATACGCCAACCACCATTAATTAAGAACTCATCACCATTTAAGGTTAATAAAAAGACCGTAAGTGAAGAGAGTAGGAGTCCTAGGTTTAGACCTAGGGCAGGCCATGCACCTTGACTACCGCGTTTATCTTCAGAGGCATGTTCATACGAGGTAATCGCAGCCCCTGCAAATTCAGCCCCTGCACCGAGACCCTGAATAATACGGAAGGTCACCAACAACACTGCTGCCCAGATACCGATGGATTCATAGGTAGGAATTAGACCAATGGCCGTGGTACATAATCCCATCAACAAGAAGGTGACAAACAGCATCTTCTTACGACCATATTTATCGCCAAAATAGCCAAAGAACAGCCCCCCTAGAGGGCGTGCGATAAAGCCAATCGCGAAAGTAGCAAAGGCTTTCAGACTGGCACTACCTGGGTCTGAAGTGTCAAAAAACACTTTAGCAAAGACAATCGAGGCCATGGTGGCATACAGATAGAAGTCATACCACTCTAACATGGAGCCGACAATGGTTGCGGTTGCTACTTTTTTGAGTCGCTTCTTTTTTTCTAATTCTGTTTCATGAGTATTGCTCATTTGATATTCCTTTATGAGAGTCAGTTTTTTATTAGTGGTGAGACATGACTTCGCGCACAATATATTCGGCAATCGCTAAAGAGGAGGTCGCACCCGGAGACGGGGCATTACGAATATGGGTGATATTGCCTTGTTTGCGAATGACAAAGTCATCGACCAATGAGCCATCAGCTTCCATAGCTTGAGCTCGAATGCCACGTGTTGCAGGTTCAACAGAGACGTCAGCAAGAGATGGCACATATTTGGCTGCTTCTGCGACAAAATTGGTTTGGCTGAGCACCGTTCTCAGCTCTCGTACCGCTGCTGGCATGTTTTTAGATGAGAATTTCCAGAAACCTTTGTAAGTGAGGAAGTCGTAAATATCGGTGAGGTTAAATTTATTACCTGTATAGTTTTCACGGCCAAACGAAATAAACGCATTTGGTCCAATGGTCATCTGACCATCAATTCGTTTGGTGAAATGCACCCCTAAAAATGGATATTTAGGATCGGGTACAGGATAAATCAGACCTTTGACATGATTTTTGAATTGTTCATCAATCACATAGTATTGACCAAAGAATGGGACAATTTTTGGCGTGGCAATATCGCCTGAATTGCTCGCAAGTCGGTCAGACTGTAAACCTGCACAGGTTACGACGTAGTCAAACTGGGTTGGATAGACCTCATGATCATCAAAATGTATGCTGACTTTATTATTTTTTTCCGTCAAATTAATGACTTTTCGACCCAATACCAAGGTGCCATTTTTCTGTTTAATTTCTTCTGCAATTTTTTTGGCAATTGCACCGTAGCTGACAATTGCGGTACGTGGGGAATAGAGGGCTTTGGTCCCAATACAATTCGGCTCGACGTCTTGAATTTCGCCAGCTTGCAGAATACGGACATCAGGAACTTGGTTGGCCATTGATTTTTTGTAGATTGCGTCGAGACGGCCTTCTTCATCTTTAGAGAGTGCAACCACGACTTTGCCACATTCATCATAGGGAATTTGGTTTTCAGTACAGTATTGTTGAACCAGTGTCGCACCACGACGGCATAAGCGGGCTTTTAAGCCACCTGGTTCATAATATAGTCCAGCATGTACTACACCTGAATTATGGCTAGATTGATGCATGGCAACATCAGTTTCTTTTTCAAATACCGTGACACGGGCATCTGGATAGTCCAACAGAAGTTGGCGGGCAACAGCCAATCCATTGATTCCCCCCCCGATGATGGCATAATGTTTATTCAGCATATTGATTCCCTTTGTAAAACCTCATGAAACTGATCCAAAAACCAAAAACATTAACTGAAGAAGCTTTTGAAATTTTGCAGGATGCAATTATCAATAATCACTTACAGTTCAATGTCTTGTACTCAGCAACAGAATTGGGTCAGATGCTTGGCGGCATTTCACGCACACCTGTACGTGAAGCAGCACAAATGCTTGAAAAGATTGGTATTGTGAAAATTGAGAAAAATAAAGGGATACGTATTATTCCGACAACATTCACCACAATGATTGAATCCTTTCAAATCCGATTGATGCTGGAGGTTCCTCTGGTCTACCGTGCAACTAAGGTCAGAACAGAGCAAGATATTGAACATTTGAATGCTATTTTTGAGGAGTTCAAACTGAAGGCGGCCTCAAATGACATTACAGGGACTCTAAAAGCTGACCGGGATTACCATTTAGCGTTGTTACAAATTGTGGGCAATCAGAAAGCGATTGATATTATTAGCAATACCCGTAACCAAGTGTTAATCGCGGGTTCTGCAACCATTCCGCATTCGCGAAATTGTATACAGACCTTTGATGACCATTTAAAGTTACATCATGCATTTGTGAGTGGAGATGCTCAACAAGCCGCTAACTTGATGAAAGCTCACATAATCAATACCGCTACGCTACTGATAAACCAAGAATCGGAAAAACGTGAAAACTGGTCAGATTACAGTACCAATGACTATCTCAACTGGATCTAAAATTGATAGTAGCATGTTGCATGCAACATGTAAATTTTGAACAATCTCTCCTGTGCGGAAATTTTATACGACTTTAGTCGTAGTTTTTGGCAGCGATTATTGATGTGAAATATGAAGCTCAACCCTTAGAGATTTGAACTGAGAAGAGTCGAAAAGGGGGATGAGTATCGGTAAGTTGATTGATGCTTAATATTGAAATTATACGTATATCATTTTGATAAATAACATTTTTAAAATACAGAAAACGCCTGAGTTAGGCGCTTTTGTACAGCTGTAATGTCAAAAAACGCAGTTTAACGCTGATGGATGCTTTCTAAGGTATCCACCATCGTCCGTGTCATCTGATCAATTTCATAATTGACTGCATCGCCGATTTGTACCGATGCCCACGTGGTTAGACGCAAGGTTTCAGGAATCAAATCAACTGAAATTTCATGGTTGTTACGATCAACATGGTTGACGGTGAGGCTACAACCATTCAGACCAATAAAACCTTTTAAGAAAAAGTATTTAATATTGCCTTCTGGAATGTGAAGATCCAAATGCAGAGTCTCGCCGTGACGGCTCAGCTGCTTTACTGTAGCCGTTCCTTCGATATGTCCATACAAGTTATGCCCCCCATTTTCCATTCCGACTTTGGCTGAACGTTCAATATTCACCTCATCACCTGCCTGTAAAGTGCCTAAAGTGGTCAGGCGTCGAGTCAAATCTGAGACATCAAAATGGACTTGATTGGCGGTCAGATCGATGTGCGTTGCAGTTAAGCAGGTGCCATTGATAGCTACACTTGCACCGATGAAGACATCGTGAAAAAAGTTGTGTGTATTTGAAACGACAAGGGTGCTAAAACCGTCGCCTTGACGGACATCTAGAATTTTCTCTAAGCCTTGTACAATACCTGTGTACATCAGAAGTCTTCCTAATTCGGGGGTTATGTTTAATGTAAATGATCTACAACTTGATGTGGTATTATTTTGAGTTGAGATGCGCTAAAGCTGTATCTTTAATGGGATTTCGACGCCAATAATAGGGCCGCAAAAATCGGAGCAACAGCCGTAAGGGCGTCATCCATACGATTCGAGTATGGCGACGTTTATTCTCTAAAATACGTTGGGCCAAATAGCGGCAGACCACCTCAGGAGGATCGATAATAAACAAAAAAAGCCGTTTCATTTTGTTCCAGTGCTGAACATTGCCATTTTGCCAAGAGGATACCAGTAGGTCAGTTGCTACCATTCCGGGACTGAGTGTACCGACTTGAATGTGGGTCTGTTTGGTTTCTTTAAACAGGGCTTGACTAAAGTACCCTATGGCACGTTTGGTGGTGGCATAGGCGGTCATGCCTGCACTCCATTCGCCTCGAGTACCCCAACCTTCCATATTGAAAATTTGACCATAGCCTTGTGCCAGCATGCCGTTTAAGGCCACTTGTGAGCCGAACATACTGCCTAGAATATTGGTTTGCACCACTGTCTGTATTTCTGCTGCTGCGAGATCTTTAAAGTCTAGTGTCGCAGTACAACTGCCTGCATTATTAATCCAAATCTGAACAGCACCAAATTGTTGAATGGCTTCATCCCAAAGCATTTGTACTTCATGGATCTGCGTGACATCACAAGTGACAGCATGAATCAGCGCAGCGGGAAAACGATGCCGTAGCTGTTGCAGGGTGCGCTGTAAATCTGTGCTATTTCGCCCAGAAATCACAACGGCTTGTTGCTGTTCCAAGAAGGCTTGAGCTAAACCCAAGCCGATACCTTTAGAACTGCCTGTAATGACGATGCAACCTGATTTTGAATTCATATGAATCCTTTACTTTGTGAACTAAAGGAAGTCGCTTGTTGACTGTGAAGCATACAATAACAAATGGATAGACTGATCATTGCAAGGTTCATGACCACAGGATTAAAAGCACGAATGAGACTGTCTGGTATTAGAAAAGCGACCAGTGCGAATAAAAACACTAAGCTAAAGATACTGAGGTAATGCAGATATTTACTGGAATTAAAGAGGAACAATAAAGCAAAAACACACTCAAGCACACCTGAGCCCTGACCTGCCAGTTGGGCCTGTGTGTAGGAAAGCCCAAAAGTTTGCCAAATGGCAATCTCATCGGGATTGATAAAAAGGATTTTAGGAACTAAACCTTGATAGCCCCATAAAAAGGCCAAAGAAAGATTAATGAATTTAGAGGGTTGGCTGTTGTTCATATAAAATGGTTATTTTTTACTTTGTGCGGATTATACACCAATAAAAAAACCCTCAAGCCGAGCCCTGAGGGAAGAATAGAGTCACCTATCATTATTATTTTTTAGTTCGTGTCTGTTGCTTACCGAGCTAAGCAGATTTGGCAGTCTCAACGGATTGCTGTTGAGCTTCCAACTCACGAACCAATGGCAACACTTTGGCACCGAAGTATTCAACCTCTTCGATAAAATGTAAAAAACCTGAAAGGATTAAATCTACACCGACGGCTTTTAATTCCACAATACGTTCCGCAATTTGGCGTGGTGTACCAATCAAATTGGTTTTAAAGCCATCATTGTATTGAACCAAATCTTCAAAGCTCGATTTGGCCCAGTTGCCTTCACCTTCCAGTGTTGCTGCACCCGCTTCACGGGTGGCCTCGCCAAAGGCGTGTACTGCTTGAATATTGGCTTTATCAATAATTTCTTGCAGAACCGTTTTCGCTTCTTCCTCGGTATCTCGGGCAATGATAAAAGCATTTACCCCAATTTTGACCTGATGGCCATTCTGTTGGGCTTTTACACGAATATCATCAATCTGTTTTTTGAGTTCATCAGGGGTATTGCCATTGGTAAAATACCAGTCTGAAACTCGTGCAGCCATATCCCGTGCAGCACGAGAGCTGCCGCCTTGGAAAATTTCAATATGCGGCTTTTGCATAGGTTTGGGGGACAAGGTGTAGTCTTTGAACTGGTAGTATTTTCCATCAAAACTATAGTTGTCTTGGGTCCAAACACCTTTTAATGCACGAATAAATTCTTCTGAGCGAGCATAGCGTTGGTCATGTTCAGGCCATACTTCACCAATAGCATCAAATTCGCCACGGAACCAACCACTAACCACATTAATCGCAATACGCCCTTGGGTTAAGTGGTCGATGGTTGCAAGCTGTTTTGCGGCAAGTACGGGTTTCCACGGGCCAGGTAAAATAGCGGCAATGACTTTGAGTTTGCTGGTTTTGGCTAAAATACCGTGACTAAAACTGACCGACTCATGTTGGTTTTCTGCGTTATAACCCGCAGTAAAACGAATCTGAGTCAGGGCATAGTCAAAGCCATTTTTTTCCGCAGCCTGCGCTAAACGGACGTTATAGTCATAACTCCAGTCTGTGCGCTGCTCAATATTACTCACCACTAAGCCACCGCTGACATTGGGAACCCAATAAGCAAACGTAATATTTTTATTCTGTTGTGACATGTGAAAACCCTCTCAATGCTTTTTGCGTTAAGCGACCTGTGGTTTGGCTTTTTTCTGATGCAAGCGAGACTCGGCTGCATCTAAATTCGGAACTGCGGCTGAAGGCAGTACATCGTCTTGTTCGATTTGTGTGTTGATACCCAAGTTCTGATTGGCAAGTTGGGTTTTTTCTTTCACCACTTCTGCACGCTGACCTTTGGCAGGTGCCCATTCTAGAATGGGTAAAGCACGGGCCACAGCAAGGGTGATGCGATCTCGTAATAATTCACTGTGGATGGTATACGCTGGGGTAAAGTCTTTGTCTGTGGCATAGACTCCAATAGGTAAAGTTTGCGCTTGGAAGAAACTAAATAGTGGGCGAAGTTGATGCTCCAGTACCAACGCATGACGCTCACTGCCGCCTGAAGCTGCAAGCAGTACTGGTACATCGACCAGCGCCGTTTGCTCAACAAAGTCGAAAAAGTGTTTGAATAAACCAGTAAATGAAGCACGGTAAACTGGTGTTCCAACAATCAACGCATCGGCAGCTTCGACCGCGGCTAAGTCATCTTGCACACGTTGTGGCAGTTGGTTGCGGTAAATCGCACCACCGAGTAAATGGCCAATTTCGCTGAATTTAATGAAATGTACATGGATTGGGGTTGCATCGCCCAGTTCATTTAATATTTCTTGTACCAATGCCTCAGTTTTAGACGGAGTATTTAAACCGCCTGACACAGCGACAATATTGAGTGGTTTTTGCAGTAAAGTAGACATAAGGACAGCCCTAAAGTGTTGTATCTCGGAATGGGCTTATTTATCTAATATCTGCATTTGGTCTGTAAAATAAAGAAATAGCGTTAAGTTATCTGATTTTCAGATATATCTGTTGATGCCGAAAAAGACTATCTAAATTTTTATTAAATGGTTGTATTTTTTATATATATTTAAATTAAATAACCTTTTTCAATGTGCTGATAAATTTTATATCAAAATGTGATTAGTTATTTATATTTCAATATCGACTTGGAATTGAGGCTATTTTCCTGCTGAAAGCGTGATAAAGTGAAAAAAAGTTAGACTTTGCATATCCTTATCGGCACTTGTATGGTTAGAATAGTCAAGACTAGTGCACTCGAAATCTCTCGTTGCTTATGAATATATTAATCGTTGATGACCATCCGCTGTTTCGCCATGCGTTAATCCAAGCTGTTCGTTATAGCTTACCGCAAGCTCAAATTCATGAAACAGCCGCAGTAAACGAGTTTTATGAACGCCTTGAAAAAGGTCCTGAACCTGATTTGGTGCTATTGGACTTAAACTTACCAGGTGCTTCGGGTTTTTCTGCATTGGTACACGTTCGTGCCCAGTATCCATCATTACCGATTATCGTGGTTTCAGCGCATGAAGAGACGTCGATCATTCAGCGTTCAATTGCGCATGGTGCGATGGGGTATATTCCAAAGTCGGCACATCCAAGTCATATTGGCGAAGCAATTCGCGAAGTCTTAGATGGTGAAATTTGGTTGCCGCCAAATTTACCTGCTAACATGAACTTTGACCCACGTGCTGCCGATGAAACTGCACTGGCTGAGCGAATTCAATCCTTAACACCACAGCAGTTCCGTGTTTTGATGATGGTGGCAGAAGGTTTGCTGAATAAGCAGATTGCCTATGAACTCGATGTTTCAGAAGCGACGATTAAAGCGCACGTGACTGCGATTTTCCGTAAGCTCGGGGTACAAAACCGAACTCAAGCGGTCCTCGCGATCAATGCTTTAAATATTGAAGAAAAACGAATGTAAGCTGATCTATTGAATTAAAAAGCGCTGAATCATCAGCGCTTTTTTTCGGTTTTGAGTTTAAGCCAGGCAGTTTTGTTTGCTGGTGACATCGGTACAAAATAAAGGATTTAAAGCACATTGTAAGTCATCAATTTGCTCTTCAGAGACATAGCCCTGTTGTTTCAAATAAGCGGCAACACGGTCATCACGCAGACTTAAAAAGGCCGCATCATACACGCCAAGATCGACAAATAAAGCCGCCGTTTCCAAGCTGTTGAAACGGTCTAAGTAGATTTCGTTGTCATACATGAGGAAAATATGGTCTTGTGTTCCTTGCGCATCAATACTTAAGCGATCCGCCAAGACTTGCGGTGGTGTTTTAATAAAGAGCAGATCCGACAATTGGTCAAACTGGGTGGTGTCGAGTTGATCCTGATCGGTTTTGACTTTACCGAGCCATGCTTTAAACACCAAAACTGCACCGCCGCGAAGGAGCATGCTCCAAATTTGATGGCGCACATCTGCACTGAGTCCGCTGGATTCGGCTTCCAATGCCAGCAAGAACGGGTCTTCTTGTTGCTGAAGTTTTTCAAATAGACCTAAACCTTGCGGTTGGTAAGCCGCGGGGCGAAACACATCAAAGTCGAGTTGTTCAAACACTTGTAATGCGAGGGGAATAGCGGTGTGATACAGCGTATCTAAGGCCTGAACATGAGTCTCATTGAGTCTACTTTGTTTAAAGAGTTCGACCCAGTCAATACTGGGTAAAAAGGCATTGGCACTATACTGGCGCAAAAATTGTTGTGATTGATCTGAGCCATGTGGCATTGCTTTAGAAATGTTCATCATAAAACTCCAAGAGAAGGATGATCAGTTTCTTCAGCGAAGGAAGAGGTATATAGGTAGAAAAACTGATCTTTTCTTAGTCCTAGTTATCTGCCAATCCCCTGTGGAGATGAATACGACTAAAGTCGTAGTTTGTGTTTTTATACATATTTAGTTTAAATAAAACAAATACTTGAAAAATTGTAACTAAGTATACAAGTGTTCACTAATGTAAGTGGTGTATTTTGCCATAGTAAAAATGGATGTGTAATTTTTAGTCAATATTATTGGGCTTCAACGTGCTGAAAATGAGCACTTTGGTCGAAATCCTTAAAACTTTAGTCAGTTTGCCGTATATACAGGGCCTAAACAGGACAAAACCCAAGTCAGATGACTTGGGTTTTGTGAGCGAATGTAGTGAATTTATTCAGGATTTGAAATTTTTAAACCCGATAACCATGCCCGCAAAGAAGCAGGTTTTAAAGGCTTTTTCAACAGCACGATATTCATATCTTTGACCCGTTGTGGCAGTTCAGGATCTGAGTCTGCGGTAATCAAAGCGACCGGGACATTTTCTTGACGATTGGCCAAAATAAAGTCCAAACCAATTTTGTCATGATTTAAGTGCTGATCGACTAACCAGACCTGAATGTTTTCTTGTTGAATCATCTCAAAAGCTTGCTCAGGCTCGGTTGCCTTAAACACTTGATAGCCCCATTTGGTGAGTAAAGTCGACATCCCTTCTAAAATGGTTTCGTCATTGTCCAAGCACAAAATCTTATAGGCTTTGGTTTTGAGTGGTACCGCTTGTACAGGCGCTGCTACGACTTTTGGTGGGGCAATGATTGGTACTTCAATCATAAAGCATGACCCTTTGCCATACTCTGAATAGACATGCACTGGGTAGTCGAGCAGGCTGGTCATCCGCTGTACGATGGCCAAGCCCAAGCCAAGCCCTTGCTCACCCCATGGTGAGGTATGACCACAGCGCTCAAACTCTTGGAATAGTTTAATCCGTTGTTCTTCTGCAATCCCGGGTCCTGTATCCCACACTCCAATTCGAATATGGCGTGGTTTGTCCGTGGAGCGGAGTACACCCACCACCACTTTGCCTTTGGCGGTATAGCGTAGGGCATTACTGACAAAGTTTTGAATAATACGGCGAATCCATTGTGGGTCGGTATCTATCCAGAACTGAGCATCATGTACGCTGAAACGAATACCGCGCTGTGCTGCAATGGATTTAAACTGCAATTCGAGGTCACTGAGTAAATCATGCAGCGGATAAGCCTGACGGTTGGGTTGAATGGTGCCACCTTCAAGACGGGCAATATCCAGTAGGGCAGACAACATACTTTCTGCACCGTGTAAGGCACGATCAAGTTGTTGTAAGGTTTTACGGTCTTCTTCACTTTGTACGCTTTGTTCTAAAGCCGTACTGAACAGACGCGCGGCATGCATTGGTTGCAATAAGTCATGACTGGCCGCGGCAATAAAGCGGCTTTTCGACATATTGGCTTTGTCGGCTTGTTCACGTGCCAGTTGTTGCTCAGATAATGCATCTGCTAACTGTTGAGTTCGGTCTTGGACACGCGCCTCCAGCATGGCTTCATTTTCACGGAAGGCGGTAATGTCGGCGAAGGTGGTGACAAAGCCGCCGCCTTCAATTGGATTGCCACGCATTTGAATGACACGACCATCTTTACGAATGCGTTCAAACTCGTGCGCACTACCGACTTGCATCCAGTGCATCCGTTTCCGTACATGTTCTTCGACCGAACCCGGGCCACATTCGCCGCGCTCTGCGTTATACCGAATCAAATCCGAAATCGGACAACCGACATAGACAATGTCTTTTGGATAATCAAACAGTTTTAAATATTGGTTATTCCATGCCACCAAACACATATTTTCATCGACCACACTCACCCCTTGGGTCATGTGGTCAATCATGGTCATGATCAGGTTTTGATTAAAACGTTGCCACTGTGAGGCTTGGTCTAGAATGTTTGCCACTTGCCCCAAAGCGAGGCCATTGTTGACCATTGCGGTGGTGAGCAGGGTACGCGCCGATGCAGCACCAATAGTGCCTGCCAAATATTGTTCGGTAAAACGCCACCACATGCCGTTGGCATTGCTGTTTTCATTCAGCACTACATTGTTCTGGGCACAGAACTGTTGGAAAGCGCGCATAGTTGCGCCATCACCAGTAATCCGTTTGGCTAAGGTGATTAAATCACCAACTTTTAAACGTGCAACATCGTGATGAATGTAGTTGATGTCTGTAGACGTGCTCTGTGTCGGCAGTGGCTTAGTTTCATAATAGAAAAAGCTTTCTGCTTGAATTTGTTCGGCCACGCTGGGGCGGAAAACGCGGGAAATCCAAATGTATAAAATAATATTCAGACCGAGTGCCCATACCACCCCATGAGTGAGTGCGGCAAAGGATTCAAAACCGAGCAGGGCTTCAGGACGTAACCAGTTAATGCCCATGGGCCCGACATTAAGAAAACTTTCGGTAAAGTGTGAATATTCAGCAGGCAAACTGCGCAGCACAGTCGGTAACAACAGGGTGTAGGCCCACATGCCAAAACCAGCCAATAAACCTGCATAGACGCCTTGTTTACTGCCGCCACGCCAGTATAGACCACCAATGAGGGCAGGTGAGAACTGAGCCACCGCACTAAAGGCCAACAAGCCAAAGACTGAAAGTTGGTCAATGTCATTAAAAAAATGGAAGAACAAAAAGCCCAGTAGCATGACGGCTAAAATACAGACCCGGCGGGTAAATTTAAGCACCAAGGGTAAGCGTTTATCATGGCGGGACAGTAAATTGGTACGCCATAAGGCAGGCATGATCAAGTCATTACTGAGCATGATCGACAGGGCCACTGAAGACACCAACAGCATACCCGTAGAGGCAGAGAAGCCGCCTAAAAAGGCCAATAGGGTTAACCAGTCTTGGCCATAACTTAAAGGCAAAGACAAAACCGCGACATCGGGGATCGCTAAGTAACCTGGCGTTGCATGCAGTGCCCAACTGGCAATCGGGATAATAGCAATGATGGTTAAAACTAAATAAACTGCGAACCAGCGCCGTGCCCCACGAATATGTTTTTCATCACGTAATTCGACCACAGCGACGTGGAACTGACGCGGTAAGCAAATGATCGCGAGTCCAGCCAACAAGGTTTGAATCCAAAACGTATCGGGTACACCAATGAGTTGTACTTGATGGAAAGTCTCTGCGACATCCTTAGAAATTTGATGGATGTTTTCAGGTGCAGCAAACACGAAAAAGAGCGCGACACACAGCAAAGCAAACAGTTTGACAAAAGACTCGAAGGCTACCGCCAACATCAGACCGCCATGTTGTTCTGTATTGGCAATCTGTCTGGTCCCGAAAATCATGGCTAAAATCGCCAAAATACCGGTGAGGAATAGCACACCGTTGGTGGTTGAGGCGATACTGCCTGCGGTGGGCTCTAAAATCACCGCAGCACTAAGTGCAATAGCGCGTAACTGCAGGGCTAAGTAAGGAATAATCGCAATAACGGCGAGGATGGTCACCATCGAGGCCAAAGGCCCACTTTTACCATAACGTGCAGCAACAAAATCGGCAATTGATGAAATAGCATGGTGCTGACGGACGCGGCCTAAACGACGCCAAATGTCATAGCCCAGTGCGACGAAAAGTAGTGGGCCAAGGTAGATCGGCAGAAAGATAATGCCTTCACGAACCGCTGCACCTGTTGCGCCATAAAAGGTCCAAGATGAACAGTAGACCCCTAAAGTTAAACTAAACAATAGCATGCGCCCACGCGTGCTCAAGCGACTGGCGTGTTTCTCACCAAAAAAGGCGCAGATAAAGAGTAAGACGATATAGAGGGCCAATACCCCGATAATGAGCCAGCTGTTCATTTTACCTAAAGTTTTTCCTTCATCTCGGCCATCATAGCGCATCTGGGATAGAGGCTGCTGAGCTTGTTTAAAATTTACAGACCAAAGTCTAAATTACAACCAATACAGAAGCTTGCTACTTTAGCAAATGTAATAATTCGAATTAAAAAATTGTATCTACGGTTGGATACAGACAGGAGTATGGTTATGGATGAGAGACAAGTAGAACAGATTCTACAAAATCCCAAATTCAAGGAAATGGTTAGTCGTAAAAGTAAACTGAGCTGGACACTGACAACTATTATGTTGGTTGTATACGTTGGTTTCATGTTGTTGGTCGGCTACAACAAAGAATTTTTAATGACTTCAGTCAGTGGTGGGGTGACCACGATTGGAATGCCATTGGGTCTAAGCATTATTGTATTGTCTTTTGTTTTGTGTGGTGTGTATTCGTATATCTCGAATAACAAGCTCGACGCATTAAATGAAGAAGCAATGCGTGAAGTCGAAGCCATTGCGCAAGAGAAAGGACAGCACTAATGAAATGGAATTCATTGAAAGCGCTTACAGTCGCTGCTATCGCACTGTTGACTTCGAGCCTAGCACTTGCAGGCCCAGATTTGGGTGAGGCTCAACAACAAGCGACAAACTGGCATGCAATTATCATGTTCGGTATCTTTGTCGGATTTACTTTGCTCATCACCAAATGGGCAGCAAAACAAACCACCAACACTGCTGACTTCTACACAGCAGGTGGCGGGATTTCAGGTTTCCAAAATGGTTTAGCGATTGCGGGTGACTATATGTCCGCAGCGTCATTCTTGGGAATTTCCGCAATGGTTTTCAGTTCAGGCTTCGACGGCTTGCTGTATTCATTGGGTTTCATGGTTGGTTGGCCAATCGTATTGTTCTTGGTGGCTGAACGTCTACGTAACTTAGGTAAGTTCAACTTATCTGACGTAGTGTCATTCCGTTTAGCGGAAAAACCAGTGCGTACGCTTGCAGCAGTGAGTTCATTGGTTGTCGTTGCATTCTATCTGATCGCTCAGATGGTGGGTGCAGGTCAGCTGATCAAACTCTTATTTGGTTTGAACTACAACATTGCTGTAGTGATTGTCGGCCTTCTGATGATGGCTTACGTGATCTTCGGTGGGATGTTGGCAACGACTTGGGTACAGATTATTAAAGCTGTGATGCTTTTGTCTGGCGCGACATTCATGGCTTTCATGGTGATGAAAGGCGTGGGCTTCAGCTTCTCTGAAATGTTCACCCAGTCAATTCAAGTTTTCTCTAAAGTACATGACATTTCTTTAGCAGAAGCGGGCAATATCATGGGCCCAGGTAAACTTGCAGCGAACCCAATTGATGCCATTTCTTTAGGTTTGGCTTTAATGTTCGGTACAGCGGGTTTACCACACATCTTAATGCGTTTCTTTACCGTTAAAGATGCTAAAGAAGCACGTAAATCAGTGGTTGTTGCAACAGGTTTCATTGGTTACTTCTACCTTCTAACCTTCATCATTGGTTTTGGTGCGATCCTTTATGTATCGAACAACCCGCAGTTCCTTGATGTCGCGAAAATGGCAGTAACTGGCAAGCTAGAGCTTGTTGGTGGTAACAACATGGCAGCGGTTCACTTGTCTGATGCATTGGGCGGTGACTTGTTCATGGGCTTCATTTCAGCAGTAGCGTTCGCAACGATTCTTGCTGTTGTTGCAGGTCTGACCTTGTCAGGTGCTTCAGCAATCTCGCATGACTTGTACGCAAACGTATTCAAGAAAGGTCAAACGACTCCTGAATCTGAACTTCGTATGTCTAAAATCGCGACTTTAGGTCTTGCTATTTTTGCAATGATTTTAGGGATTCTGTTCGAGAAACAAAACGTTGCTTTCATGGTCGGATTAGCATTCTCTGTAGCAGCATGTGCGAACTTCCCAGTTCTTGTACTTTCAATGTTCTGGAAAGGTTTAACCACGCGTGGTGCGGTGATTGGTGGTGTAGTGGGTCTAGCGACTGCAGTAGTACTTATTGTCTTGTCTAAAGCCGTTTGGGTAGATACATTCGCAATCTCTGAAACGCCAGTAAATCCATTCAATGGTCCAGCGATCTTTGCAATGCCATTGGCGTTCTTCTGCTGCTGGTTGTTCTCTGTGACTGATAACTCAGCACGTGCACAAGCAGAACGTAAAGCATTTGATGCGCAGTATGTACGTTCACAAACAGGTATTGGTATCTCAGGCGCTTCAGATCACTAATCTGAACCTGAACTAAAAAAAGCCCCATTGATTGGGGCTTTTTTTATGGTGTTGAATACCTAATTTTGTTGGCATTGAATGCTGAAATGCAAGATCGTGATATACAGTCTGTACTCAAGTTGTAATCAAAATGAATTGAATCACGTGAATAAAAAGCATCGGTTTCAGTGGCTATTCGTGCTAAGTTTAAAAGCGAGAACAAGAACCAATCAAACTTGGCTTTAAAAACAACAGGCTGCATATGCAAGTATTTGTCGAATTTTGGAAAGGCTTCCGTTTACTGCCATCAGCATGGTTACTGCTGTTGCAATTTATTATGCTGATTTTGGCGCTGTTGAGCGGTCATAGTTTGTCCTTACGTGTATTGGTTTGGGGCTTAGGTGTTTTGGTCCTGTTACTCATTGCCAAGGTCATTCGCCAAACCCCCGTGTTCACCATTCTCGGCTTGAGCTTTGTTGGTGGGGCATTGTTCTTTTCGTTACTGATTTTGCTCGGTGCGCGAGATCCAATGCTTTTGGTGATTAGTCATGCCTTTGAAGCGATGGCCTATTTTATTGCGGCCTATGGCTTGCTGCGCTATATGTTTGCAGACCGTTATTTGACCAAAGATGAGCTATTTGCTGCAGGGGCAGTGTTTACCCTTATTGCATGGGGTTTTGCCTTTTTATATAGCATTTGCCAGATTTTAGAACCCAATAGCTTTTTAAATCCCAATGTGGCGGGCGCACAGTCATGGCTCGATTTACTTTTTTTAAGCTTTAGTTTGCAGTCGGCGACAGGTTTGTCCGATTTAATGCCATTAACACCGCTGGCTCGTATGATTGCAATGTTGCAGATGTTTTGTGGGGTGATGTATTTGGCTTTAGTCGTTTCACGCTTGATTGCCTTGCAGTATATTCAGCATCGGCCCAATGATCATAAAGAAAATTAAACTGTTACAGGATTCGCACTGCCTTATTTTCCAACATAAATTATGATGGAACAGAATCGTTAAATTTTAAGCTATTCATTCTTCACTCTTTATTAGACTCGTCTAATTAACCATTTTGGTTATATCTTTGTACTAAAAATAATTTTCTGGGGGAATTATGCCTTCCATAAAGCCATCGCTGTTTGCAAACATCAAACGGAATGTATTTCTCAGCACTGTCGTGATTCTAGTGCTTTTTCTGGCCTTGATTCTTTTTGACCCAAGTGGTTTTGAGGCTTTAACCAAACATTTAAATCAATGGATTATTGATTCATTTAGCTGGTTTTATGTTTTATCTGTCGCGTTATTTCTGATCTTGCTGATCTTTATTGCGCTCTCCGATATGGGGAAAATCAAACTCGGTCCTGATCATAGTCTGCCTGAATATAGCAGTGGTTCTTGGTTTGCTATGCTGTTTACCGCAGGGATGGGAATTGGTTTGATGTTCTTCGGTGTCGCTGAACCGGTGATGCACTATGTCAACCCACCCACGGGAGACGGGCAAACCGTAGATGCCGCACAACAAGCGATGCGAATCACCTTTTTCCACTGGGGATTACATGCATGGGCCATTTATGCGCTTGTGGGATTGTCACTGGCCTATTTCTCTTTCCGACATAATTTGCCTTTAAAAGTTCGCTCTGCTTTATATCCTTTGGTGGGCAAAAAAATCTATGGTGCAACGGGAGATGCGGTTGATACCTTTGCAACCTTAGGCACCATTTTCGGGGTTGCGACCACACTTGGTTTTGGGGTGACCCAAATTAATTCGGGACTGAATTATCTTTTTGGCATTCAGCAAAGTATTGGCATTCAGGTCGGGCTAATCATTTTTGTCATTTTTTTAGCTTCGCTCTCAGTCGGTTTTGGTTTGGACAAAGGCATTAAACGGCTTTCTGAATTGAACTTGGTGCTGGCAGTGGTTTTACTGTTATTTGTGTTTTTTGCCAGTTCTTCCATTTATATCTTACAAACCAGTATTCAAAATGCAGGGCAATATGTATCTAATCTGTTCACGATGACCTTCAACCTATATGCCTACCAACCCAATGGTTGGATTGGTGGTTGGACCATTATGTATTGGGCTTGGTGGATTTCGTGGTCGCCTTTTGTTGGAATGTTTATTGCCCGAGTGTCTAAAGGTCGAACCATTCGCGAGTTCATTGTCGGGGTGTTGTTCATTCCTACAGGTTTTACCCTGATTTGGATGGGCTTCATGGGGAATGCAGCGCTGTTCAGTATTATTCAAGATGGGCACACTTCGTTAATCTCAGCGGTACAACAAGATTCATCCGTCGCACTGTTTGAATTTTTGACCCATTTACCTTTCTCTCAAATATCGAGCCTGATTGCGACCGTTCTGGTGGTGCTATTCTTTGTGACTTCTGCCGACTCAGGCTCATTGGTGATTGATTACTTAACTGCTGAAACAGAAAATTCACCCTTATGGCAACGGCTATTTTGGACCATTTTGATTGCGTTACTGTCGATTATCTTACTGATGGCAGGCGGACTTTCAGCCTTACAATCGGCTACCATTATGAGTGCCTTACCCTTTACTCTGATTATGTTACTGGTCTGTTGGGGCTTACTGAAAGCACTGCGTTTGGATGTCACCAAAATGCGTGCACTACAAGATGCGCGAATCACGCCACGTGCGATTCAAAATCCACGCAGTTGGCAACAGCGTCTAGGTCTGATTATGCATTATCCACATACCCAATCTGAGGTTGAAGAATTCATTGGCCAGCAAGTACAACATGCATTTTCATCGGTACAAAAGGAATTTCAGCGCCGTCAGCTAGACGTGACTATTCAACCGATTGAGCATGGCTTGCAGTTACGCGTGGATCACCATAATGAAATTAACTTCATCTATCAGGTGGTTGCCCGTGAAACCCAGCCACCCAGTTTTATGGCAGATCGACTCGAAGAACAGCAGTTTTATCAAGCTGAAGTCTTCTTAAGAGAAGGTGGGCAGAATTATGATGTGATGGATTGGACTTTAGATGATCTATTACAAGATATTATTGACCAATATGAGCGTCATTTACATTTCTTAAATTTAGTCAGAGCCACAAACTAAAAAAAGGACGCTTTAAGCGTCCTTTTTTCTATTCAGTTTCTAAATTGAATTAGAAACGGAATTTAGCGTTTACGCCAACAGATTGTGTATCAAGGTTTGCATTTTCAGCATTAGCATTTACATAACTAGCACCTACAGCAATCGCTGGAGTGATGAAGTAGTTTACGTTCGCGCCCCAAGCTTTGTTTGGTAAGTCATCAAAGCTAGACTCTGCATAAGAAGCACCAACACTTAACGCAGGTGTTAAGTAAAGGTCAGTTTTTAATTGGTAAGCAGTGTCTTCACCATAAACAAGACCAGCTTCTAAGCCAAGCGCCATGTTTGTACCGTCGATGTTACCTACGTATTTAGTACGTGCAGTAATCGCATCTTGGTCGTCAGCAATAGTCGCTGCTTCGCCAAAAGTTTTAACTACACCATTGTTCATGATACCGAACGCATCAAGAGCAGTTTGGTCAGCAACGCTAGTATAACCTACAGCAACCAAGAAGTTAGGAGCTACTACAGCACCAAGTTCTAATGCATAACGGTCGCCATTATCATCACGAGTTACTGAATTTTTGCCATCAGTGTGAGTGTGGCTGTAAGACGCGCTTGCATAAGCAGGAACGAATTTAGTTGGTACATAAGCTTCAGCTTTAGCACCGTAAACATGAGATTCGATGTCAGAACGACCTTCATCTTCAGGAGCATCATACTGACCATATTGGTAAGCTAAAGATACATTTGATGCTTGGTTTAAGAAAGCAGCTTCAGCTAAAGGACCTTTAGATGAATCAACGTTTTTGAAATAGTAAGTACCTTGTACAGCACCAGTGAAGTTTTTGTCGTTTTCAGTTGTATCTACATACTCTGACTGACCTTGTACTTCGAATTGGTATGCTTGAGCACCGGTCATGGCTAATAATAAAGCAGTGGCTAAACCGAGTTTTTTCATGATATTTACCAGATTGTTAACATTGGATTAAACTAAGGCTATTCTATTGTAACAATTTATTAAGTCAATGAACTCTAATGGTATTACATTATTGAGTAATTACTTTAACTGTGCTAAAGGTTAAAAAGTGCTCAATTGAGCATATTCATGTCAACCAAAAAAAACTTACAGCAGAACAATAGGGTATATCTATTTAGAAAACAGAGAATGCGCGATATTGAATTGTACTGAACTTGATTTATGATTGATAAATTAGATTAAAATAATAAAAACAAACGGTAAAAAAGTTAAATGAAGTGCCTCAAACATAGCCGTTTTTGTGTCCTAAGTCTAAAAAATGCCTAAAATTAGCGCAGAAAACACGGTTTTTGATTGCATAATGTACATATCTTCTCTGGATTTGTGATGATTCTCACAATAATTATGCAATTATATTAATCCATAGTGCTTTGGTTGGCTTTACAATAGAGCAGATTTATTTCATAATAATTTTAGCGAATCATTTAACAATATTGTTGTTTTCTGAGAAGCTAATTCTCCTCAAACAGTTTTTGTTTATCTGCCCAACTTTCCCCAAGGTTGGGCTTTTTTTTATTTAAATTTTCGAGATCTTCTTTTTTCTGAATAAAAATATATTGGAATTTAATGCACCATGATAGTGCAATAATAAATCTGTATTTTTCATTAAAAACTTTTATTCGGGCAAAAAAAAACCAACTTCTAAAAGAAGTTGGTTTTTTCCGCCAAAACTTGTGGGAAAACTAGAATATCTGCTGAGGATATACTTTAATTCGCCCCAATACTGTGCATTATGCACCTAAATGTTGCATATGTAAATATAGGTACTTTAAAAAATGGGAAAACTAGAAAATATTGAATGAAATTCACACTAAACATGAATATTATTAAGGATTGATTTACTTAGTTTCCATAGGTGAGTGAAAGTTTAGCCGTGATCATTTGGGGCTGATGAAATCTTAAAATGATGCAAAACAAAGAATTAATCACTTAAATACACGATATACTGTTCATATAATGAACAGTTAATTTGGTTTTCTTTTATTTTGGAATGGGGGCGTGGTTGAAGTATGCGAGAAATACGCTCTGAGTATTTGAGTCAAAAGTTGTACATTGCAATGAGCATTATTATTTTGTCATTGTGCAGCTTATCCATTCCGTTGATGGTCAAAAGTTATCGCGATTACATCAAAACCAACCAAGCTTTAACTGAAATACAAGCCCTACAAGCTGTTGCAGACTTGGCCAATAAGATTTCACGAGAGCGTGCGCCAGCCAACAAGCTCATGTCGAGTAATCAGCAAGACTTTGCCAAACATGTGCTTGAATTAAAACTGTATCGACTCACGGTAGATGAGCAGATGCAAAAGACCTTAGAGGTTTTAAAGCATTCGAACCTCCCAAATTTAGATTTAAGTTTATTTGACCGTTTAGATGAAGCTTTAATGCAAGGCAGACAACAGGTAGATGCCTATGCAGCTCTACCACGTGAGCAACGTAATGCCGAGACCATGGATCAAGCCATCCTAAAAATGTTTAGTGCTTGGGATCGTAGTCATGATGTTTTAAAAGATGTGATCGCTGTATCTGAAGGCAAAGACACCGCTGTTTCAAACTTCTATGTCCAAATTTTATTATTAGCGGACTTACGCGATCAGGCTGGTCGTGCTGCATCCAATGTGATGGCGCATGTAGCTTTTAAACAACCGATTCCTGAAACCAATTTAGCGCGTTCTTTACAGACTCGGAAGCAAGTGATGTATTTGTGGGAACTCATTGATACCTTACAGCCCGAGCGTGATAAAACTGAAGAATTTAAAGTGCTGCATCAAGCGGTTTATAACGAGTTTTTAGCCAAAGGGCTATTGATTGTTGAACGCTTGATGAATGAAAGTATTTACCATCGACCATATTACTTAACTGGCACACAGTTAACTGAAGCAATCGTTGATAAATTTTCGACCGTGGTGGAATTGCAAAATTATTTACTCAAATATAGCGTTGAAAAAGCCATCATTGAAAAGCATAAAGCACAAAATATTTTGCTCACAACGGTGGGGATTTCACTTATTTCAATTTTTGCGGCACTGTTTACCATGATCTATGCACGCAAGAGAGTGTTTAGTCCACTTATTCAAGCGCGTGAAATTCTTTTTGATTTATCCCATTCCAGTCTTCGCCCCAACCCGATGGATACCAAAGACCAACCCGCCAATGTTTATTCTTTATTTGCAGCGATTCAGCAGTTAAAACAGACGCTTCAGCAGCGAGATGCGTTGGAGTTTCGACTCAAGAATATTGCGCATTTGGATTCATTAACCGGGGTTGCAAACCGTTATGCGTTGAATGAATACATTAAACTTTTGGAAAATCAGCCGACTCAGTTTTCGGAGACTTGTTTAATGGTGATCGACATTGATCATTTTAAACAGGTCAACGATGTATATGGACACCTGATGGGGGATCAGGTGATTCAGTTTGTGGCTGAAAAATTAAAAGAAAATATTCGGACATCTGACTTGTTGGTACGTTACGGTGGTGACGAATTTATTGTGCTGATTGAAAATGTTGGAATGGAGCGCGCTTTAAAAATTGCGGAAAAGATTCGTTCTGAGATTTATGAAGCGAAGCCACTTGATAATGTACGTTGCCCTGATTTGAAAGTTAGTATTAGTATTGGGGTCGCAATTGGTGCGACCAGTTGGATGGCACTGTTAGAAAAAGCCGATCGTGCTTTGTTTCAAGCCAAAGAGCAGGGGAAAAATAAGGTTGTGGCTTATTCAGTCGGTGAAGTGAATGAATCATATTATATTTGAAATAATTAGCCCTAAATGAATAAATTTAAATAACAGTACAAAAGAATAGATGAGGGGCAAATGAGAACAGACTGTATTTTTTGTCAGATGACACGAAATGAAATACCTTGCCATATTATTGATAGCAATAACGACTACATGGCTTTTTTAACAATTTTTCCGAATACGTTAGGTGCAGCTGTTGTAATCCCCAAAAAACATTACACAAGTTATGCTTTTGATTTGGATGATGATGATGTTCTCACCGGATTGATACTTTACACCAAGAAAATTGCGAAAAAGTTAGACGGATTCTTTGAAGACGTTGGGCGGACTGCAATGGTATTTGAAGGTTTTGGCGTCGATCATATACATGCAAAATTGTTCCCTATGCATGGAACCAAGCAAATGCATGAAAACTGGAAAGCTGTAAACTCTAATGTTGATAAATATTTTGAGCAGTACGAAGGCTATATTTCATCACATGATTTTCAGCGGGCAAATGATGAAGAGTTGGCTTTGCTTGCTGAGCAGATTCGAGCTTTTGAATAATAAGTTGAACGATTGGTATTAATGACTATCGTTTTAGAGCATCTTCGTACTGGATTGCTGGCATAATTGCTATTGTGTAGCGTTATCTCATTTTTACTGGGCAAAAGTGACAAAACCCACTTGTTTAACTAATGTTCAGTCCCTTGAGCATAGTCAAACAGGCGACATTCATGTCGCGCCTGTTATGTGGAAGGAGGAAATCCCCCCTCTTAAAGTGGGAGAATCCCAGAATCACTTCAACAACGGTTTCAAAAACTTCGCAGTATGCGAAACTTTAGATTTCACCACATGCTCAGGTGTACCTTCCGCAATAATCATCCCGCCACCTGCACCACCTTCAGGGCCCAAATCAATCACCCAGTCAGCAGTTTTGATCACATCCAAATTATGCTCAATCACCACAATGGTATTGCCCTTATTGCGTAGCTCATGAAGGATATCTAACAGTTTAGCAATGTCATGGAAATGTAGACCTGTAGTGGGTTCATCCAAGATATATAACGTTTTACCTGTATCACGTTTTGCCAATTCACGTGCCAATTTCACACGCTGCGCTTCACCACCTGATAGTGTCGTTGCAGACTGACCTAAACGGATATAGCCCAAACCCACTTGATTCAGTGTTTCTAAACGACGATGAATGACAGGAATCGCATCAAAGAAATGCATGGCATCTTCAACCGTCATATTCAGTACATCTGAAATATTTTTGCCCTTATAACCGACTTCTAAAGTTTCACGGTTATAACGTTCACCATGACAGTTATCACAAGGCACATACATATCAGGTAAGAAGTGCATTGCCACTTTGATCATGCCGTCACCTTCACAGGCTTCACAACGACCACCTTTCACGTTAAACGAGAAACGTCCCGCAGCATAACCACGTGCTTTGGCTTCTGGTGTTTGCGCAAATAATTCACGAATCGGAGTAAATAAACCTGTATACGTTGCAGGGTTAGAGCGAGGTGTACGACCAATTGGGCTTTGATCAATATCAACAACTTTATCAAGGAATTGCAGACCATCAATCGAGTCAAACTTCTCAGCCGTTAATGTCGTTGCGCCATTCAGCTGTGTTGCTGCTAAAGGCAATAAAGTACGGTTAATCAGCGTAGATTTACCTGAACCAGACACACCAGTCACACAGGTCATCACACCCAAAGGAATGGTTAAATCCACATTCTGTAGGTTATGACCCGCAGCACCCATCAATTTAATTTGTTCTTCAGGCTTTGGCGGTTCAGTACGTTTTTTCGGTACTTCAATTTTTAGTTTGCCTGATAAATATTGACCCGTGAGAGATTCACTATTCGCAAGGATTTCATCATAAGTCCCTTCAGCAATCACATGACCACCATGAATACCAGCACCAGGACCAATATCGATAATATGATCTGCTGCACGAATCGCATCTTCATCATGCTCAACGACTAAAACAGTATTCCCCAAATCACGTAAGCGGACTAAGGTTTCTAATAGACGATCATTATCACGTTGATGTAGACCAATCGACGGTTCATCGAGGACATACATCACACCCATCAAACCTGCGCCGATTTGCGAAGCCAAACGAATACGTTGCGCTTCACCACCAGACAAGGTTTCTGCTGAACGAGAAAGACTTAAATAATTCAAACCAACAGAGACTAGAAAGTGCAGGCGCTCACGAATTTCTTTAAAGATTTTATCGGCAATTTCGCCTTTTGCGCCATCAAGATTTAAGTCTTGATAATAACTTTCCGCATCACCGATCGACATTTTGGTAATTTGGGCAATGGTTTTGTCTTTCACTCGAACATGGCGTGAAATTTCATTCAGACGTGATCCACCGCAGGCATCACATGCTGCATTAGACAGATATTGTGCCAAATCATCACGAACATAGTTACTCTCAGTTTCACGATAGCGACGTTCTAAATGTGGCAAAATTCCTTCAAAAGGTTGTACACGATTATGTTTACGACCACGTTCATCGATATAACTTAAATCAACTTTTTCTTTGCCTGTACCGTATAAAAATTTCTTTTTGGTGTCGGCATCCAGTTCATTCCAAGGCGTATCCAAAGAAAAGCCAAAATGCTCAGCCACTTTTTCAATCATGCTGTAGTAGTACGGGCGTTGTCTGTCCCAACCACGAATCGCGCCTTGGCTAATGGAAACCTCAGGGCTTGGAATGAGTTTTTCGGCACTAAAATGGCTACGAGTCCCTAAACCATCACAGGTTGGGCAGGCACCAAAGGGATTGTTAAATGAAAATAAACGGGGCTCAAGTTCTGCAACAGCGCGGTCACATTCTGGACATGAGTGTTTAGCTGAAAAGACCCGATCTGGGTGTTCACCGTTCATCCACGAAAGAATCGCAATATCACCGCCCAAACGTAGAGCCGTTTCAAAAGACTCTGCAATGCGGTTGCCGAGGTCATCACGGACTTTAAAACGATCCACCACCACTTCAATGGTGTGTTTTTTCTTTTTATCGAGTTCTGGAATTGGGTCTAGATCAACAATATCACCATCGACGCGCGCCCTTACAAAACCTTGACTTTGTAGCTGTTCAAACAGGTTGGAATATTCACCTTTACGCTCACGCACCACAGGTGCAAGCAGCATCAGCGCTGTTCCTTCATCCAATCCTTTTACGGCATCGACCATTTCCGATACGGTCTGTGCCACCATCGGCAAATCATGCTCTGGGCAAAATGGCGTACCGACACGTGCGTAGAGTAGTCGTAAATAGTCATAAATTTCGGTGATGGTGCCCACCGTAGAACGTGGGTTATGGCTGGTTGACTTCTGTTCAATCGCAATGGCAGGGCTTAAACCTTCAATTGAGTCAACTTCAGGTTTTTCCATTTGTGACAAGAACTGGCGCGCATAGGCCGAAAGCGATTCGACATAACGACGCTGACCTTCGGCATAGAGTGTATCAAATGCAAGCGATGACTTACCTGAACCAGAAAGTCCCGTGATCACCACGAACTTATCGCGGGGAATATCAAGGTTCACATTTTTTAAGTTATGGGTACGTGCGCCTCGAATACGGATATGACTTTGGCTCATAAAACTATCTCGAAATTGTGCAGATGAAGGAGGTATATGATAACGACTTATGCTTTATTCAAGTGTTAAACATGATTTTATAGCGACAAATCATGTCGGCCAAAAGAAAATTGATGCTGCTAGACTGTAGCTAGATTTCAGTGTTGAAACAAGTCTCAAGCTATCGATATTGGCTGCGACTGAAGATAGAAAGGTGTTTACGTATTGCGTAAAAAAGAGTGAATCTCCCATTCGGCGTAGTGCAAAAGTTGCATCATGGTTGTGCTATTTTTGGTTTGCCATACGCCTTCAGGGATAGAGTGTTGTTGTGGTTGCAGCATTTAGCATGCTAGTGCATAAGGACGTTCAAAGATTGAATCGACCGTCTCAAAAGCAAAGGGACGGATAATGTCATGATGGAGACGGGCATAGAAATTGACTTCATGCTCAAGAGTTTGTAAGAAGGCGTCGTAGTCATCTTCAAAGTCTGGCAGGTCGAGTAAGTCTTGTTCTCGACTTAAAATGCAATGATATTTTTTAATAAACGCCAACATCAGTTTTTGAATGTGTGGATTGGTATAGTAAATGAGATAGGTCGCGGCAGAACCGCAGTGTAAACAGCCTTTTTCAAGGTAAATTTCTTCGTTATTTAGCCAGCAACATTGTACGGTAAAAAATGCACGAATGGCTTCAGTACCTAGAGTATCCGGATGCATGAGAACGGCCCTCGAAAGTTAATTATGCAAATGATAATTATTATCATTACTAGAGTTTAGTTTTAAATGCTTAAAATAGCAATCGCGCCTTCTGAAAAAATACGATATTCGGTCAATAAAAAGCCCTGAAGGTTTCAGGGCTTTTTGGATCATTTTCGCTTTTAAGCGTGGTCTAAACCGAGCCATTGCTGCTGTTTATAAGCGCTGTCCCAGAACAACCATTCCAGTTCAGCCCCTTTACGGTAGGCTTTATGCATTTTCTCAATAGTGTCTGCATCGCAACGCGCAGCCACTTTATCGATGGTTGCAATTACATTACGTACTGCTTGGTTGAATTCTTCACCTGCGTAAGTATCAATCCACGCTTGGTACGGGTTGTTGGCGATAGAGTTACCCACAATGTCTTTACCGACTTCAGCATAAATCCAAAAACAAGGTAAGAGTGCTGCTAACACCACAGGGTAGCTTTCAGACCATGCTGTTGCCGTTAGAAATGAAGTGTAATGGTGACATGCTAAAGTCAGCGGGGTTTCTTCAAACTGCTGCTTTGAAATATCAAAATTTTTCATAAAGCCATCATGCAAACTGCGTTCCACCACAATCGCTTCTTTAGCCCCTTGGCTAAACTGGATAATGTCATCGGCCTCATACGCTTTGGCACCACACACCGCTAAAGCACGACCATAAGCCACCAAGTAGTGCGCATCTTGAATCACATAATGACAAAATGCTTCTTTATTAAGTGTGCCTGAAGCCAATTCTTGGTTAAAAGGTAAAGCCAGTGTTTTTTGATATAAGTCGACATTACGTTGCCAAACGTCTTGAGAAAAAGCCATGATTAGATCCTGAGGGAAGCCAAAATATGGGCAAGACTATAACAACAGTTTGCTCGGAACAACAATCCATCTCCGTACATCGGTGAGATAAGTAAAAATTAACGAAGATGTTTTGGTTTCAGGCGTAAAAAGCGTCATAATTGCGGCCATAAAACTCAACCTGTTTTTTAGTTTTCGTTCATCTCCAAATTTTTTATAGGTCGATCTGTCATGATGAAACATTTTGGTTTCTCTATCATTTTTACGATCGTGTGTCTTGCGTTGTCTGCGTACTGGGGTTTTACCCATGGACCAGAAGCGGGCTTAAAGACCATGTTTACTGCTTTGACCATTACTGCAATTTTAGCGGTGATGGAGGTCTCGTTATCTTTTGATAATGCCGTTGTCAATGCATCTGTGTTACGTGGTTGGGATCATTTCTGGAAAACGTTGTTCCTGACTGTGGGTATTTTAGTCGCTGTATTTGGTATGCGTTTAATCTTCCCTGTCGCAATTGTGGCGGTAACTGCTGATATGGGCTTTGTTGAAGTCGTACAACTGGCTTTGAATGATCCAAAAACCTACTCGCAACGTCTGATGGATCACCACCCTGAAATTGCTGCGTTTGGTGGTGCATTCTTGTTACTCGTGTTCTTAAACTTCTTTTTAGATGAAGAGAAAGATACACACTGGTTCCGCTGGTTAGAACGCCGTTTGACTAACTTAGCCAATGTTCCTGCAATGTCGGTCTTCCTTGCACTGATTGCACTTTTGGTAATGGCGGCCAATGTCGATGAAGCCAAACGTCTGGTGGTGACCATGGCGGGAATCTGGGGCATCGTGGTTTATATTGGCGTACAAGTTTTGAGTCATTTGTTGGGTGGTGAACCTGAAGTTGATGAAGATGGCAATGCGGTTACACATGATGCCAATGGCGCAACCACAGGTGTGGTCAAAGCAGGTATTGGTGGTTTCTTATACCTAGAAGTACTTGATGCATCGTTCAGTTTTGATGGTGTAATTGGTGCGTTTGCTATTACTTCCGATGTCGTAATTATTATGCTGGGTCTCGCGATTGGTGCGATTTTCGTGCGTTCGATGACTATTTACTTGGTCGAAAAAGGCACCTTGGATGCCTATGTCTTCCTTGAGCATGGCGCACACTACGCGATTGGTGCTTTAGCATTTATTATGCTGGCAAGTGGTACAGGTCTACATGTACCAGAAGTCGTCACAGGTTTAATTGGTGTGGCCTTTATTGTTTGGGCTGTTATTGCTTCTATTCAATACAAAAAACATCAAGCCGCTTAAAGCAGATTGCTTTAAACCGAAGAAAAGCGCAGCTCAGACTGCGCTTTTTGTTTTTCAGATCAGGAAGGCTTTTATTAAACATAAAATTCATGCCGCTAGTCGGATTGAATAGCCTATAATCTTGATCCAAGATTAATTCAATACAGTCTGTCCTCGTTTATGATGAATGCTTTAGAACGTCGTTCAACTTTTGCCTTAAGCAGTATTTTTGCCTTACGCATGTTGGGTTTGTTCATGATCATCCCTGTATTTTCTGTGGCAGGGCAGACCTATGAATATGCAACGCCTGCGTTGCTCGGTTTGGCTGTGGGGATTTATGGCTTAACACAGGCCATTTTACAGATTCCTTTCAGCTTAATTGCCGACCGTTATAGCCGTAAGCCTTTGGTGGTTTTTGGGCTGCTTCTGTTTGCTTTGGGTGGTGCAATTGCAGCGATGTCAGACACCATTTATGGGGTGATTATTGGTCGTGCCATTGCGGGTGGGGGAGCAGTGTCTGCCGTGGTGATGGCACTACTGGCGGATGTGACCCGTGAAGAAAACCGTATGAAAGCCATGGCAACCATGGGCATGAGTATCGGGGTTTCTTTTGCTGTGGCTTTTAGTTTGGGGCCGTGGCTTACCGGTTTAGTAGGAATTTCAGGATTATTTTGGGTGACCACCATCATGGGTTTGGCGGCCATTTCGATGTTATTTTTGGTGCCAAAAGTCACCCGCCATCATCGTAATTATCAACAAGGTTATTTGGCCCAGCTCAAACAAGTCTTAAAAATGGGTGATCTGAACCGTCTGCATGTGTCGGTGTTTAGCTTACATTTATTGCTGACAGCAATGTTTATTTATGTTCCCTCACAGCTCATCGATTTTGCAAAAATTCCACTAAATTCGCATGGCTGGGTGTATTTACCACTGTTGGTGATTAGCCTATTTTTTGCCTTTCCAAGTATTGTGTTGGCTGAAAAATATCGCAAGATGCGAGGCATCTTTTTAACGGCTATTGGCGGCATTATTTTAGGCTTAGGCATCCTAATTTTTGGCTTTGAGTCGAAGTATATTTTGCTGACAGGTTTGGGCTTATTCTTTATTGCTTTTAATGTCATGGAAGCGCTGTTGCCGTCATGGTTATCGAAAGCTGCGCCGATTCAGTCTAAAGCCACCGCGATGGGCGTTAATGCCAGTAGCCAGTTTTTAGGCGCATTCTTTGGTGGTGTCACAGGTGGTCAGTTGTTGCTGTTAAACAATACAGCCTTGGGTTGGAGCATCCTGACTGGACTAGCGATTGTTTGGTTATTGATTAGTTTTGGCTTGGCACAACCGCGCTATTTGTCTTCGATGGTATTGCGTTTACCTGAACATAAACAAACGGACGAATGGACTTCACAGCTTTTAGCGATTCGTGGTATTGAAGAGGTCGTGGTGATGTCTGATCAGCAAGTAGCGTATGTAAAAGTCGATAAGCAGCAAATAGATGATGCTACGCGACAAGATTTAACGCAGTTGTTGGGGAAAGAGGTAGCCATTTAAGCATAACTCTTATAAAGTAAATAATAGAAATAGATAGGAAGTAAACATCAGATGCGCGGTGTAAATAAAGTTATTTTAGTGGGCACATTAGGCCGAGATCCAGAGACGAAAACTTTTCCAAACGGTGGTTCGTTGACCCAGTTTTCAATTGCAACGAGCGACTCTTGGACAGACAAAAGCACAGGTGAGCGTAAAGAGCAAACCGAATGGCACCGTATTGTGTTACACAACCGTCTAGGTGAAATTGCGCAACAATACCTACGTAAAGGTTCGAAAGTTTATATTGAAGGTTCACTGCGTACTCGTCAGTGGACAGATCAAAATGGTCAAGAACGCTACACCACAGAAATTCGTGGTGAGCAAATGCAGATGCTCGACAACAACCGTCAGCAAGGTGAGCAAATGCAAGGCGGAAATGATGGTTATGCACAACCACGTTTCAACAATAACCAAGGTGGTGGTTATAACAATAACAACAACCAAGGCGGTTATGCCGGCAATCCTGCAGCGGGCAATAGCAACAACCAACAAAGTGGTTATGCGAACAATAACCCAAGCGGTTTTGCACCAAAGGCGGCTCCTCAGTCAGCGCCTGCGGCAGCACCAGCAGATATGGATGATGATCTTCCATTCTGATTTGTATAATATCTAAATATTGTATGAAGTAAAAAAGAACTTGATTTATATCAAGTTCTTTTTTTTATGGTAGGCAAATTTGGTATTTAAAAAAGAGCTTTATGGCATCAAAATGTTCAGCTAATACGAGTGACAGAGCATACTATTCCTCTATAAAAAAGGGACCTCCGATGAGATCCCTTTTTAAAAAGACTAAATGCTAATAAATCATGATAAAGATTGCTGAGGATGAACCATATTTTTGATCGATAGCACATCAGCCAAAATTTGATCGGACAATAGGTTTTCAGCTTTAATTAAAGCCAATACACTTTGACCAGTTTCATTGGCTTGTTTTGCAATACGAGTCGTTGTTTCATAGCCCAAATAGGGGTTGAGTGCAGTAATAATGCCGATTGAATTATTGACATTGGCCTGACAGTGTTCAGCATTGGCACGGATGTTTTCAATACATTTATGTTGGAACATTTGCATAGCTTTACCCAACAAATCGATCGATTCGAACAGTTTAAAAGCAATTAACGGCTCCATCGCATTGAGCTGCAGTTGACCTGCTTCGGCCGCCAAAGTAATAGCCAAATCATTTGCAATGACTTGAAAACACACTAAATTCATGGCTTCTGGAATAACAGGATTCACTTTGCCTGGCATAATTGAGCTGCCCGGTTGACGCGGTTCTAAATGGATTTCATTCAGACCAGTACGAGGGCCACTAGAAAGCAAACGCAGGTCATTGGCAATTTTTGAGAGTTTAGTCGCGGTACGTTTTAAGAAGCTCGATAATAAAACGAAATCGCCCATATCTGAGGTTGCTTCGATTAAATCAGGTGAACTGCTGATCTGCTTTTGCGTAATTTCAGACAATGCTGCGATGGCATATTCACGATATTTAACTTCGGTATTGATGCCTGTTCCAATTGCTGTTCCACCCAAATTTACAACACTTAAAGCAGACGGCATGATGTCATTGAGCTTGTTTAAATCATTTTGTAAGGTATTTGCAAATGCGCCAAATTCTTGACCTAAGGTCATTGGAACGGCATCTTGCAATTGGGTACGACCCATTTTTAAGATATGCGAAAACTCATCGGACTTGTTCTTAAAACTTTGAATTAAATTTTGAAACGGGCTGTTCAATTGCTCAATTGCAAAAATTAAACCCACTTTAATGGCAGTTGGATAGACATCATTGGTTGACTGAGACATATTAATATCATTATTTGGATGTAAATATTGATATTCGCCTTTTAAATGATCTAAATGTTCTAAGCCAATATTAGCCAGAACTTCATTGATATTCATATTGGTGGATGTTCCTGCACCACCTTGAATCATATCAATTGGAAATTGGTCATGATACTTATAATTAAGAACTTGTTCACATGCATACTGAATAGCATTGTATTTATTTTCTTCAAGTTTATTGAGTTTAAAATTGGCTTCTGCACATGCAGCTTTAACCATTGCAAGGGCATTAATAAAAACAGGGAATTGATTGAGTTTATTTGGACTTAAATTAAAGTTCTCTAAAGCTCTTAAAGTTTGTACACCATAATAGCAATGAGCAGGAATTTCTTTATGTCCTAATAAATCCTTTTCAACGCGTGTGTTAATCTTAATGTTCATTTAAATAGACTCTAATCTCGAATAAATCGATATTAAAGTGCGCACGGGTTTTTTTCTAATGTAAAAATATATTACTACATGCATTTTTTGCATAATAGATTATAATTGATCAAAGGATGAGTGAAGAATGAGTTATGACTTTAGAAATTCGATGGATTGAAGATTTACTTGCATTAGAGCAAGAAAAATCGATATCTCAAGCAGCAGCTCTACGACATGTCACACAGTCTGCCTTTACGCGCAGAATTCAGAATATTGAAAACTCATTGGGTTTCCAAATTTTGAAAAGATATAGTAAAAACATTGATTTCACAGAAGCAGGTCAAGTTTTACTGGCTTCGGCAAAAAACATACAAAATCAACTCACTACAACAATAAAATATTTAGAAAAGAATGTGAAACATGATGAGTTAACCGTCAAGTTTGCAGTGTCACACTCGCTCATTACCCAGTTTTTCCCCCGCTTTATTCATGAGTTATCGATGGATATGACGGACTTAAAATTGGAAATTATTGCCTCAAATTTCAAACAGGGGATGCGCTTATTAAAAGATGGTTCGTGTGATTTTTTAATCAGCTATTGCGATCAAAAAACATTGGAACAATTCGATCGTTCTTTGTTCGAATTTCATAAAATTGTTGAAATGGAAATACTCCCGGTGACGGCCTTAGATCATGACGGGACGGCCAAATATTCACTCGATCAGTCTTTTCCTTTGTTGTCTTATAGTAAACAAGCATATTTAAGAAACTGTGTGGATGAAGCGATTGAAAATAAATTGGATTATAGAACTTTATATGAGACTGATAATGCAGGTGATTTAAAAGAGTTGGTATTACAAGGTTTAGGTGTGGCATGGCTGCCTAAATTATTGGTTGAAAGAGAAATCCAAGAAAATAAATTAAAAGTACTGGACGGTAAGCAGTACTATTTATTTCAAGATGTCTATCTGGTTAAACGAGAAATGTCATTTTCAAATCGAATTAATTATATTTGGAATATTTTAATTCAGAAAAATAAATAATTGGATTTTATGAGTTATTTTAGTTAATCGTTGTTAATAATAAATATGGTGATTTTATGAATAGTAAATAAAGGACTTTACTTACTATTTAAAAATCACCTTTTATTTTCTCTATAAATAGTTCTAACTATTATCGGCCAATTGGTTTACGGGAGGAATGTTGTTCACCATGATACCTTCTTGCTCCGTAAGCTCATCTTTATTGCCCTCAGTACGTGCAATCACGGCAGTTGCAATACTATTTCCAATCACATTGGTTGCCGTACGGCCCATATCTAAAAACTGATCAATCGCTAAAATTAATAGAATACCGGCTTCAGGAAGTTTGAACATGGCCAGAGTGGAGGCAATCACCACAATGGATGCTCGTGAAACACCTGCAATCCCTTTACTCGTAATCATGAGGGTAAAGAGTATGAGTGCTTGCTGGGAAAAACTTAAATCAATGTTGTAGGCTTGTGCAATAAATAACACGGCAAATGCCATATACATCATCGAGCCGTCGAGGTTGAAAGAATAACCTAAAGGGAGCACGAAACTGGTAATGCGTTTAGGTACACCGAATTTCTCCAAAGCTTCCATAGTTTTTGGATAAGCCGATTCACTACTTGCGGTCGCAAAGGCCAACATGGTGGGTTCACGTACGATTCGCATCAATCTAAAAATATCTTTTTTCAAGAAGATATAGCCGAAAGCAATCAGGAGAGTCCAAAGCGCCAGTAGTCCCACATAGAACTGTCCAATGAAAATACTATAATCAATAATCAGCTTAGGGCCTTGGATGGTAATCGCGGAAGCAATCGCTGCAAAAACGGCAATAGGTGCAAACGCCATGACATAATCTGTAATTCGGAACATCACCTTACAGAGTTCATCAATTATTTTGCCAATGACGGTCGCTTCATTTTGATGTTGAACATAGGCCAGTGCGGAACCAAAGAAAATTGAGAAAACCAAAATTTGTAATATCTCATTATTGGCCATGGCTTCAGCAAAACTACGCGGGAAAATATGCGTAATGAACGTTTCTAAGCTCAGACTTGTCGCACTGACACCGATATCAACCGCTGTTTGAGGGACGGTGAGATTCATCCCAGCGCCAGGTTGGAATAAATTGGCTAAGCCCATGCCCAGTAAAAGTGAAATAAATGATGCACCAATGAACCAACTCATGGCCTTTAAGGTAATTGATCCCAGCGATGAGGATTTTCCCATCGAGAGCAGACCAGAAACGATTGTTGCAAACACTAGGGGGGCAATAATCATTTTAATTAATCTTAAGAATACATCGGTCACTATTTTAAAATAGGCGGCAAGTTCTGTGGTTTGTGCGGTCGTTAACGTGCTATGAAAAGCCCAACCAATCAGTATTCCAGAGATCATGGCAATCAGAATATATTTCAGTAATTTCTTCTGCTTCATACTTATCGTTCCTTCTTTTAATCTTCTTTTCATCAACTTTTAGCCTGATGTAGCAAGGCATTGATGACATTCCATGTTGATAAATTTATATAGGCATTGCTTTAGATATTGAGTGCTAAATCGTCGATTGGGGATTTAGCTGTGGCAAGTGTTACTTTTTTTTAAAAAAAACGACAATGCAATTTTTAATTCAGTTATGCAAAAAATGCATGAGATGATTCTTTAGTTTTACTTGATATAGGTGAGCTGTTCTTGGACTTAAGACTGAATGTTTGTTTTTTTAATTCTGATTGATGAGAGGACAGATACCAAATTTGCTGACCCTGTGAGGAAGAGCGAAGATCTGAAAGCGAAGCCAAAGTTAATGAATACAAGAACTCAAAACCAAGCTTGCACTCATCATTTTCCCACAGACAAAACCATTGAATTGCCTGTTTTATCTAATATTTTAATAATCAGCTCATGATTTTAAGTTGCTGATATAAATAGATAATTAAAAAAGAGATGTAGCGTGTTGATGACGTTGATTTAGCAATATCATGACTTTTCACAGCTTACGCACAAGGGCTTGATGTTTTCATTGTTTCCTTTCGTACATCCACAAAAAATTATCTATGCGCAATTCATTGTTAAAGCGACAGAATTTCCAAACATGAATTTAGTTCACTTTGGTGTGAGATTAAATCATTTTTATTCATGTGATCATTCAGGTATAAATTAAACCACGCTCTTAACGATAGATCATATTCATCGTTGCTTCTTAGCCTGATGCTCAGAAAAATCTGAGAAGGTTGGAAAGACGATTTGCTAGAAAGATCCAAAAAGAAAATTGGACAGTCTAGAAAGAGCATGAAAGAAATTCAGTTTTATCGCAGAAATATAGGGTAACAGATCGCCATGAGTACAGAGTTTGCATGTTCAATTAAACGCATTCGTTTTGATGAAAACTATCAACCAGCAGATAACACACGTCTAACGACGAACTTTGCTAACTTGGCGCGTGGTGAAAGCCGTGAGCAGAACCTTCGTAATACACTTCGTATGATTAATAATCGTTTCAATGCCTTAGCACAAACAGATAACCCGAATGGTGATCGTTATTCGCTTGAAATCGATATTATTTCTGCAAATTTAGACATTGAAGGGAATGGTCAAACTTTCCCAATTATTGAAATGCTGAAAAGCACGATTAATGATCACCACACCCATCAACGTATTGAAGGCATGATTGGCAATAGCTTCTCGTCTTATGTACGTGACTACGATTTTAGCGTGGTGCTGAAAGAACATAATAAAGAGAATTCGACGTCGTATGCACCTGAAGGTTTTGGCGATCTACATGGCAAACTGTATCAATACTTGGTGAATTCAGAGACTTTTAAAGCAGAGTTTAATCAACAGCCTGTGATTTGTTTGAGTGTTTCAACGGCGAAGAAGTACCACCGTACTGCCAATGAGCATCCTGTTTTAGGCGTTGAGTATAAACAAGATGAATATTCACGTACCGATGAGTATTTCCATAAAATGGGCTTAAGGGTTCGCTTCTTTATGCCAAAAGGGAGCGCTGCGCCTTTAGCATTCTATTTTGCGGGTGATTTACTGCGTGATTACACCGATCTTGAATTGATCAGTGCGATTAGCACCATGGAAACCTTCCAAAAGATTTATCGCCCTGAAATTTACAATGCAAATTCATCAGCAGCTCAAGTCTATCAAGCCAGCTTAGAGTATCCAGATTACTCATTAACACAAATTGTCTATGACCGTGTTGAGCGTGGTCAGCTCGCGGTCAAGCAAGGTAAATGGACGGAAGAGAACTTTATTAAGCCTTATCAAGACATCCTTGAACAATGGGCTGCGAATTATACCGTAAACAGCAACGCTGCTTAATTTAACTGAAATAGAATATTGAAATAGAGATTTAAAATGGCCATTTTATTACCAACATCAACTGCGGGCAGTTTACCGAAACCTTCTTGGCTTGCTGAGCCTGAAAAACTTTGGTCACCTTGGAAACTCGAAGGTGAGGCATTACTCGAAGCGAAACAAGATGCCTTACGTTTGTCATTGCAAGAACAAATCCATGCAGGCATTGATATCGTTAGTGATGGCGAACAAACCCGCCAACATTTTGTGACGACGTTTATTGAACATCTGGATGGCGTTGATTTTGAGAAACGCGAAACGGTTCGTATCCGTAATCGTTATGATGCGAGTGTACCTTCAGTGGTAGGTGCTGTAAGCCGTCAAAAACCAGTATTTGTAGAAGATGCTAAGTTTTTACGTAGCCAAACAAATCAGCCGATTAAGTGGGCGCTTCCTGGTCCAATGACTATGATTGATACGCTGTATGATGGTCACTATAAAAGCCGTGAAAAACTGGCTTGGGAATTTGCCAAAATTTTGAATCAAGAAGCACGTGAGTTAGAAGCTGCTGGCGTGGATATCATTCAGTTCGATGAACCTGCATTTAATGTGTTCTTTGATGAAGTGAATGACTGGGGTGTTGCAACGCTTGAACGAGCACTTGAAGGTCTGAAATGTGAAACTGCTGTACATATTTGCTATGGCTATGGCATCAAAGCCAATACCGATTGGAAAAAGACCTTGGGTTCAGAGTGGCGTCAATACGAAGAAGCTTTTCCTAAACTGCAACAATCTAAAATCGATATCATCTCACTTGAATGTCAAAACTCGCGTGTGCCGATGGATCTGATCGAGCTGATTCGCGGTAAAAAAGTCATGGTGGGTGCGATTGATGTCGCAACCAACACCGTTGAAACACCTGAAGAAGTTGCGAATACACTACGTAAAGCACTTCAGTTTGTCGATGCAGATAAGCTTTATCCATCGACCAACTGTGGCATGGCCCCTTTAGCACGTGAAGTCGCACGTGGTAAGCTGAATGCGTTAAGCGCAGGTGCAGAAATTATTCGTAAAGAACTTTCGGCTTCATACGCAGCAAGCGCGTGATGTGAAAGGGCTACCTGTTTGATAAAATGGGTAGCTTTTATCTGAGTCAAAGCATGTGTCCGTTCTACTGAGGAATAAAATGATGATTGAAGCAACAGACTTTAGAGATGCAATGTCTTTGTTAACCAGCGCAGTGAGTGTCGTAACTACGGCAGGCATGGCTGATCGTCATGGATTCACAGCATCTGCCGTATGCAGTGTGACGGATACACCACCGACATTATTGGTCTGTATGAATAAAGCATCGCGTTCACATGCACATTTTGTCGACAATAAAATTTTAACTGTGAATGTGTTAGGTGCACAACATCAGCATATTTCGAATGTCTTCGCATCTAAAATGACGTCTGAAGAGCGTTTTAAACATGGTGTGTGGACCGAGCTAGAAACGGGCGCACCTGTTTTAAAGGATGCTTTGGTCAATTTTGATTGTGAAATTGATGATATTCAAGAAGTGGGAACACATACGGTTTTTATGTGCCGTATTGTCGCGATTCAACAAAGCCAACATGAGCAAAGTTTAGTGTATTTTAATCGTGCTTATCATCAGGTCGGGCAGACCGAAACGGCTTAATTTCACTTTTTATTGAACATCAAAGCTTTGAAATGACCTCCCAAATCATAGATTTTCCACTGCTTGACTCTAGATTTGACTGTATTGAGCCCATTTCAAAAATCGAAAGGTTTTCATTTAGACTACAAGATGGTGAAAATCGGGCAACAGTGTCGGAAAATAATGAATCTAAAAATCCGATAAAAATAATAAAAACTTACTGTTTTACCAATTTTTGGTTTGTGCGTATTCTTGCTTCATCACTTAAGCACTCTCACAAATCTTTTGAGGACGAATACATGAGTTTAATCAATACTGAAGTTAAGGCGTTTAATGCAACAGCTTACCAAAATGGTGAGTTCATTGAGTTGTCTGAGCAAAACTTAAAAGGCCGATGGTCTGTCGTATTTTTCTATCCTGCTGATTTCACCTTTGTGTGTCCAACAGAATTGGGCGATTTAGCCGATCACTATGCTGAATTTCAAAAACTCGGTGTGGAAATTTATGGTGCATCGACTGATACCCACTTTACTCATAAAGCATGGCACGACACGTCAGATGTGATTGGTAAAATTCAGTATCCATTGATTGGTGATCCAACGTGGACTTTGTCTAAAAACTTTGACGTGCTGATTGAAACAGAAGGTCTAGCAGACCGAGGTACTTTTGTGATTGATCCTGAAGGTAAAATCCAAATTATTGAAATTAATGCCGGCGGTATTGGTCGCGATGCGTCTGAACTATTACGCAAAGTAAAAGCAGCACAATATGTGCATGCGCACCCAGGCGAAGTATGTCCTGCAAAATGGAAAGAAGGTGAAGCAACGCTTGCGCCGTCAATCGACTTGGTTGGTAAAATCTAAGCTGACCTCGATGGTTGCATTGTGCTGAGTCATGAGCATGATGCCTGTAAAAAAATCAGCCCAAGTGGCTGATTTTTTTATGCAGGGTTCTTTTAGCTTTTACAGATGGTAACCCTTGCTGGTGCTGGCAAAGCCTCTTAAACCCTGAATCAAATGCTCAATCAGTTTTTCCATGACCAAACGTTGTCCTTTACGTGAAGCATAGACCAACTGTACGGTTCCAATATTGGAACACCAGTCAGGCAAAATGTGAACTAGGCGACCTGAAGCAATATCTGCCTCTACCGTTAAGTAAGGCAAGTTGGCAATGCCGAGTCCATCCAGAGCTGAGTAATACACGCCTGCGACATCATTACTTTTGACCCGTGGTTCTAAAGGAATCACGATCTGTTCATCACTCTGGGTATGATGCAATAACCATTGATAATTGGACTTTTGTACCCCCAGTGCGAGCGTTGGAAAATCATTCAGCTCGGTGGCAAATTGAATTTCACGGCCCTGTAGCAGATCAGGACTGGCCACCAAACAATGCGTGGTTTTGACCACATCACGGACCACAATGCTCGAGTCTTCATTGGCGCTAAAATTGGTACGAATGGCAAGATCAATGTCATCATGCAAGACATCGACACGACGGCTGGTCAGTTCCATTTCCACTTGAACTTTGGGATATTGTTTTAAAAAATGATTGAGTAAACTTCGCACTTGATAGCGCATCATCACAGAAGGGCAGCTGATCTTGATTAAACCTTGCGGTTCACTTTTCTGTTTCAGTAAAACATTGTGTGCACTTTCGACTTGCTGAATGATTTGACGACATTCTTCAAACAGCTCTTGTCCCAAAGGTGTGACTTTAAAATGTCGTGTTGAACGCTGAATCAGGGTCACATTGTACTTGGCTTCAAGGTCTAAAATGCGGCGACTAAGTTTAGACTTGGTGATGTTCGAGGCATCGCTTGCAGCACTGAAACCGCCGTGCTTGACCACAAGATAAAAATAATAATAGTCGTCAAATGAATGCATGATGGGTTCAAGCCTGTATTGATTTTTGACCGAAGGCAGTCTGCGATGGATGATCTGATACTGTATCATCACTAACGATTGCGCACGACAAAAAAGCGACCCGAGGATCGCTTTTACTGAGGTCTGATTATTTCTGCGCTGTATTTTTGCTATAGCTTTGAATCAGGTTTTTATAGTCTGGAATATGCGCTGCAAAGAGTGAACCGAGGCCTTCAATATCATTACGCCAGTCGCGGTGTAATTCGCAAGCTGCACCAAACCATGACATTAGCTGTGCGCCTGCCTGAGACATGCGATCCCATGCTGCATCACGGGTGATGGGGTTAAAGGTTCCCGATGCATCGGTAATCACAAAGACATCAAACTCTTCTTCCAGTGCCGACAGTGCAGGGAAGGCCACACAGACTTCAGTTACTACACCCGCAATAATCAATTGTTTTTTACCTGTGGCTTTCACGGCTTGAACAAAGTCTTCATTGTCCCATGCATTGATTTGCCCTGGGCGTGCAATATAGGGTGCATTGGGGAACATTTCGACCAATTCAGGGACTAAAGGACCGTTTGGACCATCTTCAAAACTGGTGGTCAGAATGGTGGGAAGATTAAAATATTTCGCGGCAGCAGCCAGTGCCAGCACATTGTTTTTAAATTTGTCTGGGTCAATGTCACGGACCAATGAAAGGAGACCCGCTTGGTGGTCAACCAAAAGAACCGCTGCATTATCTTTGTCTAAACGAATATAAGGTTTCGCCATTTTTCTGTCCTCGTTGTGATTATCAGTCGAGTCTCAAGGCAATTAGTAAGAAGGTTAGTGCCTTGAGCTTGAACATCATCATAGGTAGGAAAATGAGACAATAAAATAAGCCAAACGAGATGCTTAATCTTAAAAATAGGAAAATTTGAGCAAAAATATGCCATAAAAATAAAGAATGGCTTTGTTTTTAAATTGGTTTTTATGCAGGTGAGATGATTTTAACGAGATTGTCCTATTCGTGTGATTGTGTGTACTAGCACAGTGCTATAAGAGGGCTGAGGAAAGGGGTAGTATAGATTGCATATTCATCCTATCGATATAGGAGTTCCAAGATGAAAAAAGTAATCGGTGTTTATCGTAATCAAGACATGCATTGGGTGGGTGATGGTTTTCCTGTCAAAAACCTCTTTTCATATGACCGCTTAGGACAAGCGATTAGTCCGTTTCTACTTTTGGACTATGCTGCACCTTACAAATTTGATCCAACCACATCGCAACGTGGTGTGGGTTCACACCCGCATCGTGGTTTTGAAACAGTCACCATCGCCTATAGTGGTGAAGTGACGCACAAAGACTCTAGCGGCGGCGGTGGTACCATCAATACTGGCGATGTACAGTGGATGACTGCAGGTTCAGGTGTGGTACATGAAGAGTTTCATTCTCCAGCCTTTGCTGAGCATGGTGGTCTGTTTGAAATGGTGCAACTTTGGGTGAATTTGCCAGCCAAAGACAAAATGACCACACCACGTTATCAAGCCTTGACTGTGGCGGATATCCCACGTATTGAAATGGATGATAATGCTGGACATCTCCGCGTGATTGCGGGGGAGTTTGGTGGTCATCATGGCCCTGCTCAAACGTATAGCCCCGTCAATGTTTGGGATGGTGAGTTAAAAGCAGAGTACGAAACTTTTATTCATGTGCCCGTCACGCATAACACAATTGTGGTGGTACTCAGTGGTGAAGTGCTGATTAATGGCACGCAAAAAGTGGTGGATAGTTCCATTGTGATGTTTGCTCAAGATGGCGAAGCTGCAATTCAACTACAAGCGCTGCAAGACACTAAGTTCTTGGTGTTGACTGGTGAACCACTAAATGAGCCAATTCAAGGTTATGGTCCATTTGTCATGAATAGCAAAGCGGAAATTGTGCAAGCCTTTGATGATTTTAATCGTGGCAAGTTTGGTGAAATCCCTGTTGCTGTAGTGGACTAAAATCTTGTCGCTAAAAAGAAGAAATCCCTACTCGGTCAAGGGTAGGGATTTTTTAGGCGCTGTAGTCTTCTTGTTTTGCATAGTTGGTCATGAATTATTATGTGATGTGGTTATCGTTTTTATGCGGGGCATATCTTAGCGCCTTTTCGCTGGTTTGTAAAACAGATGTTATAAAAATAGTTAATTTATATACTTTGTTTTTAAACAATTTATATTTTTATTTAAAATAAAATGTATAAAAAACGTGTGCTTATTTGAGTGCTTTTTTAGTGTAATGAAATGTAATTTAAGCAGATATCTTCCTATCGGTGCGGCACATGAAAAAATGTGATTCTGGTATTTTTTAATAGCCCTATTTTTTCGACATTAGGTCATAATTTCAGTCAATATAAGTCAGACTGACGGATCATAATTTTGGATATTGCAGTTATTGGTAGCGGCATGGCCGGTCTTGCTACCGCAAGAATTCTAAAGGATGCTGGGCATAATATTACTATTTTCGAAGCACTGACTGGGCGAGGAATGGATAGCCACAGTACAGAGTTTGAAGGTGGTCTGATTGATGCTCCGTTACGTGTCATGAACCCACACTTATGGAAAAATACCTTAAGTCTTGCGACTTATTTAGGCATCAAAACGTATCCAGTACGCACCTACATGGCATGTAGTTGGTTGTTTGAAGACCGTACAGAAACATGGTTAACCACTACCCGTAGCCGCATTGGTAATTTTCCGATTATCAATAACCGCAAAGGCCTGCAGCAGTATGGATGGCGCTTGGTTAAAGGTATGTTGCAGCTTAAAACCGCGATTGCTAAATTCTTCAAATCTAAAGATCAAGACATTACCTTGGCTGAATTTATCAACCAGCATGACATTGAAGAAGTGTTTTGGCATGGCGCAGTCATGCCTGTGCTCTACACCATCTGTACCTGTAATCCAAAAACCATCGGCGAATGGCCAGCGAAACCGCTGTTGATCTTTTTACGTCAGTTGACGGATGGTGATGCTTTATTGCGTATACAAGGGGGAACACCTGCCTTGGTCGATAAATTGATTGAAAACATCAATATCCAAAGCGGATCTGCTATTAGCAAAGTCACTGAACAAGGTGACAAAGTTTTGGTTGAAAATAATAAGGGCGAACAACAACTGTTTGACCGTGTGGTGGTGGCAACGCCAACCACAAAAATTGAAGAGTTTTTAGATCCTGTTCAGTTTGCAGATGATATTGCGCTGTTAAAACAGTTCCGTTTTGAGCAAGGTCAACTGGTGATCCATACTGATCCTTCCGTGATGCCGCCTAAGCGTAAAGACTGGTCGGTGCTGAGCTATATGATGGACCGTAAGTTTACCCGTCAACAGTTCACGGTTTGGCTCAATTCAGTCGAACCAAGTCTGGTCGGTAAAAACGCTGTGTTCCAAACGTGGCAGCCTGTGACCGAGATTGACCCGAAAAAAGTGATTTCAACTGTAACTTTGACCCGTGCGGTGGTGGACTCGCAAACTGTGGCTTTGAATAAAGAGTTACAACAACGCCATAAAAGTGCTAACCGAAAAGTCTTCTTCTGTGGTTCATGGTCGTGCGATGGTCTGCCTATTTTAGAGTCTGCCGTAACTTCAGCAATGCATATTGCAGAAATTTTCGGTGCACCATTGCCGTTTGTTGGATTAAAACCTAAAGTTGAGGTTGCCCCACAACTCGGCTACTAAAGCATGAAATGGCTCCAAACCTTACAGCGACATCTGCCCAAACATAAATATGCAATTGATGCAAAACAATTGGGAGATCATGCTGTATTGGCTTGGAGCAATCTTGGCTATTGGGATGATGCAAGGTCATCCTATCCTGAGGCTTGCCAAACACTGGCAACGCATCTTGCTGATCGATTACAGCTAAAATCAAATGACCGTGTTTTAGACTTGGGCTGTGGGCAGGGCGCGAGTCTATTGCTGTGGCAGCAGCATTACCATGTTCAGCAACTTTGTGCGGTTGAGTTACAAGCCGAATGTGTCCAACGCATACAGCACACTTTAAATTCAAAGATACACATCATTCAAACGTCATTTTTAAATTTAAATTCAAAGCTATTTTCAGCACCTTTTGATGTGGTGTTTTGCCTCGATGCCGCTTATCACAGTGATTTAAATTCATTTCTAAGATCAACCCATTCTGTTTTAAATTCAAAAGGGCGCATCGGTTTTCACTATCTGATGTTGAGTGATGCATTTTTGAATTTAAATCGTTTTGAGAAGCTTCAACTGAAAATGCTGTTAAAGGCAGCCGATGTTCATTTGGAACATCTTCAGTTAGACGAGAATTTGCAGCATTCGATAGAAGCGCAAGGATATCAGCAGGTTGCTATTGAAGATTTATCAGATGCAGTTTTGGCGGGGTTTTCTCGTTATTATCATGTGCATTTAGTCCAACAGGCCGCTCAAAATTTGGATTATTTCAAAATTAAAATGACGGCTAAGCTCTGCCAAAAATTATTTGAACAGGGCATCGTGCGCTATGTTCAAATTACAGCAGTTAAAGACATTTAAAATGAAATAAAAAACCAAAGGGCCAGAAACAACAAAGCCTCACTAAAAAGCGAGGCTAAGTATAAAATGGTGCCGGCACACGGATTCGAACTGTGGACCTACTGATTACAAGTCAGTTGCTCTACCAACTGAGCTATGCCGGCAACGTGGTGAGAATAATAGCGGATTTTCTTGAAAACGCAAGCCAAAAAGTGAGCGATTGAAATGCACATGATTGTTTGTGCAAACTTCACCCACCAAAGGGTGGGTGAAAGCTAAGAATAAAATTCGGGGCTGTGATGAAACTGTTTTTAAATAGGGTTAAGCGAAAACATGGAACTTATTTGCTCCTTAAAATTTGATCGAGGTCTTGGGCACATTCTTCCAACGTAAAAGCCATGTCGAGTTGCATTTGAGGTTTGAGTTCATTGGCCAGCGTTCTCCATTGTTCAATCAGACGAATTGCTTTTTGAATTTTATGTTTGTTGACATCCTTTGCAAGGGTTGGGGTATAACCGCCTCGTTTAGCGTTTTTAATTTGTTTGACATAATTGGTGCTGTTATTCATTCTGACTCCCGAATAGCAGTTTTATTGGTCAATTTAGTGTTTCGCTAGTTATATACCGCAAATGAATTGTGCTTCATAAACATTGCATCTAGATGATCGTTGATGATTTATTTTAACCTCCCTTAGAATTTGTTTTAGCTCAAGTTTGAATCAGGTTCAAGCGTTTATTTTTGAATAAATATTTCACTTTGTGGTGCAAATTATCCTGTTTTGTGAAGAGTCGTTTTTATGAAGCAGACTTTGTGCCAAGTCTAAATAAGAATGTTCAGCATAAAAAAAGACCTTAATCTTTCGATTAAGGTCTTTAAAATTTTGGCTGAAAGAGGGAGTCATATTTTTGTATTAAGCATATGATAATTAATTAAAATAAAAAATTATATTTTTATTTTACCCCCATTTTTACCCCCAATTAGATCGAGGTGGCGGTGTTCTTTTAAGTTCATGGAACCATAGAACAATTATAAGGTTATTTCACATACATTTTTCAAAATGACATGTTAATAGTAGTCCACTAAATGATTCTCAGATGAACTGTGTCGTTATACTGATAGGTGTTTGTGTTAGTGAGTTACTACAAGCACACTGGGAAGAATTTGATCTGGAATGGCGTAAGTAGGATATTCCTGAGGAGCGTATGAAGAACCGATTGCCACATCGTGTGCCATTGACGGACATGATGATTGAGGAGCTGCAGGCTTTAAGACTTACTTACAATCAGGAACTGCTTTTTCCACATCGTTTGGATAACAAAGAACCTATGCGTAGTGAGTCTATTTTGGCGGTGATCAAGCGTTCAGGCAATGCAGGAAGAATGACCACACATGGTTTTAGATCTCTATTCAGTACAGTCGTAAACGAATCAAATTTATTTAATCCCGATGCCATTGAAAGGCAGCTTGCTCATGTGCCTCAAAATAGAATTCGCTCGGCATATAACCGAGCGCAATATTAGGATGAGCGGGTGAGGTTGATGGAGTGGTATGGGGAGCAGGTGAAAAGGTGGATTACTCAGTAATTAGCCTTTCCTTTTTCATTACACATTTCCTTTTTATACGCCTCATTAATTAGTTTCTCTAGAACTTCGGTTTCAGAAATGTTTTTGAAATGTGCTAATTTTTCTAAAAACTTTTTCGATTCTTTCTTTAATGGTAAATGATAACTTTTTTTAGGGTTATCTTTATTTTTCCTTCTAAAAACATTTTGCTGCCAAGCTTTTTTAAGTTTATTTAAATCATTAATATATTTTTCTTCATTATAAATATATAAATCATCAAAATATGCATAAATATATTCTTGATGTAATTCATGGGTATCAATATGAATTTTAGGAAAAACTGAATATCTAAAATTTTTATCAATATAATTTACAGACCATTCAGTAAAATCTTTATTATTAATATATTTTTCTAAATTCTTTCTTTCATTCTTAATCTCTCTATAGTCGGCTATATATTTATTTAATACTAAGTCTATCTCGTCTACTCCCCCTAGTTTTTCTTTATATATAAAAATAATTACTAAGAAAAAAATATATGGATTGTGAATTTGTTTATATGTCCTTGAACCGGTGATTAAGGATATTCTGTGTTCGCTTGAAAATCTGTTAACTAGAAACCAGCATAATCTATGGCTAGTTTTTAATGAGTTAAGATCAGTTTTTAATAAGTACTTCTCCTTTTTATTATTATATTTATCTATAATTAAATTAAGGCTCTCTTCTTCAAATGTTAATAGAGTATTTTTTATATATTCATATAGAAGTTCAAAAGAAGAATATTTGTTGAAAAAATCTAATAAGTAACGCTGCGGGTGATTATCCTCATTATCTAAATTCCAAGCAATCCATACATAATCACACTTATTAAAACCTCTTAAAAAATTATTAATTAAAAAATCTTTCTCATTATGGGAATTTATAGATCTTAGAGCCATTTTTTAAAAGATATCCGTAGTATTTCTTGTAGTATTTATACTAGTATTTAAGCAAGTGTTTTTCAATACTAAAGTTATGGCAGATTCCTATAAATCATAGCCTATACGCATTTTTTACTAGTTATTATTAGAGTTAAGCTTAACTCTAGCTTTTTTGAGACTAGAGCCTGCATGAATTTAAGCGTAGAGCAGGGAGGAAATGTTTTTCATGTGGGGAAGGGATGCTGTACTACAGGAGGAATTTGGACTCCCTAGAGCTTTGGTTATTAATCTAATCGTTTATTAGGTAACACTTTATTGTGAAGTAAATGTATATATATACTGAATTCCCTATACCTATGTAACTATCACACACATAGGTTTAAACATGAGAGATTCAATTAATCAGGAAAAACTTACACTTCATATTGAGAAATTTTTAAAACGTTTAAAAAAAGAACGAACAAAATGGGATGGATTCTATTCACAGCTTATAGATCTATTATTTGACTTTAATGATATTTATGATCCTGATGATGAATACACAGGTTATCTTAAATTCTTTGTAATTCTGAGATATGACTTACAGAGAATAGACTCTGGTTATTTTGAACTTATGGACGAGTTAAAGATAATTGGGTACAGAGAGATAAGAAAATGGTTTTTAGATTTATTTGAGCTTTTCAAGAAAGATTATGAAACCATTGAAAAACAGAAAGATGAAAATAAAGTTGAAGTTCAGGAATATTGTAGATCAATACTTAATAAATGCAGTCGAATATTAGTTGCTCGTGTAGACTTGGGTTATTTGCAAGAATATTCTAGTCGAATTAGAGTTGAAGATATTTATAAGGACTTAGATATACTGCTTAACCGTATTCAAAATAAAGATGGCATATTTAAACATGTGGTCGGGTATATATGGGGAGTGGAGCAAGGCGGTAAAAGTAAAGGTTTTCACTGTCACTTAGCAATCATTTATGATAATGCCTATCGTGATGGAAGCGCAGCATATTGGGGGGATGAAATTATTGAGTTATGGAAGGATATTACTAGAGGTTATGGTCAAGGCTATAATTGCTGGAACCGGGAACGTGTAGCGAAACTTAGAAGAGAGAATAAGCTGGGGATCGGTGTGATCTATCGTCGTGATTCAACCCAAGTGACAAATTTCATTGAGGCAATGCAATACATTGCTGATCATCACAAACGTACTCTTCAATACTTACGTGTAAAGCCAAAAGGACGAAGAGTATTTGGTAAAGGTCAGTTAAGAGTGCCGTATGATCGACGCTAAATGAAAATAATCTCAGATACAGCAGGTAAATAGCCACCGATTTTATAGATACCTTTTAGTTAGATATGGACTGTCACTACTCTCCTAGACAAATTTAGTCTATTCTTTTTGCATAGGAGAGAATATTGTGAGTGGGCAACGATATACTCCAGAATTTAAAGATGAAGTTGTTAAATTGATTAATGAACGTGGATATTCTGTCACTGATGTAGCATAGCGTTTAGGTGTATCACAGCACAGCATTTATAAATGGCTAAAGGCGGTACAACCTTTACGTAACAACTCTGATGAACATGAACTACGCGAAGCAAAGAAAGAAATCCTACGTCTTAAAAGTCAGCTTAAACAGACTGAAGAGGAACGGGATATCTTAAAGTGAAAGCACTGCTTTCACGCCGCTTTGCAAGCCTGCCCGAGTGAAGTATCAGTTTATCCTGGAATACAGCCATCAATTTAAGATTAAAACGATGTGTCGGGTCGTTAAGATCGCTCGTGCTGGTTACTATGCCTGGTTGCATGAACCTGAATCAGGCAGGACGATTGAAGATAAGCGGTTATTACAGCTCATCCATTCTTCTTATGAGGCCAGTTATGGCATCTATGGTTATCGTCGCAGTACGCTGGATCGTAAGCGTCCGCTGAGTTATTTATGGGAGGATTATCATCCAAGCAGATAAAATTATAAAGCACTGATTTAATTGCATATAACAGAAAGAATATGAAATCTGTTTTAATCTCCATATATGATGAATATCATTTAAAGCATCGTAAAAATAGAGACTTTATTCAGCTCATTAAAAGGGTAATATAATTTAGTCCTCAGTAAAGCGAGAAGCATTGAAGTGTACTTAGCTGGAATTTATGCATCTTTATATGCTTACTAATGATGTTATCAAAATAAGCTAAACATTCGAGTAATGGAATCCTTGGCTTAAATAGGTTTCGGGTTATTTTTAGCAAGTAAATGAAAAAGTAGTTAAATGTCATCTTATTTAAATATCTGCGGCGTATGGTTCAGCCATCTTTAGATGGGTTGATGCCATGCTCGGTTCTCTTGAAAAATTCCAATTAAAAACAATCAGCGTGGTATGTATAAGTTTCAGCGCTTTATTGCTTACCGCTTGTCAAACTACTACGATAACGCGAAATCAACAAGCCAATACAGAGCAACAGCTCCAACAAGAAAAAGTCCAACAACCGAAACGTGTGGTCTTTTTTTTGGGTGATGGTATGGGCATCACCACGCTTACCGCTTCACGTATTTATGCTGTTGGTGAAGATGGTCAGTTGGCGATTGATCGGCTGCCTGAGTCTGCTTTTGTTCGTACCTTTTCTGAAGATGCGCAAGTCACGGACAGCGCACCTTCGATGGGCGCGTACATGACCGGTGTGAAGATGAAAAACGAGGTGATCTCGATGCAGACAGGGACGATTGCGGTTGAACCTGACTCAGTAGGGAATAACCAGTGCGTTAGTAACCCACAAAACAAAAATAAGCAAAACACACAGACTTTACTTGAATTAGCCAAAGCAAAGGGCTGGGGGACAGGGGTTGTGACCACAACGCGGATCACGCATGCCACACCAGCATCGACTTATGCGCATATATGCCACCGTGATGCTGAAAATGACATTGCATCACAGTTGGTCCCGAGCTCAAAAGGCGATGATTATCAACGCTATAACCTCAAACTCAAAGATGGAGTCGATGTGGTTTTAGGTGGAGGTAAGCGTCAATTTTTGCCTAAAGATGCAGGTGGAGAACGTACTGATGGGCGCAATCTAATTACCGAGATGCAAAAGGCAGGCTACCGCGTGGTTTTTGATGAAAACCAACTGTCCCAAGTGCAACTGGCGAAAAATGAAAAATTATTGGGTTTATTTAATCACAGCCATTTAAATTACGACTTGGATCGCACCAAGAAAAACTTGGCAGAGCCGAGTCTCAAGCAAATGACGCTGTCTGCTTTAGACATCCTGACGCAAAATAAAAAAGGTTTTTTCCTGATGGTGGAGGGCGGGCGTATAGATCATGCGCTGCATGACACCAATGCCAAACGTGCTTTACAAGACACGATTGCCTTAAATGATGCTTTAGAAGCAACCATTCAAAAGCTTAAACAAAGTGATCCTGAACTTAAAAATACACTGATTGTAATCACAGCCGACCATGATCACACCTTGGTTTTAAATGGTTATGCCAAGCGTACAGGAAAATACGTCGAAGGTAAGGAAACCAGTGTGCTTGGATTGGTAAAAAACTATGATCAAGCGGGCTTTGCTCAAGATATTCATGGTCAACCTTATCCGATTATCGGTTTTGGTACGGGCAAAAAACGCCCCACTCAAAACCGTATGGATGACTTGGTACTGAACTTAAAAGACACTGATGTCTGTCATCCTGTACAAGGGCCAAAGGCACCACAAGGTGAAAAATATAGTTTCACCTATCCTTTGGCTGAAACGGGTTGGTGTACGGGCACTGCTGCGGATGATTTCCAACAAGAAGCTGTGATTCAAACGGGCTATAAAGATAAAGAAACGCATGGCGGTGCAGATGTGTTTTTAGGTGCGATTGGTCAGGGAGCCGATCAGTTCTCAGGTAGCCTTGAAAATATTGAGGTCAATCACCTCATTCGTAAGATCACAGGCTTATAGCAGAGGGATATCACATGAAACATACTTTAAAAACCATCCCATACATGATGCTTCTGCTTACAGCGTCGATTTCTTCAAGTGCTTTGTATGCTGTGGACACCACAGTTACACCGACGAAAAGCGTTATATTCTTTTTAGGCGATGGCATGGGACCAACCACAGTGACGGCAAGTCGTATTTATGCTGTGGGGGAAAATGGCAAACTGGCCATGGACAGCATGAAGCACGCAGCAAGGATTAAAACCTATTCTGAGGATGGTCAAACCACAGATAGCGCTCCCTCTATGGGCGCCTATATGACTGGGCAGAAAAATAAAAATGAAGTGATTGCCATGACAACAGGAACGGTTGCGGTCGAACCTGAAGAAGGAAAATTGCCGAATGGCAAAAGCTTAGCGAAAGCCATCAACCGTTGTCCAGAACAGGGCAGTAGTATGGTCGCAGGGATGCCTGCGTTAAGTATTTTAGAACTGGCAAAAAAGCAGGGTAAAGCGGTTGGCGTAGTGACGACGACCGAACTCACCCATGCCACACCTGCGGCAACCTATGCACATATCTGTCACCGTGATGCGCAATACGATATCGCGCTTCAAGCTGTTCCAAAAGGTAAAGCTTATAATCCAAACTTATTGGATGGTATTAATGTCCTTATGGGAGGCGGCTTAAATCATTGGACGCCTTATGATGCAGTCTCTAACCCCAAAGGGCGCTTGGATGGTCGTGATTTATTGGCAGAGTTTAAACAGCAGGGTTATCAAATCGTTTTAAGCCAAAGTGATTTGGCACAGACGGTCAATACTCAGAAAATTTTCGGCGTATTCTCCACACAGTCACATTTAAATTTTGATTTGGATCGACTCAAGAAGAATATAGAGACTGAACCGAGTCTGGCGGCGATGACCAGTAAAGCGATTGATGCACTGCAAGCACAGAGTCATGGACAAGGCTATTTCTTGATGGTTGAGGGTGGGCGTATTGACCATGCGCTACATGCCAATAATGCCAAACGGGCATTGCAGGAAACCAAGGCATTTAATGATGCAATTCAAACTGCACTGGATAAAGTGGATTTGAGCAATACCTTGATTGTAGTGACGGCAGACCATGACCATGTGATGACCTTTAATGGTTATGCCGCACGAACGGGCCAAACGACGGAGACTAATCCAGGTATTTTGGGGCTGAGCTATGACTATAATATTGCAAAAGAGCAAAATGCTTACAGCAAAGTGCTGGCTGATGGCCAAGTACATAATCCATACCGCGATGTAAATGGGGCAACAGGAACGACGCTCGTTTTTGGAAATGGTACGGGCAAGCGTTTAGATATTCGTGACAGTATTAGCAACGAGCAAGCCTTTGCTGACGACTATAAACAAGAAGTCGGGGTACAACTGACGAAAAGCGAAACACATGGCGGCGGAGATGTGATGCTGTTTGCTGAAGGAAAGAATTCAAATCTATTCAAAGGCACACAAGAAAATACATGGGTATTTGAGCAATTGAAAAAGGCGTTTGGATTCTAATGGATACAAGATTTATACGGCCGTTCAAATTCAAAATGAAATTCTTAGCATTGTCTTTCAGTTTGCTCAGTCCATGGGTATGGTCGGCCGATGAATATCGTATTGATTATCAGATTGAACGGTTGGATGCCAATGGGGTCACGACCATTCAAAAATACAGTGAGAAAATAATTCGAGATGAGCAAAATATTTGGATTGAACGTTTAAACACACAAACGCATGCTGACGAAGCCCAGACACATAGCAACGCTCATGTGTCTGCCAAAACAGACACCCATGAGCATGTGAGTTTTGACAGTGCAATTCAGTGGATGCAGCGCAAAGATGTAGTCGGGCAAGCAAACGTAGAAAGTCCGTTTCAGCGTTTTTATATTTTGCCAGATGAAAAAATGCGGGTGCAATTGCAGGATGTCGATCAAGAAATGCTAGGGATGAAAAACTGTTGGCGCTGTGAATATAGTTTGATTCATCCTGACATTTTAAAGCGAGCACAATTGATTCAACGTGATCCGAAGTTAGCGCGTTATCAAATAAGCAGTGCTGGGCAAACGTTGAATATTATATGGAGTGAACAAGATCAACTGGTTCAAAAATATGAATTGCTCAAACCGACCTCAGGCTATGCCAAAACCTTTACCGTGCGCAAAATTGGCCAACATGTTGCTACACCTTGGACACAAACAGAAAAATACAGCGAACGTGACTATGCGGACTTTAGTGATTAGCCGATGAGTTTTTGACTTTTAATTTCGACGTTAAAATAGAAATACCTGTGATTTTTTTTTGGAAAAATAAGCGCTTAGGACTGTGCCGCTTGTACAGTTAAACCACTCCAACGCTTAAACGCACGTCGAAAATTGGTCGCATCGTTAATTTGTAAATACTGAGAAATCTGTTCAGTTTTAAAACCATGTACACGATATAAAATAATGGCAGTATGCAAACGACTTTGATCGAGTTGCGCCTGAAAATGTGTCTGATGCTTTTTCAGTTTACGTTTTAAGGTGGCAGAACTCATTTGAAAATAGTCAGCGGTTTGTTCAAGTTGAATATTATTTTGAATATTCTGCATTAAATATTGGTGCAAACTGAGCAAAAAACTCTGTTGAATATTTTGAGCTGTCATTTCTTTCAGCGCATATTGATAACTGATTGAAGCTAAGGTCGAAGAGGCATTGGGAAGTTTTTCATAAATCAAATCGCGAGGTAGGCTCATCATGTTGATCGGGCGATTAAACTCTAAAGCACTGCCTAAATGTGTCCAATATTGTTCAATATAATCCGGTTCAGAAAAATTAAACTCGAATTTCCACGCTAACTTGGTTTGATACAGTTGACGGCTAAACGCTTGTATTGCACTCATTGCGCTTTCGATTAAAAAGCGATTTTCAAGCTTGTTTTCATCTAACCAATAAATATGAATATGGTTTTGGCTGTACATGAGTCGAGGGCATAACCACGGTGAAACAGACGCGGAAAATGTTAAATAACGGCTAAGCGCTTCATCGAAGGTCGATGCATACAGCATGGATTTAATGGCGTCATTAAAGGGGGTGGTTAGGCTGCGTTGACCAAATAAAAAACTGATGTCCTGATTGCGAAAACACTGTTCAGCATTTGTTAAAACCTGTTGTAACTGTTGCTGGCTAATCAGCTTTTGCCCTGAAAAGATATCTTCCAAGAAAATACCGCTACCACTGAGTAGGACGTGATGTTCGACTTCATGGCTGACTGCTAAATCAATTAAAATAGACAATTGATGATGCGCAGGAATGTAGCTGTAGTCGCATTCAAAGCTCATACGGTGACTCGCTTTGGTGAGTAGTATTGCTTCACTTGGAGCAATTGCTGATTTAAGGCATTCAAAAGTTGCTGAGCAGTTTGGTATTGCCCGACTGAACAGCAGGTCGTGAGTGCTTTTAGAGGAATGTGCACGGACAGATCACGTTGATAATAAGCACTGACCATAAGCATGCGCTCAAGCTGAGCTGCCATTTTTTCAGCCTGTTGTAGCTTCGTCTCTGGTAACAGCATAATAAAACGATCTCCTGCGAAGCGACAGAGCAGGTCTTGTGGTCGTAAGTTTAAGCTAATCAATTGTGAAACATGCTGTAAAATAGATGTGCCTTCATCAAAGCCATGTGTTTGATTAATCTGATTAAAATTATGCATATCTAGCAGTATGACGGACATGTCGCTGGGTTCATGCAAGTTTTGCTCGATTGCGGCTTTGAGCTGTGTTTTAAAATAATGAGCATCGGCCAAAGGGGTGAGTGCATCGAATAAACGATGATCCCGATAAATGCGTTCTCGTTTTTGCATGTGTTTAGAAATTGCCTGTTCTTCTTGATGCCAAAAATAAATCCCGATGGTAAATAGATACAGTCCAATTGGAAAAGGAATGGACTCAAGCCATGCATCCCACATGATTTCTTTAGGCAGGCGAATAAACTCATCTAAGCTGTCCATCCACATGTGGAAAAAAATAAAACACAGTCCATAAAAGATATAGTTAGTTACACGGCCCAAAGGACGGCTTTTAATAATAAAGAAAATCCAAATACCAATAAAAACAGTTGCTCCCCCTTCACCTAAAATATCGACCCAGTTCCATTCAGCAAATGACTTGCTCTGCCCAAGTAAGATAAACAACCAAAGGGATAAGCTACAGGCAGTCGCTACACATAATAAAGGCCAGCGGTAGTAAGCAAAGTATTTAGGCATAGCATTTTTTGAAATGATTTATTTTCGCCCAAGCTAAACAGATTTAGATGACAGTTTGATGGCAATGGCTAGGGTCAAAATAGATCAGGGTATTTTTGATTTTTGAGAATAAAAATGCTGAAAAACCCTATCTTTGAGGTGAATATGTATCATTCTGTATGCTCAGTATTTTCTCTATAAAGATCAAATTAGCTCATTTTTTGCTGAAAAAGGCCAAAAACAAATAAAAAGGACAGATCGTAAAAGGCACTGTCACATCATGTTCACATTCAATTTCTATTGTGCGTTCAAACCATGCCACTTTGGCTTGAGGGGAAGAACATAATGCAAAATAATCAGAGCCGTTTCATGAAACATAAGCGTGCGGGTTTTCAGCTCAGCACACTGGTCCTGTCAATGCTGAGCATGACGCATCTACATGCCGAAGATAACACGGTGGAATATGTACAGGTCATTGGTCAAGCTGCAAGTATGGATAAAGCACTCAAAGAACAAAAACGTGCCGACCAAATCAGCAGTGTGGTACATGCCGATGGCATTGGACAATTACCCGATGACAATGCCGCAGAAGCGTTGCAACGGATACCAGGTGTATCTACAGAGCGTGACCAAGGCGAAGGACGTTTTGTTTCCGTTCGTGGTTTAGGCGCTGACTTAAATGCAGTAACCATCAATGGTACTTTGGTTCCCGCGCCTGAAAGCGATCGCCGTGGCGTAGCATTGGATGTCTTACCTTCAGAGCTAGTACAGTCATTGGCTGTGGTGAAAACGCTGACACCAGACATGGATGCCAACTCATTAGGTGGTACGGTGCAGGTTGAAAGTTTATCGGCTTTTGACCATGACGGTTTGTTTTATACGGGAACGATTGAAGGTGGTTATGATGAAAAACGGGAAAAATATAGACCTAAAGCATCTGGTGCTATCAGTAATCGTTTCAGTGTTGGTGAGGGGCAAGACAACCTTGGGGTGGCACTGGCACTGAGTTATCAAAACCGAAAATTTGGCTCGGACAATGTTGAAACGGGTGGGGCTTGGGATGGTGACGCACTTGAAGAAACCGCAATGCGTCAATATGACATCGAACGTGAGCGCATTGGTGCGGGTTTAAACTTTGATTACCGTCCGAATGACACAGGCGAATACTATTTAAGAACTTTATATAGTCGCTTTAAAGACACTGAATCACGTCAGGAAGTGGCGGCTGAATTTTCTGATCCACAACTTGCAGGCCAGCGTGGTGATGCAGAAGTGACTCGTTCACTGAAGAGCCGTGAAGAAACACAAGAAATACAGTCTTTTGTCCTCGGTGGTAAGCAAGGTTTTGGCACGTGGACGGTGGAAGGTCAGCTCGGTTATAGCGAAGCATCGGAGGAAAATCCAGGGGGAATTTCGGGGGCAAAATACCAAGGTGATTTTAGTAATGTTGGATTTAATAATACGCAAAAACCTGTAATTACGGCAGACCAAGATTTTTATGATGCGGCCAACTATGAGTTAGATTCGGTGTCGTGGGAAAAATCTAAAACCACCGATAAAGAATACAACGGTAAATTAGACTTTTTGAAAGACTATATGCTGGGGAATTATGCTGCTGCATTGAAGTTCGGCGGAAAAATCAGTCAACGTGAAAAAACCAACAATACCGATGAATGGAAATATGAAGATCTCAGTACGTCAAGTTCAGATTTCAATTCAAACAGCCATTATGAACTGGGTCAGTTTGGTCCAACCATTAATAAAAACGCTATTAAAGATAAAATCAGTGGATTAAATCCAAATGATTATGTGGTTGCTGACGGTTCAATCATTAATGACTTTAAGTCGAATGAAGACATACAAGCGGCTTATGTCATGAATACCGTTGATTTGGATCAACTGCGTGTGATTGCAGGCTTGCGTTATGAAAATACCAACTTTGAAGCACGTGGTTTTGAGTTCAATGATGATGTGATTACTGCGACTAAATATGAAAATGACTATGATCATTGGTTGCCGAGTTTACATTTGCGTTATCAATTGGCCGATAACGCATACCTCCGTGCCGCTTGGACCAATAGTGTGGTCCGTCCAAGCTTTGCGCAAAGTGCACCAGGTGTCTATATCGATGGTGATGAAGCTGAGTTTGGTAACCCAATGTTAAAGCCTTTAGAGTCTTCTAACTTTGATCTGGGTGTAGAAAAGTATTTTGGCAAAGCCAGTATGGTGGGTTTCTACGCATTTTATAAAGATATCGATAACTTTATTTATAACACCAATATTGCAGGAACAGGGCAATGGGCTGACTTTGATGAAGCTATTACCTATAAAAATGGTAATGAAGCAAAACTGTACGGGATGGAGTTTGCCTACTCACAAAAGTTTGACCATCTAGAAGCACCATGGAACGGGTTCTTGTTGGGTTTAAATACCACCTTTAGTAAGTCAGAGGCGGATATTGATTCGATGAAAGATGGCGAACTTCTGAGCCGTCGTATTCATTTACCAAACCAGTCGGATGTGGTCGGTAATGCCATGATTGGTTGGGAAAATGAGCGCTTTGGTGTACGACTTTCAGCAAATTATAAATCGAACTATTTGTATGCATTAGGTGATATCGACACGCCAGAAAAAGACATTTATACCGATGACCAAATCTTCCTTGATTTCAGTAGTCATGTGAATTTATCTAAAAACTTACAATTGACGTTTGATGTGCAAAACATCACCGATGAAACTTATTACAACTATGCAGGCTCTAAGGCTTATAACGCTCAATATGAAGAATATGGCCCAGCATACAAACTTGCACTGACCTACACCCATTTTTAAGTCGAATTAAATTTAGTTCTCAGGTTTGCTCAGTAAAAGCAGACCTGAGTTTCCTTGCCCAATTTTGAGTGTCTCTATGAAATTTTCATCTTTTAAATTGTCTGCTTTAAGCAGTTGCTTGCTGTTATTGAGCGCATGCAGTCAGCACAGCGTGCCCCAAGCTCCGCAAAATAGCCAGTCGTTAAGCTCGGCTGAAATACCAATAGATCAGCCTATGGCAGCGAAGTTGCAATTACGTGAAGTCGACATGAATGGGGCAAAAACTGAGGATGTGCAATGGTTAAGCTTGAGTGCATGGCCTGAAGTTGCCGCACTGTTGAGCAGTAAAAACAAAGGGCTACAAATCTTAGATGATCAACAAAATGTACTACATCAAATTCAAGGTCAGTTTGGGCGTTTTGATTATCGGATTGGTTCGGAGCGTTTATTGATTGCTGCGTCAAATGTGCAACAACAGCAAATTCAACTGATAAGCATGAACTTAAAAAATAAAGCATGGGACAAACCCAGCTTTATTCCAAAGCGTTCATTTAAGTCTGAAGATGTTTGCTTATATACCGATGCTCAAGGGCTGAGTTTTGCTTTTTTAGTAGGCGAAGAGGGGCTTGGTGAACAATGGTTGGTGGCTCAGCATGAGAAGGCTTTGAGTCAACCACAGTTGGTACGCCGTCTCAGTTTTCCACCTGCCAGCAGTGTATGCAAAGTGAATGATGCCACAGCAGAGCTGTTTATTAATGAAGCGAATGTTGGCGTTTGGGCATATCCAGCTCATTCCGAAGCAGACATGGTGCGTCAGGCGGTGGATCTCGTGCAACCCTTTGGTTCGATTCAAGGTTCACCTTCTGCAATTGCGATTGTAGATGATCATGTCGCTGTACTCGATGCGGAAAAACCTTTGCTTTATCGTTATCAAAAGCAAGATAAGCAATGGAAAGCACAGCCGCCTTTACAACTAGATACGGTGAAAGAAGCAGAGACTTTGAGTGTTCAAGGTAATTTAACAGATAAATCCTTGCTGATTTTAGATGATAAAACCGTGAAAGTGACAGATGTGGAATGGGAAACTCAAACCCAGACCAAAGCCCAAAATATCATCACTATTCCAGCAGAAGTGCAGACGGAGGGCGTGCCAAGTACAGGTGATGCGGCTGATGATCCTGCGATTTGGCATAACGCTGCACAGCCGAGTCAGTCCCGTATTTTAGCGACAGATAAACAAGGTGGTTTACAGGTTAACGACTTACAGGGCAAAACTGTGCAGTACTTGCCAGTAGGGCGATTGAATAATGTCGATGTACGCCACGGTTTTAAATGGGGCAATCAGACAGTCGATTTGGCGGTGGCATCGAACCGAGATCATAACAGCCTGCATCTCTTTGCGATTCAACCCAAAACGGGCAAGGTTTCTGTGCTTGGCGAGTTAACAACCACATTGGATGATATTTATGGCATTTGCATGTACCGCGACGCTCAAGGGGAAATTTATGCCATTCCCAACGATAAAAATGGGACTTTTGTTCAATACCACATCACGGCTGCACAGCAAAAATTACGGGCTGAAGAAGTACAACGTTTTTCAGTGAAAACTCAACCTGAAGGCTGTGTCGTAGACGATGCCACAGGGCGTATTTTCTTGGGTGAAGAAGATGTCGCGGTGTGGGTAAAAGATCTCAACCCAAAAACTCAGCTTCCTATGCAGCAGGTGATAGGTGTAGGAGAGGTGATGCATGATGACATTGAGGGGATGGGACTTTATCACGGCAAAAACCAAAGTTATTTGGTGGTTTCAAGCCAAGGCAATGACAGCTTTGTGGTGCTTGATGCTGCTGCACCTTACACGGTTCTTGGCGCGTTTCGTGTAGGCATCAATACCGACAAAGGCATTGACGCTGTGTCTGAAACAGATGGACTAGATGTGAGTTCCCTAAATTTTGGTGGCAAATGGAAGCGAGGCATGTTGGTGGTGCAAGACGGACGTAAACGTATGCCTGAAACCAATCAGAACTTTAAATATGTGCCTTGGGAAAAAATCGCCCAAGCGCTGCATTTGGACTAAATAACTCTTTAGTACTTTAGTACCTGAGTGAGTACATGGGCTGCTAAAGAATCACAGCCCATTTTAAAAATATATATGTACTGCACCATGCAGTAAAAAAATTGGAGTGCGTTATGCAAGCAACGATGGATCAAATGTCAGTTTGGATGTTGATTAGCCATGCCAGTGTGTTGGTGAAAGTAGTGATGTTGATTTTGGTTTTATCCTCAGTCGTAAGTTGGTATTTAATCGTGCGTCACGGCATGTTACTTCGTGGACAAGAGCAGCTTTGGAACCGTTTTTTAAAGAATTTTAGACAGCAAAAAGATCTCAATCTTTTACAGCAAGATTACCAACAGCCTGAACAACAAAAAGGCGTTGTCAGCATTTTTCAACATGGGGTGGATGAATACCATCAATTGATCAAAGATGAGCAACTCACTACAAGTGATGTGATTGATGGGGTAGAACGTCGTTTGCTCAGCAGCATCAGTGAAGAAGAAGAAAAGCTTCAGCAAAATCTGACCTTTCTTGCAACAGTCGGTTCAGTCAGCCCGTATATAGGCTTATTTGGAACGGTCTGGGGCATTATGAATGCGTTTATTGGACTGTCTGCCGTTGAACAGGCAACCCTCAATACAGTTGCACCAGGGATTGCAGAAGCGCTGATTGCGACAGCTATTGGTTTATTTGCCGCTATTCCTGCGGTCGTGGCGTATAACCGCTTTTCGGCACGTGCTGACAAGCTTTCCAGTCGTTATTACGGTTTTGCCAATGAGTTGCAAACGCGTATTTATCGTTTGTTGGGGCACACTGAGCGCACTTCGCGTTAAGGAGCAAGAACCATGATTAAGCGTCCTCAAAAATTAAAACCCAATGCTGAAATGAATGTGGTTCCTTATATTGATGTCATGTTGGTGTTGTTGGTAATTTTTATGGTGACTGCACCAATGTTGACGCAAGGCATTCAAATTGATTTGCCTAAAGTGGATGCCAATGTCATGCCCGCGTCACAACAGCAGCGTATTGTAACCTTATCTATTCAAGCCAATGGTCAGTATTACTGGAATATTGGATCAGAAGTGAATACCGAGAAAGTTACGGATCAGGCCATTGATTTAGCCACTATGCAACAAAAGCTCGTTCCGATTATTCAAAAAGATAAAAGCTTACAGTTTTATGTACGTGCCGATCAGGATGCTGATTATCAACTGGTTGCACAGGCCATAGCATCCTTGCAAAAAAGTGGGGTAACGAACTTGGGGCTAGTGACAGAGGAACCACAATCATGATGACAACCGTTTCCAAAATTAGGTTTCGTGATCAAGGCCTAGCACTTTCGGTCACGGCTGGATTGCATATTGCGCTAATTGCGTGGTTATGTACGGTTGAGATGCATGAAACATTGGCGGAACCCAAGCCGAAAACCATTCAATTACAATTTGTGCAAATACCCCCTCCAGCCAAACAACAACCTGAACCTAAAAAGCCTGAGCCGATAGTCGAAGAAAAACCCTTACATGAGCCTGTCAAGAAACAGCTTGAGAAACCTACTGAAGTCCAACCGAAAACCACCAAGAAGTTTGTAGAGTCACAGAGCAACAAAATTGTACCTACAGCGTCTAAACCGACACAGCAAGTCGTGACGGAAAAGCAAACGGCAGTAGCGGAATCTCAGAAAACAGTAGATACGCAGTCTCAAGCGGATATACCAACTCAGACGAAGACCCAGAAATCAGTAGAAACTAAAGCACAAACTCATCCTGAATCATTTGATGTTAAAAATTATCAACCTGTTACAAAAATAGCACCAGCTTATCCTGAACAAGCTTTGGATCGTAAGCTGGAGGGGGATTGTACGGTGGTGTATAGCGTGAACGAAAAAGGACGGGTAGAAAATCCAAAGGCACAAGGCGACTGCCATCCGATGTTTGTACGACCTTCGATTCAGGCTGCTCTCACTTTTAAATATCAGCCTCGTCTCGTCGATGGCAAACCGACCAGTGTGTCGAATGTTAAAAATACCTTCCAATATCGTATTGAAAGTTAATCTTATTCCGTGGGTGCCATAAATTCTCTTTTAAGCTCTTTTCATTTCTATATTTTTCAATTGCCCGTACTCTTCTTGCCGATAATATTTAGTAGTAAATTCAATATACTATACGATTACATGGTTATTACTGCTCAAAAAAACAGTAAAAATATCATAGAAGCTATCTTATGGAGGCTATGTACGGGTGCGACATGGCATGATATTCCTCAAGAGCTCTGTCCTTTGCAAACTGCTTACAATCGATTTCATCACAGGCAAGTTAAGATACTTTTTTAACTGTCATGATTCTGAGCAGATCCAAGAATACACGGAATTGGGTATTTTAGGTGTTGGTCGAATCTACAGAAATAATTCTAGTGAAGTAGAAAAAATGGTTAATGCTGTGCGCTATTTAGTACGGCCTGAAAAAGATGCGCAACATCTGCGTGTGAAATGCAAAGCCAAGATGCGTACATTTCAATGAGTTGAAAATAATCTCAGATATACATTATCTAGATGAAAACGAGGTTTTAAATACTTTGCAAGGCTTGCCAATCGGTGAGCCTTTGTCATTTCTAGAGGTATATATTATGAGTTTAAATTGTCCTTATTGTTTTTCGGATCAGGTTATTCAAGTGGTTAATCAGCAGGTGAGTGGGTCTGATTCTACAGGTCTAGCCGCATCTGCATCGTTCGCAACTATCGGTGCAACCATTTCAAAGGGTTTACCTTTGCCTGTATCACCACTGCTTGGCGGGCTTGCAGGTGCAGTCATTGGTGGCCTATTCAGTAGTGTGTTTGATGAGCCGAAAAAGCCGATCACCCTGACCTACTATCACTGCAATTACTGTCAGCAGAATTTTCGTTGAATCAGCATAGGAGATAAGAACGATGGCACATCAAATTGAACAAATCGCCTATGTAGGTGAAACCCCTTGGCATGGCTTAGGGAATCAACTCAGCCCAAATCAACCACTCGAAGTTTGGGCGCAGCAGGCAGGGATGGATTGGCGTATCGAATCATCTGATGTCAGTTATATGGCTCAGAATGAGCGTGGTCAAAGCATCATCATGCCATTTGAAGAACAGCGTGTACTGTATCGCTCAGATACCCATGCGCCGTTATCTGTGGTTAGTCAGCGTTATCAGGAAGTTCAACCCAAAGAGATTTTGGAGTTCTATCGTGATCTAACAGAACAATCAGGATTCGAGCTTGAAACAGCAGGTGTCTTAAAGGGCGGTAAGAAGTTCTGGGCATTGGCGCGTACAGGTCAAAGTACAGCATTGAAAGGCAAGGATGTCAGTAATGGTTATATCTTGCTGGCTACTGCATGTGATGGCACGTTGGCAACGACAGCACAATTCACAAGTATCCGAGTGGTCTGTAACAACACTTTAGCAATTGCTCTACGTGGACAAAGCAATAGTGCAGGTGTGGTGAAAGTTCCACATAGCACCAAGTTCGATGCAGAGAAAGTGAAACAGCAATTGGGTGTTTCAGTTCGTGCTTGGGATGAGCACATGTATGAGATGAAACAGCTCACACAGCGTAAGGTGAGTCAGCAGGAAGCCAAGGCCTACTTTGATGCCGTGTTCAATAACAGCACCATATCAATTTCTGATCCTGAAGAAAACATCATTCAGTTCTACCGCAATGTCGCGCAGCAGGCTCAGGAGAAAAAGCCTGAACCGAATGGTCGTGCCATGAATAAAGCTTTAGAGATGTTTAATGGTCAAGGTCGTGGTGCTGAATTGTCATCCGCCAAAGATACGGCTTATGGCTTACTGTGTTCGATCACGGAATTTGTGGATCATGAACGACGTGCCATGAGTACAGATCACCGTCTTGATTCAGCTTGGTTTGGTGCAGGCGCAGGTCTTAAGCAACGTGGACTGGAACAGGCTTTATCTTTGATAGCCTAAGCTCATGTAATCCATCCAACCTTAACCCCGCAAGTCTCAACAATCGCTGAGTACAGCACACACGTAACTCTCTCTACTTACTACTCACAATCAACAATCTGAATCAGCATGCATATCGCCATACCCGACCTCGTGTCGGGTATGGCTTTTTTATGCGTTTCTTTTTTACAAAAACTGAAAATTATAAGGATAGAACCATGAATCAAATCGCACCGATTTCAAATCAGACTGTACAGGCAGGTGTGCAAACGGCATTAAATCCATTAACTACACCTAAACGAGCTAGTTCTGCAAAACGCTTAGTCAATACCAAAGATATGGCGTATCAAGATTGGCTTGAAGTCCGTAAACAAGGTATCGGTAGCAGTGATGCCGCGACAGCCTGTGGTCTCAATCCTTATATGTCGATGCTTGAACTGTGGCTAATCAAAACGGGCCGTCAAGCTCAGTCTATTGAAGATGAAAGCTCAGGTGTAGCACCGCTGTATTGGGGCAAGCAGCTGGAACCTTTGGTGGCAGAGTTCTATAGCATGCGCACCCATAACAAGGTGCGACGGATCAATGCAGTACTTCAGCATCCTGATCCCGATAAATACTTTATGTTAGCCAATCTGGATTACAGCGTGGTCGGCAGCGATGAAGTCCAAATTTTGGAATGCAAAACAGCAGGTGAGCATGGAGCAAAATTGTGGCGTGATGGTGTGCCTTTATATGTGCTTTGTCAGGTACAACATCAACTGGCAGTAACAGGTAAACAGGCAGCACATGTTTGTGTCTTGATCTGTGGGCATGAAACCAAGATCTTCAAAGTGACACGATCAGAATCCGTGATTGAACATATTGTTCAAGCAGAACGATATTTCTGGGAATGCGTGGAAAAGGATACACCACCATCAGTCGATGCCAGTGAATCCGCAGCTAAAGCGATTCAACAACTCTATCCAGCGCATGTGCCTTTAACCGTAGAGGATCTCTCGCAAAATGAAAATGCCAATTTGATGTTCGACCAGCTCATCAAAATGAAGGAAGAGATTCAGCATCAGCAGGAACGCTTTGACCAGCTTAAACATGAAATCCAGATGATGATGCAAGACAAGGAAAGGGCAGTCTTTGCACATGGTTCAGTGGTCTGGAAGAAAGCCAAGGATTCTATCAGTCTCAATACCAAGGCATTGCTTCAGCACCAGCCTGAACTCATCGAGCTTTATCCACTTGAAAAGCAAGGCAGTCGTCGATTCAACATTTATACCGACTAAGCCCGATCCACAGCACCCAATCGAAAATTCACAAAAATCGCTCCCCGCTCTCTACCCTTCGGTAGAGAGCAAATCGGTCGCGATCTTTGTAGCACTTTATCTGGCTCTACATTCTTTGGGTAACTTATTTGGTCCTTGTTCCGACCTACATAGATAGACCCAAATTTGTAAGGTAATACATTAAGGAATATCAACATGATTAAAGGTTTAGCAATTACCCCTCCAATACTCGGACGGATCAGTATCGGTCGTATGATCGAAAAGAATGGCAAGCGCCTACCGGAAAAAGATGACCAGTTCACCATTACGTCCCAGATTCAAAGCAAAGAAGGCTGGGTTAAACATCCATTAGATGATCAGCTGCGAGCGAATGCTCCGAATCAGAAGCTACGTTCAATCCCTGTCAGAATGATCTTTAATGATCCCGATTTAAACCTGCGCGCAGAATACAGCCTGTTTGACCGACAGACTGGAAGACCTGTCTGTGTCGGTAATGGAGAAACCTGCCAACGTTTAACCAATCAAGGCGTGGAGCAACATCCCTGTCCATCCCCTGATTTATGTCCATTGGCTCAAGGAGGGAACTGCAAGCCCTATGGTCGTTTGCATGTGAACTTAGATGAATCGGATGAGTTTGGCACCTTCATCTTTAGAACTACAGGCTTTAACAGTATTCGGACTTTGGCTGCACGGCTGAGTTATTACCATGCGGCCTCAAATGGCTTGTTGTCATGTCTACCCTTGCAATTGATATTGCGGGGCAAGAGTACGACACAAAGTTATCGTCAGCCGGTGTATTACGTGGATCTAACTTTAAGGGAGGGGATTAGCTTGAATGAAGCCATTATGCAAGCGAAGCAAATGGATGAGCAGAGTAAGCAGGCGGGGTTTTATCAGGAGGCTGTGGACTTTACTGCCAGGAAGGGCTTTGGGAATGGAAGTATGGACGTAGACATGGAGGAAGGTTTGGATGTGATTGAGGAGTTTTATCAGCCTGTTGAAGGCCAGCAGATTGAGGAAACGCAGCCTGAATTTAATATTCAGCAGGGATTGAAAGGATCAGTGACGGCTTTAAATTAAATCGTACAGGGTAAAACCTTACGAGATTGCCGTATCTCATGAGCGAGTTGCTCGAAATCATGAGATAGGAGTAAACATCATGAATGCATTTGTTGGTCAAACTTTCCCGATGAATCAAATCATTAATATTAAAGAGGTAGTTCAATTTACAAGTATTAGTCGAGCTAAAATCTATGAAATGATCAATGAGAAATCAAAATACTACGATTCTACTTTTCCAAAGCCTGTGCGGCTAAGTGAATCTCGTATTGGCTGGTCAGCTTGGGAAATAAATCAATGGATTGAAGATAAGCTGGAAAATCGTGAATAAAAGTGGGGAGCTTCGGCTCCCTTATTTTTTGGTTTTCAGTAAACTATGGAAATGTTAAAAATCTAAAGAATAAAATGAATCAAGCCATTCACTACTACAATCAAAAGATGCTTTAAACGACATTTTCTGTCGCTGAGTGAAATCAATTCAGTGATTAATCACTATTTTTTTCCAAAAGTTCAACAAAATTTCAGTAAGATAAAGGTAAGCAAGTTTTCAGTTGATGCTACTGCGTCAAATAAGAACCAGGATTTTTCAGAACACTATGACCAACAATAACTTTTCACAAATCGCTTCTTTCATCTGGTCGGTTGCCGACCTGCTGCGTGGTGACTTCAAACAATCGCAATATGGCCGCATCATTCTGCCATTCACCTTGTTGCGTCGTCTGGAATGTGTACTGGAACAAAGCAAGGCTGCGGTACTGGCAGAACATGAAAAAGTCTCCAAGCTGAATCTGCCAGAAGAAGCTCAAGAAAAGTTATTGCTGCGAGCCACCAATGGTTTGGCCTTCTTTAACACTTCCCCAATGGATCTCAGCAAAATGGGACAAAGTGACATCAAGGCCAACTTAAGCACCTATGTACAAAGTTTCTCTAAAGATGCCCGTGAGATTTTTGAATACTTTAACTTCATCGAATTTGCGGGCCTCCTCGATGATGCCAACCTTTTGTATAAAGTCGTGCAAAAGTTTGCCACCACGGATCTGAGTCCAAAGAGCGTATCCAACCATGACATGGGTTTGGTGTTTGAAGAACTGATCCGTCGTTTTGCCGAAGGTTCTAATGAAACCGCAGGGGAACACTTTACCCCGCGTGACATCGTGCGTCTGACCACGGCACTGGTGTTTATGGAAGATGATGACGTCCTGACTAAAGACGGCATTATCCGTACCATTTATGACCCGACTGCGGGAACAGGCGGCTTCCTGTCTTCAGGGATGGAATATCTGCATGAGCTGAACCCAAATGCGGTGATGCGTGCGTTTGGTCAGGAACTCAATCCAGAATCCTACGCCATCTGTAAAGCTGATATGCTGATCAAAGGCCAGGACGTGAGCCGGATTAAACTCGGCAACACGCTGTCGAATGATCAACTCTCTGTCGATCAGTTTGATTACATGCTGTCGAATCCACCCTTTGGCGTAGACTGGAAAAAGATCGAACAGGACATCAAGGACGAGCATGAACAAAAAGGCTTTGATGGCCGTTTCGGTGCAGGCTTGCCACGGGTATCGGATGGTTCATTATTATTCCTGATGCACCTGATCAGCAAGATGCGTGATGCCAGTAGTACCGAGAGCGGTAGCCGCATCGGGATTATCCTGAATGGTTCACCATTGTTTACCGGTAGCGCAGGCAGTGGTGAAAGCGAGATCCGTCGCTATATTTTAGAAGCCGATTTGCTGGAAGCCATTATTGCCTTACCGAACGACATGTTCTACAACACCGGGATTGCCACCTATATCTGGGTACTCAGCAATAAAAAAGCCGCTGAACGTAAAGGCAAGGTACAGCTGATCAATGCCTCCAACCTCAGTACCAAAATGCGTAAGTCGCTGGGTTCAAAACGTAACTATCTGACTGAAGCTGAAATTGCCACCATTACCCAAAATTACGGTGACTTTGTGGCGGTAGACACCTTGGCGCAGGATGGCGAAACCGAACAGCAAAAACCATTCGCCAGTAAGATTTTTGACAGCCATGAATTCGGCTACCGTCGCGTGACCATTGAACGTCCATTGCGTTTATCGGCACAGATCACGGATAGTGCGATTGCTGCATTACGCTTTGCCCCGAAACCGTTTAATGCCGTGATGCAAAGTATCGATGCGCAATTGGGCACAGCCTTTGGTACAGCGTGGACAGCAGAAACTTATGGTCAGTTGCAGGACGTGGCGCTTGAGGTCCGTGCCATGATTAAAGCCGAGTTCCCTGAGCTAAAAGAAAAAGACATTAAAGAGGTATTGGACAGCAAAATCTGGCTATTCCAGAAAGCCTTGATGGAAAAAGCCCAAGCCTTACAGAATATGATTGGCACTGAGCAGTTTGATGACTTTAACCAGTTTGATGAAGTGCTGAAAAAAGCCCTCAAGCAGACCGACATCAAGCTGGATGCCAAAGAGAAGAAACAGCTGTTAGATGCCATTACCTGGAAGAATCCTGAAGCTGAACCAGTGATTAGCAAGGTCGTGAAACAGGCGGAAAATCCACTGTATGGCCAGTTTAGTTATCAGGGCAAGGTGGTGGAGTTTGTGCAGGATGGAGATTTGCGTGATGCGGAGAATATTGCACTGAATCCAAAGTTCAGTACCACCGAGCTGATTGAAGATTACTTTAAACGTGAAGTACAGCCACACGTGGCCGATGCCTGGATCAATGCGGACAAGCGCGATGAGAAAGATGGCGAGGTTGGGATTGTGGGTTATGAAATTCCGTTTAACCGCCATTTTTACGTGTATCAACCACCGCGTGACCTAGCTGAAATTGATGCGGATTTGGATGCGGTGAGCCGTGAAATTATGGCACTTCTGCAAGAGGTGCATTCTTAATGGCGAGTACAGTGGCGAAGTATCAGAAATATGCTGAGTATAAAGATTCAGGGGTTGAATGGTTTGTTGAATTGCCAATTGATTGGAAGGTCAGCAAGTTGAAACAAGTTGTAGATCAAAATCGGCAGATTACATATGGAATCGTACAAGCTGGTCCCAATGTTGAAAATGGTATTCCATATATTAGACCTGCGGATATGACTGATGAAAAAGGTATAAAAAGCTTTGATGAGTTATTACGAACATCTGAGCAAATTGCATTGTCATATGATCGTAGCAAAATAAAGACTGGTGATATTGTTATTTCAATTGGTCCAAGCTTCGGCAAAGTAATGATGACACCTGCCAATTTAGATGGTGCAAATTTGACGCAGGGTACAGCAAGGATTGCTATTTCTTTAGAACACAATTCTCGCTATTTTTTTTGGGTACTTCGCTCAACTATATCGTTTAGTCAATGGGAAAGTGTTATTGGTGGGGCTACATTTAGGGCACTTAATTTAGGACCATTAGCGGATACTTATGTTGGATTCCCTTCATATGATGAACAAGTAAAAATCGCCACTTTCCTCGACCACGAAACCACCAAAATCGATCACCTGATTGAAAAACAACAACAACTGATTGAACTGCTCAAAGAAAAACGTCAGGCGGTGATTAGCCATGCCGTGACCAAAGGTTTAAATCCTAATGTAAAAATGAAAGATTCAGGCATGGAATGGTTAGGGGAAGTGCCGGAGCATTGGACGGTAACTAGGGCAAAATTTGTATCTGATATTTTTGTTCCGCAACGAAATAAGCCTGAACTTAATGATATGGAAGGTTATTCTTGGGTAACAATGGATGATATGAAGAATAAGTATATTCAGAGTGTTAATCGCTATGTAACCAAAAATTCTGCGATGCTCGCTGGCTCTAAAATTTTAAAGAAAAGGGCAGTGATTGCGAGTTGTGTAGGTAATTTTGGAATAACGTCAATAAATAATATTGATGTAATTATTAACCAACAATTGCAAGCATTTATTCCTAGAAATATCAAAGCAGAGTATCTTCAAAATTTAGTATCTATTTCTAAAAAATACTTTGAGCTAATTGGGACAGCAGCTACGTTGGTATATGTGAATCAAGAAGGTTTTCAGAATCTTCCTGTTCTATTACCTCCTTATGATGAACAAGTTGCGATATGTGTCCAAATAGAAAATGATGAAAATAAATATGACCAATTAATTCATCTTGGTCTGAAACAAATTAAAATTCTTCAAGAACGCCGTACAGCCCTAATTTCCTCTGCGGTGACAGGCAAGATTGATTTACGTAACTGGCAATCGCCAACGGTTGCTGAGGCACAGACGGAGTTCAGCGCATGAGTCTAGACGCTACCCGTGAAAGCATTTTCCAGAACGACATCATTCAGCAGATGCTGGCTCAGGGCTGGCAACTCGGTACGCCACAAGGCTACAACCGTGAAACCGCCTTGTATGAACAGGACGTACTGGATTTTGTGCAACAGACCCAAGCACAAGACTGGCTGAAGTTTCAGCGCATCTTTCCGCAAGATACCGAACGGCATTTTCTAGAAGCCGTGGTTGCCCAGCTGAAGAAAGCCGACATCAATGCCACTGATGAACAGTCACGTAGCTATGGTACTTTAGGTGTGCTGCGTCACGGAGTGAAAACCCGCAGCGCACGTTTTTTCCTCTGTCAGTTTAAACCAGAACATGCGCTAAATCCCGATACCTTAGCCAACTACAATAAGAACATCTGCCGCATTGTACCGGAATTGGTCTATAGCCCGTATGCTACCGCTGCCGAGTTACAGGACATGGGCAAACAGGCCAAGAAATGGCGTATTGACTTAGTCCTGTTTATCAACGGCTTTCCGGTGGCAACACTGGAACTCAAGTCCGAGTTTAAACAGGCGGTGCAAAATGCCATGTTGCAGTACAAACGCACCCGCTTACCGAAAGACCCGGAAACTAACAAGCCTGAACCCTTGCTGACGTTTAAGCGTGGCGCATTGGTACATTTTGCCGTGAGTCAATACGAAGTCTATATGGCGACCCAACTGGCCGGAGAAGATACTTTCTTCCTGCCATTCAATAAAGGCACGCATGACGGTGGCGCAGGCAATGATGTGCCAGAAGACCAGAATCAGTACGCTACGGCCTATCTGTGGAACGAAGTTCTCACACCGGACAATTTGCTGAATATCATTGGACGTTTTGTCCATCTGCAAATTGAAGAAAAAGAAGACTGGGAAGGGCGCAAGTACAAAAAAGAACTGCTGATCTTCCCGCGTTACCACCAGTGGAATGTGGTCACCAAACTGATCAATGCCGCCTTAGAGGAGGGCACTGGACAGAAATATCTGATTCAGCACAGTGCAGGTTCAGGTAAGTCCAACTCGATTGCCTGGACAGCACATCAGCTGTCGACCCTGTACGATCAACACAATCAGAAACTGTTTGATTCGGTGATTGTGGTCACTGACCGTACCATTCTGGATGCCCAGCTACAGGACACCATCTACCAGTTTGAACATGCCGATGGCGTGGTCGGACGCATCAACAATAAAGAAGGTGATGGCTCCAAATCGGAAAAACTGGCCAAAGCACTGGAAACCTCACAGCCGATTATCATTGTGACCATCCAGACTTTCCCCTTTGTGTTGCGTGCGATTGAAAACAGTACCAATCTGAAACAGCGACGTTATGCGGTGATTGCCGATGAAGCGCATTCTTCACAAAGCGGCTCTACGGCACGACAACTCAAAGAAGTGTTGATGCTGGAAGAGCGCGAAGAGGATGCTGAATTGTCTTCGGAAGATATTCTGGATGCCGTGGTTGCAGCACGTAAGGGCAGTAATAACCTCAGTTACTATGCCTTTACCGCGACACCGAAAGACAAAACCCTGCAACTGTTTGGCCGTGTACCCAATCCTGAGCTACCGCCATCCAAGCAAAACAAGCCGGAAGCCTTCCATGTTTACTCCATGCGCCAAGCCATTGAAGAAGGCTTTATTCTGGATGTGCTGAAAAACTATACCAACTATAAAGTGGTATATAAACTCAAACAGAAAATTGAAGAAGCCGACAAACAGGTCGATGCCAAAAAAGCTAAGATCAAACTGAATCAGTGGGTGCGCCTGCATGACCACAACATTTCCCAGAAAGTGAAAGTCATTGTCGAGCATTTTAAAAATAACGTGATGGGCTTATTGGGTGGACAGGCCAAAGCCATGGTAGTGACCAGTTCACGTAAAGAAGCGGTGCGTTACAAGTTGGCCTTTGACAAATACGTGGCGGATCAGGGCTATAAGTCCATTCAGGCTATGGTCGCATTCTCGGGTGAGGTTGAGTTTAATGACAAGGATACCGACAGCAGTGGTTTAGTCGGGCAGACCTTTAATGAACGCAACATGAACCCGGGGCTAAAAGGGCGGGAAATGCGCAAGGCCTTTGATAGTGATGACTATCAGGTGATGCTGGTGGCCAACAAGTTCCAGACTGGCTTTGACCAACCGAAACTGTGTGCCATGTACGTGGACAAGAAACTTGGCGGTGTGGAATGCGTACAGACCTTATCACGCCTGAACCGCACCTATCCGGGCAAAGCGGAATCTGGCACCTTTGTCTTGGATTTCTTTAACGATCCTGAAGACATTCTTGGGGCCTTCCAGCCTTACTACCAAACCGCAGAATTAGCCGATGTCTCCAATCCGGATCAGATCTTTGACCTGTTTGAAAAGCTCAAAGCCACCAAGATCTTCCTCTGGACGGAAGTCGAGCAGTTTGTAGAAGCCTTCTTTACCAAGAACAAATCCAATGCTGCGATCAGTAATATCTGCAAACCGGCGGTTGAACGCTGGCAGAAACGTTATAGTCAGGCCATCGAAGCCTATAACACCACCCGAGACATGCTGGAACGCTGCAAGAAAACCAATGATGCGGTGCTGATTGCCAATGCCGACAATGCCTTTAAAGAGGCCAAGCTTGAAAAAGACAAGCTGGAAATCTTTAAAAAAGACTTGGGAAGCTTTACTCGTTTTTACGAGTTTATGTCGCAGATCGTGGACTACGATGACAAAGAACTGGAAAAACTTAGTCTGTATGCGCGTAACCTGCGTCCATTGCTGCGTGAAACCGCAACGAAAGATGATGAGGTGGACTTAAGTAATGTCAGCATGAGCCATTACCGCTTGTCCAAGATCCGTCAGCAGGACATCAAGCTGAAAGAAGATGCCGAAGATTTTAAGCTGGAACCGGGCAATGACCTCGGTGCAGCCAAGCCACGCGATAAGAAAGAAGAGTTCCTGTCACAGATCATTGAGCGTCTGAATGATGTCTTTATCACCGATAACCTGACTGATAAAGATATGCTCAACTATGCCTATACGGTACGTGACAAACTGGCTGAGAATGAAATTGTCATGAAGCAGATCGCCAACAATACCCGCGAACAGGCCATGCTGGGGGATTTTCCGAAAGCCATGGATGATGCCATTCTGGGTAGCAGTGCAGCACATCAGGAACAGATGATGCAGTTACTTTCTGATCCGGCGAAGGCCAGCATCTTTGCACGGGTGATCTTTGATATGTTGAGTAGTGGGTAATTTTAGAGAGAGGGGGAAAGAGTATGCAAATTGATGCCCAAGTAAAAAGTATTTCAGATATTAATCAATTCTTTATTGTTCCTGATTATCAAAGGGAATATGTATGGAAAGCTAATGATCAAGTAAAACAATTCATCACAGATATAGATAATGCTTTTGAAACTTCAAATAATGATTCGAGCTACTATCTAGGGTCTGTAATTATTGTTAAAAAACAGGATAATTATGATGTCATAGATGGTCAGCAACGTCTTACTACAATTGTACTAACTCTCTGTGCATTAAAAGATTTTTTAGAAAGTATTACCCGTACTGAATCTGCTGAAAACTTTTATAACGCGATTAAATCATGGTTATCGACTTTCAATATGAAAACGGCAACCCATCAAAACCGTGTAGAGTTGCAATACGAAGAAAGCCAAAATTATTTAGGCTATCTTATTCATAAAAAAGAATACAAAGGTAAAGTTACGCCATCTATTCAAAAAATGCAGGCTGCCTATGATGCGATGTATGAATATATTGCAAGTTTGAAGAATGAAGGACAAGATCATCTGGTTGATTTTATTACTTTCTTTTTTAATAAAATTGTCCTAGTTTTTATTGTTTCTGCGGACCTTCATGGCGCATTGAAAATATTTGAAACCAGTAATCAGCGTGGGGCAAGCCTGGATGCTATGGATTTGGTTAAAAATCTTATTTTTAGTGAAGCTAATGAAAAAGATTTTCCTGATATCAAATCTAAATGGAAAATGGTTGTTGGAAATATTCATGCATGTAAGGAAGGGGAGAACCCATTACGCTTCCTACGATATTTCTTAATGGCACGTTACTGTAATAATGGAATTCTACGTGAGGAAGATATTTATAAATGGATCATTTCTGAGGGTGAGCCATTAATCAACTATAAAAATAAACCAATCGAATTTGTAAATGCATTATTGAGTGCTTCAGAACGCTATTCAAAATTAGTTAATGCGACAAGTTTAGCTGACCATCATCAAGCTTACCCTGCTGTAGTTAATATAGGCTACATTAATAAATATATGTCCAGACAGCACTTATTACTGTTGTTGGCCCTAGATGTTAATTGTGAAGATGAAGTGATCAATTATCTTGCAAAACAATTAGAAACTTTGTTTTTTGTGAGTAATACATTAGGTATACAGGCAAAATATAACGAGAACAATTTTAGTATATGGGTGCAATATTTCCGTGGCTTAAAAACCATTGAACAGGTAAAAGTTGCTGTTGAAAAAACTATTGCAAAATATATAACTAAAAAGGCGGCAGAATTTAAACAAACCTTCTTAACGAAACGTCATGATGCTTTTAATCCGCTTTATCGTCTGCGTTATATTCTAGGTACATTGGAAAATAAAGCGGCTGAGCTTTGTAATATGCCACTCAAGGACCATGGATTTATCCAAAGTCTGCAAGTTGAACATATTTTACCTCAGACACCTAAGGCTGATGTAATTCCTGAAGAGTATGGGGTTGACTATTTAGAATATAGTGGCCAAGTTTATATGTTAGGTAATGTGACATTATTAGAAAGTCAGATTAATCAGGCGGTTAATAATTTTAATGACCTAAGTGCAGATTGGTTTAAACAAAAGCAATCTGAGTATAAAAATTCAGCATTAGTACTGAGTAAAATGCTAGATAATGAGTTTAGTATTGGTAAAAATACCTCAACGAATCAATTTATCCATGATTATAAGTATGCTTTTACTGAATGGAAAAAGGAGCAGATTCTACAGCGTCAGCAAGTTTTATTGAATTTAGCTCTTTTGGCTTGGACAATTAATGGACAAAGAATAGACCAATATAAATTTGCTGATGAAAATGAGCAACGTACAAACATAGATCAAGTTGTTACAGCTGTATTATAAGGAAACTGTAAGTCAAGGTAATCTTAGATCATTCTACATATTCAATATATTGTTTAATTATTTATTAAAATGACATTTAACTTTATTCCAGTAGCCACTTCGGTGGCTACTGGAATAAAAAGCCTACTATAGAAACTTTTAGAAGTTTTGAAGAGAAAAAATATCATGGTTGCAAAATAGCCCAAAAATTTAGCCTATTGCATAGACTATTTACCCTATCTTTTGCTTCGGAAAAGGCACTATTTTGTTTCTCAAACTATCAATAAAGTCTGACCATTCCTGCATCATCTTAGTTCTATATTCTAAATGTTGTGCATGGTTGTAGGCTTGAGAGACGGCATTTCCGACAGTATGTGCTAACTGTATTTCAATTGCATCATGCATATAGCCTTGCTCATGTAGTGTAGTAGATGCAAGTCCACGGAAGCCATGACCAGTCATTTTTCCCGTATATCCCATGGTGCGAATCGCACTTAACAGAGCATTGTTGCTCAGAGGCTTAGCTGTACTGTGGTTATAAAAAACAAATTGCTTATTACCAGTAATGGGCTGTAACCCTTTGAGTAATTCAATAGCCTGCCTAGATAAAGGAACAATATGTGGTAAAGCCATTTTCATCTTATAAGCTGGAATTCTCCATAAACAATTATCAAAATCAATCTCATTCCATTCCATGTTAATGAGCTCGGCAGTTCTTACAAATGTTAGAGTCATAACCTGTAATGCTGTTTTAACTAGGATATTGCCGTGATAACGATCCATCCGTTCTAAGAAAGGCGGAAACTCAGAAATATCTAGGCGAGCCATATGTTTTACCTTACGTGGCTTGAGAGCTTCATGAAGGTGGGGTGTAGGGTCGTTCTCAATAAGTCCTTTACGGATCGCATAACGAAAAATACGCCCAGCTAAAGGAATAGAGCGTTTAGCCATCTCCTGAGCACCACGTGCTTCAATTTGCTTAGCACAAGCAAGGACATCTTTTCCTTTAATCTGATCAATAGGTGTATTACCTAAAGCAGGGAAAAGGTCTTTTTCAAATACAGATAGGTCACGTAAATATGTACCTTCTTTAATGACAGCCTTACGATCCTCCATCCACTCCATAGCAAGCGCTTTGAAAAGAATGCTTTCATCGGCTTGTTGTTTCTTTTGCTTTTTCTCTTTATTGGGATTAATCCCATCTTTAAGCTTTAATCGTGCTTCATCTCTAGCACGACGAGCTTGTGCAAGCGTAGTTTCAGGGTATGTACCAATACTGAAGATATTCTCTTTTCCATTCAAACGGAACTTCATTCGCCAATGCATTCCTCCAGAAGGAGTGACCTCTAGATACATCCCTTTTTCATCAGAGTATTTGGTTTTCTTTTCTGAAGGTTTTATTTTTCTGACTTGAGCATCTGTAAGCATGGCAATAATTCCACAGAATTGGGGGTATAATTTTAGGGGTAAAATATTATACCCCTAGTTATACCCCCAACTGCATCAAGCTTGCAATAGATCAAGTAGATTGTATAAGACGTAAAAAAAGCTTAAACCCTTTAGATTTAAGCTTTTTTAGACCTTATGGGACTTCATAAGAGTTGAATTTGGCGGTGAAAGAGGGATTCGAACCCTCGAAACGCTATAAACGTTTACACACTTTCCAGGCGTGCTCCTTCAGCCACTCGGACACTTCACCATGGCGGAGGATAATATCGAAAAACATAGCCATCGACAAGGTGAAACAATTGAATTCGAGCAAAAGTTTTAGCTCAATGATATGATTCGCAAAAATAGTGTCGATAATTGAAGACAAGCTTATGCAAAGTACTGCAAAAAAAGCCGCCTTGCCTGCGATGACCTTGGCAGCATTAGGGGTCGTGTTTGGGGATATTGGAACCAGTCCACTCTATGCATTGAAAGAATCCTTCCACGCTGCACATGGCTTGGGCATCACCCCTGCAAACGTATTGGGTATTTTGTCCATTATCTTCTGGACTATGACCATGGTCATTACCATTAAATATTCTGCAATTGTCATGCGTGCAGATAACAATGGTGAAGGTGGGATTATGGCTTTGCTTGCACTCAATTTGCGCAATACCAATTTTAGCCATCGGAAAAAATTACTGTTAATTTCGATTGGCTTTATTGGGGCTTCACTATTTTTTGGGGATGGGATCATCACCCCAGCCATTTCAGTCTTATCTGCCGTAGAAGGCTTATCCATCGCAACCGATGCACTTGACCCTTATATTGTGCCGATTGCAATTAGTATCGTCACTGCTGTATTTGTCATGCAAAAGTATGGGACAGCCTTTGTCGGTAAGTTCTTTGGCCCACTGACCTTATTGTGGTTCTTCTCTCTCGGTCTTCTTGGGATCTCGAGCATTATTCAAACGCCTTTGGTTTTGGGCATGCTGAGCCCACATTGGGCATTTCAGTTTATCGTGACCAACCCTTTAATGGCCTTTTTCATTATGGGTGCGGTAGTGTTGACCGTCACAGGTGGCGAAGCCCTGTACGCAGATATGGGCCATTTTGGTCCTGTGCCGATTCGTTTGGCTTGGTTTATTGTGGTTTTGCCGTGTTTACTGCTTAATTATGCAGGACAAGGTGCATTGCTGCTGCGTGATCCGACTGCGATCGAAAATCCATTTTACCTGTTGGTGCCAGAGTGGGGCTTGTACCCAATGATCTTCTTGGCCACTATGGCCGCAGTTATTGCTTCACAGGCGGTAATTTCAGGCGTCTTCTCTTTAGCGCGTCAGGCCATTCAATTGGGTTATTTACCACGTTTAAATGTGAAGCATACTTCAGATTCGGAACAGGGGCAGATTTATGTACCTTTACTGAACTGGATATTGTTGGCATCGATTATTGTATTAATTTTAATCTTCCAAACCAGCTCACAGCTTTCGCATGCCTATGGTCTGGCGGTCACCATGACCATGCTATGTGACACCTTATTGATTGCGGTATTTATTCGTTATACATGGAAATGGAGCATGCCAAAATTGGTGTTGCTGATTATTCCATTCCTTGTTTTAGATTTGGTCTTGGTAAGTGCGACCTCACTTAAAGTGTTATCGGGCGGTTGGGTTCCATTGCTGATTGGCGGTATTGCATTCATGTTATTAATGACATGGAAACAAGGTCGCGAGTTAACTTTTGCCAAGCTTCAGCAAGATACATTGCCACTCGATTTATTTGTACAAAGTATTGGTGATCAAGCCAATTGGGTTGAAGGCGAGGCGGTCTTTTTAACTGGGACACCAACTGTTGTGCCACATGCCATGTTGCACAATATGAAGCACAATAAAGTACTGCATCAAAAGAACATTATTCTCACCGTTAAAATTCAAGATGTTCCTTATGTGGAAGAGTCCAATCGCTTCCATGTCGAAACCATGAATCAGCATTTTTATCGTCTTGAATTGTACTATGGCTTTAAAGATGAAATGAACATTCCACAAGCACTTGAAGCGGTGTATCAAGCGATTGATCTGGAATATAACTTAATGCAGATCAGCTTCTTTGTATCGCGTGAACGGATTATCAGTACCGTGGGCGATGGTATGGCGCCGTGGCGTGAAAAGCTCTTTATCTCGATGCAACGGAATACCAGTCCTGTGAGCGACTTCTATCAGATTCCACCTAACCGTGTGGTTGAGCTCGGTAGTCAGATCGAGATTTAAAACCTCAATAAAAAAACCAGCATATATGCTGGTTTTTTTGGAGGATAAATCAGCTGAAGTCTTAGTTCATTGGATCATTTACAGGTGCTTCAGGCATCGCTTGGACAGGCTGTTCTGCTGAAGCATTAGGAAGTGCCTGTGCAGGGGCATCAGGTGATGGCAGTGAATCAGGCTCAACCGCATTGACGGGTGCCTCTGCTGATGAATCTAATTGAGGTGCAGCAGCTGGGGCAGCATTCATGTCTGCATTTGCCGTGGGTGCGACAGCATCATTTAACGCCGCTTCAGCTTGTTGTGCTGAGAGTTCTGCATTTGGGACCAGCGGATGTTGCTCTGTTGGAGTCGCAGCGACGTCTTGTTGCGCTGTGGTATCAGGTGCGGCCTGTTGAACAGGAGCTTCACTCTGTGGTGCTGTTGGCATCACTGCTTGGTCATTGGGTGCATCTTGGCCCGCTGGGCTGATAGGTGCTGCATTTGGATCAAGCAATTTAATTTGCCCTGAGCTTACGAGTTCTTGAATTGAACCCGGTTGACCGTTAACAGTAGTCGTGACTTTGGCTTGAGAGAGACTTTCTAAGGTGTCACCCGGTTGGATAGGGGGCTCGGCAAAAGCTGAAGCACTTATCACTGTGCCGATTAAACCAAGAGAAGCTAAAATCTTAGAATGCATAAGAACTCCGTAAATTGCATGTATTATTTCGTTCGATTCATTTTTACCTTGGCATATTTTTTGAAGCGACAGCAATCAAAGATACGCAATCGCATCACGTTGCCGTAGAAAAACTCTACAAAAAAGACATTTTGTTACATGCAAAATCATCTAAATATGGCGTTTTGTTTAATTGTTATGCGAATAGAACTCGAGCGATATACTTCGTATACGCTGATTGTTAAGCTCGTGAAAAACCGATGTTTATTGTAGTTGTGATGGCGAAGAAGAAAAGTAGTTCAGGTAAGTCAGTCTTTAAGATGTTTAATCAAAATGGCCTGAAAGTGATTTTAGGATTGGTGGCAACGGGAAGTTTTGCGATTGCCTTTGGTCAAGAAAAAATTCAGCAATACGTGTCTTTAAGCCCAAGCTCAAATTCAGCCTGTTTAGAACAATTTTATCGGGAAATTCCGCCTTATTTACTCAAAGAAAGTTTAAGTAAACACAGCTATGCACTGTGCTTTAACGGTTTTAATGTGATGTATTCGGGCGTTTCGAAAACACCTCTCTGGGTTGCAGAGGCCCTGACGCCACAGCGCCTGAGCCAAAAAATTCCACGTGAAGATAGTTTTCACGAAGAAAATAATGTTGCAACCGAACATCGAGCGACATTGTCGGACTACCGTGGTTCAGGCTATGACCGTGGACATATGGCACCGAATGCTGATATGCCCAACAAAGCCGCACAATTCGACAGTTTTTCTTTGGCCAATATGGTGCCACAGGCCCCTAAAAATAATCAGCAAGTGTGGCGTGAATTGGAAGAAGCCACACGGGCGCTTGTGACCAAGCAAAAGCTGGATGTTTTTGTGGTAACTGGGCCTGTATTTCAGGGCAAAAAGCTCAAGACCATTGGTCAGGGAGTGATTGTTCCGAGTGCGGTGTACAAAGCGGTCTATATGCCAAAAACGGGTGCAATCGGCGCTTATTACGCACCGAATGATAATTCACAGCAGGTGAAAATTGTCAGTGTCTGCTATTTGGAAGAGCAGTTGGGTGTGAATTTATTTCCGCAACTGACAGAAGAGCAAAAACGTAATACCTATAAACTACCGTTGACAGCAACGGCGGTAAAAGCCAATAGTGCAATTCAATACTCGCATTGGGATGCGGAAAGTCAGTGTGCTGAAGAGGTTTCATCCGAGCAGCTCAAAGCCTTACAAAAAAACTTTAAATCGGGCTCTACTCAGTCGAGTAGTGGTAGCACAGTCACAAAGGGCACAGGTATTGATGCGGCGGATCAAGATGCGATTGTGAAACAATTGGTCGACGCCTTATTGCAATATATTTTGCAGCTGTTACGTTAAAGTTCTAGGCAGTTGGATGTATAGCATTCGACTGCAGTACCCAATGCCTGAAGAATAAACAAGAGTAAAAATAAAATGTTTAAACCTTTTGTACAAGGTAACGAGTCCCATGCTATTCATGATCTGACCCTTGAAAATGACACGGACTGCGTCAGTATTTATGGCAATTTACAACTCACCAAAGACCAAGCTGGCCTAGCTGCGGCCAAAGCATTGCAGGCGTATCTGAATGCCATTGTGCAACAGCTTGAAAGTGAAGCTCAGCTTCCTGAGAAAATTGAACATCCGCAGCCGGGTGAAATTGACAATCCATTTTTATAATATAGGCCTATCTATGTTCCATGTGGAACAATAAGAAAAGCCCACAGATTGTGGGCTTTTCTTATTAATGGATAGAGAAAAAATTAATCCTCTTTTTCTAAAATTTTATAAATAATAGCGCCGATAATGGCACCGACAATCGGAGCAACCCAGAACAACCAGAGTTGGCTTAACGCAGCTGTTTCAGCAAATATTGCAACACCTGTACTTCGTGCAGGGTTAACCGAGGTGTTGGTCACAGGAATACTGATCAGGTGAATCAAGGTTAGGGCTAAACCAATCGCAATCGGTGCGAAACCAGCAGGCGCACGTTTATCTGTGGCGCCCATAATCACGATCAAGAACATTGCGGTCAGTACAATTTCAATCATTAAAGCGGAGATTAAGGAGTATTTTCCTGGTGACAGTTCGGCATAACCATTGGTCGCAAAGCCTCCTGTACCGGCGAAACTCGCTTGTCCTTGGACAATCAGGTATAACACCCAAGCGGCTAAAACTGCACCGACCACTTGGGAGACCACATAGGGGATCAGATCTTTGGTATCAAAACGTCCACCGACCCATAAGCCGACACTGACTGCAGGGTTAAAGTGCCCGCCAGAGATATGTCCAAGTGCAAAGGCACCCGTTAAAACGGTTAAACCAAAGGCAAGAGCAACGCCAAGAAAGCCGATGCCTAACTCGGGAAAAGCTGCTGCAAAAATGGCACTGCCACAGCCTCCGAAGACCAACCAAAACGTTCCGATAAATTCAGCAAGATATTTATTCATAATGCGCCTTTTGTAGTTATTGATGTTTTATTCGCGTAGAACTTTATATTTAACGAGAAAGTGCTCGTTTTTCAATCAATTTAACAAAAAAAGCATGACATCCTGATGACGTGGATCAAACAGATCAGATTTTAGTGAAAATGCTGGATACGCCACTGCTGAGGTGTGACTTGGGTCCAGTGTTTAAAGGCACGTTGAAAAGCACTTTGTTCAGAGTAACTCAGCAACAGTGCAATTTCCTGCAAGCTGAGGTGTGGATCTTTTAAGTATTGCTCCGCCAAAATACGTCGGACTTCTTGCATCCGCTGTTGGTAGGTCGTGCCTTGTTGTTGTAAGTAACGTTGCAGTTGTCGGACTGAAAAATTCAGTTGCCGTGCAATATGTTCAATTTGGTATTGGTTTTTTTGTAGCCCCGTTAAAATCGCATGCTGTAAGCGCTGGTCGATGTGAGTAGAGTTGGGGAGTTTTTCCAGTAAGGCTTCGGCTTGTTGTAAGAGCAATTTTTGCAGGGTTTGATCACCTTGCTGAAAGGGCATGGATAATTCGCTGAGGGGAATCATCATCATCGGTCGGCTTTGAGAGAAGCGAACTTTACAATTAAAGTACTGCTCATACAGGGCCGTGTTTTTCGGTGCAGAGTGAGTAAAATGAACCTCGCTGAGCTGGATGTCATCATGGGCGACAAAGTGCTTCATAAATTGAATGATCAGCGCCATCGCCACTTCATTGCTGAGTTGTGTGGTCAGTTCAATTGGCATCTCCACCCAACCAAAGCATAGATTTTCACCTTCAACTGCAACATATAGAGAGCTGCCATCATAAATGAGACGGTGAAAGTCATGATAACGGGTGAGCGCCTCGCCTAAATTTTCGCAGGACAGCGCAATATAACCCAAAATGCCTAAATGCTTGGGCTGTACATACTTTGCAATCTCAAGTCCGAGCGCAGGGATGTGCAGGTGGCTGTCAAGATCATTCAGTAACTCTAACCACAGGGCATAATCAAAACGTTCTAAGTTCTGTGCTTTTCCAAGCTGTTCAGAAATTGGGTAGCCCACGGCTTGGCAATAGGCATAGAGTAAATGTCCCAGTCCACCGTAGACAGAACCTGTGTAATCTTTGAAATGTTGCATTTATTGGCTCTATTGTTCTTGTCGTAATTTGTCAATGAATTTGAATACTAGGGTCAATATTTAGCATAGTTTTCACATTATATTCAATCTGAATATAGGAGGAATTTGCCATGTGGAAGGGTTTTGTCGCAGGACTGGTGGTTGCCAATGCGTTTGAGTGGGTTGCACATAAATATATTTTGCATGGAACACACCGTGCTGGAAAGCCACGCTATAGCCCTGTGCCTGACAGCATGAAATCGCATTGGGAGCATCACCGAGAAGTGCGGAAAACTACATTTCATGATCATGGTTATGATGAAGGTTGGAGCAATTGGCGTACCAAAAATGAAATCGTGTCACTCGCAGTCGTGGCAGGTGTGTTTGGGACATTATTTTATCCTGTCTCCAAAGGCATGACTTTGTCTGTGTTGTACAGTGCAGGAAATTATTACTACATCCACCGCCGTGCGCACTTAGAGCCAGACTGGGCAATGCGTAAGATTCCTTGGCATTATGATCATCATATGAACTCCAATCAGGATGCCAACTGGTGTGTGACCAAGCCATGGTTTGATTATATTTTAGGAACGCGGGTCATTTCCTCATTGGATTTGCAAGAGCAAAATCCGTTGGGTATTGCTTTACCTCAAGTGGTGTCGAAAAAGCTCACCCAGTGGGTCAATCAGGTCTTCCCTGCAAAATGGGTTAAGGTACCTGAAGCGATTCCACTGAGCTCAGCGCAGACGACGGAAACGGTTGCAGGATAACTAAATAGGTATTCTTGTCGTGATTTGTCAATAATATTGGTATGTATTGTCAATATTTCGTCATTTGAACATTCTATAGTAAAGCTGTTGATGAGATGAAATCATCTCATGAGCACTAGTACGTCATTTTTCATTTTCCAGTTTAACAAGTCAATGTTGTAGTTATTCTAGGTTTATAGGGAGTCGCAAGACTCCCTTTTTTTATCTCAAAAATTGAGAACATAAGTTCGGTCGAGATCCAGCGAACATTTTAAGCTTTAACATTTGCTACATAATAGAGGCGATAGTACTGTCCGACTTAGCATTAGCTCAGCTGTGCCGAAGTACAGCATAACTGAGCCTTTTAATTCGTCTGTTTTTTAAAGTCGGTTAAAATATAGCGATCCATTTCATCGGTATAGTCCGGGGAAAACTGAAAGCAAACATGCTCATTGATGTTTAGGGTTTTGAGATCAGGGAAGCTTTGTCTGGCACGCGGACTATTGCTAAATAAAAAAGCTTGTCGATCACTCTGAAAGTAAAACACTTTTTCAGTGCTGATGTTGTGCCGTCGATAATGGGTGACTTCCGACCATTGTGTAAAAATACCACAAGCCCGAATTTGATCAGGTGCAATCAGCGCTTTTTCATAATACTGTTTAAACTGATATTTGCAGAAGCTGATATAGCTACACAGGCATAAACCGAGGAGTAGCAGTACAGCCAGCATACCGAAAGGGCGGTCAACATATTTCTTCATCAAAAGGATGAAAACAAAACAGATCAATAGACCACAAATAAATAAGATTAGTTCTAAGTGATACATTTTTTCTCATCTTTAAAATGATAAAAAGAGTACTCGAAAGTACTCTTTTCATAGGTTTTACGGTGATAGTCTGTTTATAGACGCATTTCAATGCCTTGCTCTGCAAGGTATTTTTTCGCTTCAGGAATGGTGTGTTGTCCAAAGTGGAAAATCGAAGCAGCCAGTACAGCGTCTGCGCCACCTTTTAAAATACCATCGGCCAAGTGTTGTAAGTTACCGACACCGCCCGAAGCAATGGTTGGAATGGTGACGCGGTCATTGATTTGACGCATCAGCTCAAGGTCATAACCTGCTTTGGTGCCATCGGCATCCATCGAAGTAATCAGCAGTTCACCTGCACCAAAGTCGGCCATTTTCACGGACCATTCAATTGCATCAATACCCGTTGGTTTACGGCCGCCATGGGTAAAAATTTCCCATTTATTTTCGCCCGTTTTTTTCGCGTCAATGGCAACCACAATACACTGTGCGCCAAAGCGTTGCGATGCTTCTTGTACAAATTCTGGGTTAAACACCGCTGCTGAGTTAATGCTCACTTTGTCCGCGCCAGCATTGAGTAAGAGGCGAATGTCTTCAACCTTGCGAACGCCACCACCGACCGTTAAGGGAACAAAAACCGTTTCAGCCATACGTTCAACCGTACGATAAGTCGTGTCGCGACCATTCGAAGTTGCGGTAATGTCTAAGAAGGTAATTTCATCAGCACCTTGTTCGTTATATCGACGTGCTACTTCTACTGGGTCACCTGCATCACGAATATCAAGGAATTGAACACCTTTCACTACACGACCGTTGTCCACGTCGAGGCAAGGAATAATACGTTTAGCTAGCATAATTTTTTCCAAAAATAACAGCCGATTATGAAACTTCGCGACTTAGATGCTACACCTTAATAGTCGGAGCGGGTATTCTATCAAACTTATGTAAGTTTTTTTGCAGGTTTTATATGTCGGTTTATACCACTTTGACTTTACAGGAAGTTCAGGCGTTTGCAGCACCTTATGGACTTGAGGTAATCGATCTGATCCCAATTCAAGGCGGTATTCAAAATACGAACTATTTTATTGTGTGTGAAAATGCTGTGCAGTATGTATTGACTGTATTTGAAGAAATGGATGAACAGGGTGCAGGCGAGTTGGTTCCTGTGCTTGAGCATTTAGGTCAGGCTGGTTTAGCGGTTCCTGTACCTTTAAGTCATTCAGGCAAAGCCATTCATAGTTTAAAAGCTAAACCCGCACAAATTGCCCCACGGATGATGGGCAAACACCCCATGCCTGCGACCCTTGAGCAAGCCGAGGCGATTGCGGTTGCACAAGCACAAATGCACGTCGCACTGCAAAATTTTCCACTGGAGCGTGCAGAATACCGTGACCATGACTACTGGCTCGCTGTAGCGTTACAGATGAAACCAACTTTAAGTGAAGCGGATCAGGCACTGCTCAGTAAGTTGTTGGGTTTATATGATGCATTATCGGCGGTTTATCCGAATCGTCCAAAGGGCTTTATCCACTCGGATTTATTCCGTGACAACACTTTGTTTGAGGGCAATCAGCTCAAAGGCATTTTAGACTTTTATGAACTGAATAAAGATGAGTTCTTGTTTGATATTGCGATTACGCTAAATGACTTCTGTACCGAATATCCAAGTGTGCACTTAAATGAAGACAAGGCCATCGCATTTTTAAACGCCTATGAAAGCATTCGTCCTTTAACGACTGATGAAAAATCTTGTCTAGAGCTGTATCTGGCGATGGCTGCTGCGCGTTTTTGGATGATGCGTTTACAAGTGGCACAAAAAAATGCAGAACAAGGTCGTACTGGGGATGACATTTTGCAGAAAAATCCTACCGAAATGCGTAATATGGTGATTGACCGCCTAAAATTTGTAACTGCTTAAATAGGAAAGAAAAATGCGTGACCAAGGACGACTCGTTGAATGGTTCGATGAAAAAGGCTATGGCTTTATTCAGCCCAACGATGACAGCAAAGATCGCGTGTTTTTACATATCAAGGACTTTGCACGGCAAGGTCCTCGTCCTATTTTAGGCTGTGCGTTGGAATACAACGTGATTGTGGATGCACAAGGGCGTTATCGTGCACAGCAAGTCAGTTATTTAAAAGCATCACAAACCCAAAAGAGTCGTACCCAAAAAGTCTCCCCGAAAAAGACCAAACAGGGTCAACGCTGGAGTCCAATGCAAATTGCGTCGGTGGCATACATCGTATTTTTGGCGCTATTGGTACTCCTAGGGCGTTTGAGTGGATTGGTGCTGCTGTTGATTAGTGTGATGAATGCGGCCAGTTATTGGTTCTATGCGCAAGATAAAGAAGCTGCGCAAAATGGACAGCGCCGTGTACCTGAAAATACATTACATCTCCTTTCATTTTTAGGGGGATGGCCTGCAGCATGGTTAGCGCAGCAAAAGCTACGACATAAAACACAAAAACAACCGTTTAGAAAGATTTACTTTTGTACAATTCTATTCAATATTCTTTTAATTTTATGGCTTATTTCTCCTTTCAATAGTTTGCCTATTTAAAGTTCAAGCCCACTTTATGAGGGACAATATGAATTATTCAGTCGATCAAGATCCGAATCGTAGTCTGACTTTTATTCTTTATATTTTGTATATCGTTGCGATTTTTTCCGCAGGGATTTTAGCCATCATTGCTTTAGTGATTAATTATGTGAAGCGTGGCTCTGTGCGTGGTTCCATTTTTGAGAGCCATTTTACTTGGCAGATTCGCACCTTTTGGTGGTATTTGATTTGGAACGTGATTGCCTTTGTGCCATTTATTTTCTTATTCTTTACGGGTGAAAATGCCACCGCTTTCGCAGGTATCGCACTCGGTGCTTCAACATTCTGCGTGTCTGTGATTGGGTTGTCATGGGTGTGGATTGTGTATCGTGCCATTAAAGGCATTATTCGTTTAAATGACAATCAACCGATGTATCAATAACAAGTGATGGGATTTAAAAAGGGCAGTGTGCCCTTTTTTTTATGACTTTATTTTTTCATAACAAGGTTTATGCACCGAGATGAACCAAGCTGATGCAGCAGAGTCTCTATTTTTGCGCAGGCTTTTAAAAAGCACCTAACTAAATTGAATTTCAATATTTACCTTTTTATATTAATAAATTTACTTTTTTAATATTTATAACTTACATTTTTGTTTATAAATAATTATTTTTTTAATAATTTTAATTTACATTTTTAATAAATTAACTTTACATTAATGTACAGTTATTTATATGAATTAATGCGTAGAGAATATTATAAAAAATAGTCCTTTTTTGACTAAGCGTAGAATCTTCCTCGACGACGTTTTAGCCCCAAAACATGGATGGCGCGAACCAAAACTGCATAAGAAACAGAATAGCCAAAGTGTTGTTCAAAAAGTGGAACTAAATCGCTAATATTTTGAAATTTTTTATTTTTAACAAAGGTTTGAAATGCACTCCAGTCTTTAATATGGCTGGGTGCTCCACGGCTGTTGGCTACTTTTGGAGACAAACCGCCTGTTTCCTCTTCGAGCTTAATCCATGCGTCTAAGGTCACACGAGAGATGTTAAATTCCTTGCAAACTGCAACCTTATAATCCGTAAGTTTATAGCGTTGAATCGCTGCTTTTCGGGTTTCTAAATCGTACTTTGGCATTTAATTCAATATTTTTAAAATAGCGAAGCTGTTATTATATGGCATAGTTGTTGCAAAAACCAAAATCACTAGATTAAAAAATGAAAGATGGTGATTTCGGTGAAAAATGCAGATTTTTCTTTAAAGAAAATGTCACTATGGCAAGTGGTCATTATTGGTGTGGCCTATATGACCCCGATGGTCGTGTTTGATACCTTTGGGATTGTGTCTGGGATCACCGATGGGCGTGTGCCATTGGCTTATATTTTGGCGTTGGTTGCAATGTTACTGACCGCATTTAGTTATGCACGTTTTAGCCGAATCAGTGGTGACTCAGGTTCTGCCTATAACTACACGGCACAGTCGTGTGGAGCCAAAGCAGGCTTTTTTGTCGGCTGGTGTTCACTGCTAGATTATATTTTGTTGCCCTTGGTGAATGCCTTACTGGCAAGTATTTACTTAGAAGCTGTGATCCCGAATGTGCCGTATTGGCTATGGGTGGTTGTATTCACGGGTTTGGTTACGCTGATTAACTGTTTCCGAATCAATATTTTGGCGAATTTAAGTCTGTTGTTTGTACTTTTACCCTTACTGCTGATGGTTTTATTTATCTATCTAGTCATTCAAGGCGTGGGTTCTGAACAAGGCTATGATCATGTACTGACTTTAGCCCCTCTGTTTAATGGAGACAGTTCTGTTTTGCCTTTGATTGCGGGTGCATCGATTTTATGTTTTTCATTTTTGGGTTTTGATGCGGTCACGACCATGTCCCATGAAACCAAAGATCCCCAAAAGAATATTCCACGTGCCGTGCTGCTTACCACGTTGCTCGGGGGCGGGATTTTTATTAGTGCCTCATGGTTTATCCAACTGTATTTTCCAAGCAATGTGCGTTTTAACAACCCTGACGAAGCCTTACCTGAAATTGTCCTCTATGTGGGGGGAGCACTTTTCCAAGCCGTATTTTTATGTGCCCAAATCATGAATACCTTCGCTTCAGGTTTAGCCACTCATGCCAGCGCTTCACGCTTAATTCATATTATGGCGAAGGATGGCATTTTCCCCAAAGCAACCTTTGGGCAGCTCCATGCAAAATTAGGTACGCCACTTTATGCCGTCTTAAGTATTGGCCTGATTTCGCTATCGGCCATTTTTCTAGATCTTGCGACGGTGGTCAGCATGATTAGCTTCGGTGCTTTGATTGCCTTTACTGCGGTGAATTTCTCGGTTTTTGTGAAGTTCTATCTGTTGGAAAAACAAACCCAAGGCATTAAAAACAAATGTCTCAATTTGATTCTGCCCTTGTTATCTGTATTGGTGATGCTTTGCCTTTGGGTCAATTTAGAACGAAATGCGCTAATTTTTGGTTGCTCTTGGCTGGTGATAGGCATTGGTCTATTTATTTATAAGAAATTGAAAAGACAAAACATTGTGATTGGAAATGCATATTAAACCCTGCATGAAAATGAGATAGATATTGAGTGTGAATGAAATGAAGATGAATAAACCGACATTTTTAGACGACGTGGAATACAAAGCCAGTTCTGCAACGCAAAGTGGTAAAGAGTGGAATTGGTTGAACCCGCAGTGTGCTGCGTTTAGTCATCCAGCCAATTACTACGAAAGCTCGTTACAAGTATGGCATGAGTTTGAGCCTTTAAATGCGGATATCGAATGTGACGTGGTCGTTATAGGCGGTGGCTTACTGGGAGCATCGGCTGCACTGCATTTGTCGGAGCAGGGTGTGGATACAGTCTTGGTTGAAAAAAACCGAGTGGGCAGTGCCGCCTCAGGGCGCAATGGTGGGCAACTCACACCGGGATTGGCACGTTGGGAAGCCGAAACCATGATTGAGCACTTCAGCTTTGAAGAGGCTAAAAAGTTATGGCACTTTACCTCAACGGAAGCGATGGCTTTGATTGATAGCATTACTGAAAAATATGGCTTAGATGTGCAACGTAAACGTGGACACTTGACGGCTGCGGTACACCCTGGACATTTAGATGCACTGCATGAAGGGATGAAAGCACGTCAGTATTTAGATGAAAAAAATACCTCAATGCTGCCCCAAGATGAATTACGTGAACATGTGCAATCCGACAACTATTATGGCGGTCAATTAGATCAGCTCGGGGGACATATTCATCCTTTAGCCCTGACGCGTGGTTTGGCTTATGGCTTTTGCCAAAACGGTGGCACGATTTATGAACAGACGGAAGTACAGTCAATCCAAGAACGTGCCGATGGTATTTATGTGACCACAGCCCAAGGCGTGATTAAAGCACGTAAAAGTGTGGTAATGGGTGTACATCATGCCTCATTTAAACTATTGGAAGAACGCAATCAAACCACCATTCCTTTTTATACTTATGTGTGTACCACTGCGCCTTTAGCATTAGATTTGAAAGAACTTTTGCCGACGGATCTGCCGGTATACGACACCCAGTTTCAAATTGATTACTACCGCGGGGTCTCGAAAAACCGATTGTTATTTGGCGGTGAAGGTACGGGTTCGTGTTGGAGTCCTGAACAAACGCATGACTATTTGCTAGGGCGTATTCAACACGTATTTCCTCAGTTAGAGCAGGTCCAGCTTGATTTTGTGTGGAGTGGTACGACAGATTTAACCGTTAATGGTGCCGCGGATAGTCGCAAATTTGGCAGCCAATACCCTATCTATGCTGTTCAGGGGTGGAGTGGACATGGTGTTGCGCAAACGGTGCGTATTGGTAAAGCCATTGCCGATGATTTCTGTGGTCAATGTGATGATTTTAATATGTTGACCCGTATTCAACATCAGAACATTCCTTTTGGTCGTGCACTGGCGCCGTTGGTCATTCCAATAGCCAAAAGCATGTATGGACTCGGAGCAATGATTAATCCGGGCAAGATGGTGTCATTCTAACCACCTGACTGAGCTGCTGAATCGATGGCCATTGATCACTCGATTCAGCAGTTTTTGCGTTTCGGAGATGGGCTAAAGTTGTTCGACGTTCTTTTTCGACGTCAGCAGTTTCGGTTTCCATTCACTGATCATAATGCCAAACACCACCAAAAGCCCACCTAACAAAGCCAGTGGTGCTAAGCGTTCTCCTGCAAGGCGTCCAAATAGTGCTGCCCATACAGGCTCTCCTGCATAAATAATTGCCGCTTGAGATGGATTGACTGAGCGCTGTGCCCAATTCATTACATATTGAATCACGGCACTGGCAAGCCCCAAGCCGAGTGCGATACTCAGTAAAGGCCATGAAAAGTCTGGAATGCGGTGTTCACCTGCCAATGGCATGGCTGCAAAGGCGAGCACAGAGGCAACTGCCAGTTGAATCACCGTCACTCGACCAATATCGACTGTTGGAGCAAAATAACCAATCAGGATAATTTCCATCGCTATAGCGATTGCACCGAGTAGGGTTAAGGTCTGGCCAAAATTCAGTGAAATTGAATTCAGGCTATTGCCTGTAAGTAAGACTAAGCCCATAAACGCACAGAGCGCACCAATCCAAATCATAAAATGGGGCACTTTACGAAAGATCAGCCACAATAATACAGGTACCAAAGGCACATACAATGCGGTTAAAAAGGCAGATTCACTGCTACTGACTGTTTGTAGTCCGACCGTTTGTGTGCCATAGCCAATAGTGACCATACAGCCAATGAGTGCACCTGCCCACAGGTCCTGTCGGGTGATGTGTTTTAAATGTTGATAGGAAAATAAGCCAATAATTGTAGCGGCGCAGGCGAAACGACAGCCCACAAAGAACATGGGGGAGCTGAAATTTAACGCATATTTCACGGCCAAGAAGGTACCGCCCCAAATAAAGGTAATTAGAATCAGTGCAATGACAGGCGCTTTAGAACCGAGCTGAGTATTCAACATAAAAGAACTGGTGTGCAATATATTGCACACAGCTTGTCATGCTTTGTTTTTGTGTGCAATATATTGCTCAATATTTTTTGATTTAACTTTATGAAGTCTTCTGCGGTACTACAACACGTCAGTCAAAATGTGCGTCATTATCGAGGCTTAAAAGGCCTGAGCCAGCAACAACTGGCGGATTTGGCTGGTTTAAGTCGTCGCATGGTGGCTGGGGTTGAATCAGGGCAGGACAATATTAGTTTGGCGAAACTCAGCTTGATTGCCGATGTACTTGAGGTCGATTTTGTACAGATCATTGCTGCGCCTGAACAGCAAGGGCAAGCGGTGGTCAATATTTTGGCTTGGCAGGGCACACAAGCACACAGTGAAGCAAAATTAATGGCCTCGGCGGCAGCAACACAAAAAGTTGAACTGTGGACATGGGTACTTGCCCCAAATGAGCACTATAGTGCAGAACCCGACCCAGTCGGTTGGCGTGAGATGCTCTATGTGATGGAGGGGGAGTTAACTTTGGATTTGGCGGGTGACATGAAAGTCTTAGGTGTAGGTGAGTCGATTGTGTTTTCGAGTGCCATCGAATACCAATATATCAACCGTGGAACTGTACCGTTAAAGTTTATTCGTAATGCGATTTATTAAATAAGATGCAGATTTTACATACTGATATTTAGCGCATAAAAAAGAGGTCAAAAGACCTCTTTTTTAAATTCTACAATTAGAACGATTGTTCATCTAACAGCAATTGTGCTTCACGTAGGTTTAAACTGCCTTCATAAATCGCACGACCGGTAATTGCACCCAAAATACCAGGTTGACCTTTGAGGTTACGTACGTCATCAAGGTTGGTCACACCACCTGACGCAATCACAGGTAGGCCAGAGTATTGTGCCAGTTGAACAGTTTGCTCAACGTTCACACCTTGCATCATCCCGTCACGTGCAATATCGGTATAGACAATGCTCGATACGCCCGCATCGGCAAAACGTTTGGCCAAATCGGTTGCTTTCACATCGGTCACATTGGCCCAGCCATCGGTGGCCACCATGCCATTCATGGCATCAATGCCGACAATGATATGACCTGCAAATTTCTTACATGCTTCTTCAACAAACTCAGGATCTTGAACTGCTTTGGTGCCAATAATGACAAAAGACACACCTGCTTCTAAGTAGTGTTCAATGGTTTCTAGTGAGCGAATACCGCCGCCAATTTGAATTGGCAGTTCAGGTTGTGCACGAGCAATGGCTTCAACCACAGGTTTATGAATTGGCGTACCAGCGAAAGCACCATTTAAATCGACCAAATGTAAGCGACGCGCGCCTTCATTTACCCAGTGCTGTGCAGTTGCAACAGGATCATCAGAAAAAACCGTATCGTCTTCCATACGACCTTGTTTTAAACGAACACATTTGCCATCTTTCAGGTCAATTGCAGGGATGATCAGCATGCTTTCGCTCCTAGCCAAATCTTAAATAAAATCAATGTCCGTCATCTTAGCAAAGTATTGGCAATTTTCTAAGCATCTGTTACAGCTTTTCATGACGACAAGGTTTTGTTGTTTTTTCTAATTCTTTGGAAATATCTTTTGGAAGTCGCTCTAAACGCCGCAATTCTTCAAAAACCAACAGCGCCGCATAGGCATCCGCAGCAGCATAGTCAACTTGTTCAGGCGTGAGCATTTTCCTTGCCCAATTTGAAGTGCTGACTTTTTTACTTTTCGGGAAGTTGAGCCGAAAGAGCAGGGCGATGGCATTTTTAATGCCGACAGGGTTGGATAAACCAAAGCTGGCAAAGCATTTTGACAGCTCAACCACACCCTTGAGCTCAAAACCTTTTTTACGGAACAGATGGGCATCATTTTTTAAACCAAAACCCACTTTGAGCTGGGCGGGATTCGCCAAAAATGGCGCAAGGAAGCTCCAAATGGGTGGGCTCATTTGAAACAAATAAGCACGCTCGACGCTGGCCAGTTGAATTAAATGCGGACCCGTGGAAACTTCTCCCACTTGAAAGGTCGGTTTGGACTCACTGTCAAAACCGAAGATGGAAACCTGTTCCAGTTCAGCGCGGATTGCTTCACACTGTTTTAAGTTTTGAATGACATGAATTGCTTGTTTTGGCAAATTTTGAAAACGAGGAAATTGTTGAATTTCGACTTTACTGGGAAGGATGTGTTGAAAAGAAGAATCCATCATGCTTTGACTATGCCATTGTTGCTTAAGCCTAAAGCTTTTGTGTTGATTTAGCAAAACAGCCGACCTAGGTAGGCTGTTTTGCACGGGTGATTTTAGGACATAAAACCAGCCGCAATACCGCCGATAATTGCTAAAACGAAAATCACGATGTAAATCCATGCCAAAACAGCTTCCCAGCCTGCGGTTGGACGTGGTGAGCCATAGCTGTTGCTGCGATCATCACCCGGTGCGAAAATCAGGTATAGCATTAAGATCACATTGGCAAGAGGCACCAGCATCAACAGTGATAACCAGCCCGTATGGTTGCGGTCATGCAGACGACGAATAGTAAATACAAAAGTGAAGTACATGAGCGCAACATAGATCAGGGCGATAAAAATCATGCCGCCACCGAAGTTGCCTGTTTCCAAGTTCACGAATGTATTAGGAAAGATTGCGATGAAAATACCTAGAATAATTGACGCTACAATGGCAAGTAGACAGTTCCATGCTAGGTATGAAAAACGTCCGAAACGACCTGCGGCATTTAGCGCAGATTCTTGTGCATATTGAGTCATAGTGACTTACCTTATCGTTGTAAATTAAGTTTTTTATAAATAAAAATGTCTAAAAAGCAGGCAAATCATAATCAAATTTGGTGACAATGAAAAGGCATCGTAGTCATCTTGAGTATACTAGTCTGATGTAAAGCAAAGATTTTATATATTGAAAGGTATAGGAGTGAAATCACACGCATCATTTACTTAAGCTGTTTCTGATTTATTTTTAGTCTAGATGCATCAATTTTGGATAAACAAAAGCCCAACCGAAGTTGAGCTTTTTCAATCAAACAGAAGCTGGAATGAATTAAATTTTCCATTCCACAAAGTTTTTTAGCAGTTGCAAACCTGCGGTATGACTTTTTTCAGGGTGGAACTGGGTCGCAAACAAATTTTCTTGATGAATGGCTGTGCAGAACTCTAAACCGTAGTCACAGGTCGCCGCCACAATGCCAGAGTTCTTCGGTTCGACATAGAAGCTGTGCACGAAGTAGAAACGTGCATCTTGCTCAATGTCTTTCCACATTGGATGACTCGGATCAGCCTGATGAACTTGGTTCCAACCCATATGGGGTACTTTCAAGCCGTCTACATCAGGAAAGCGTTTCACACTGCCTTCAAAAATACCGAGAGCATCGACTCCGCCATTTTCTTCAGAGCGTTGCATGAGCGCTTGCATACCTACACAAATCGCTAATACAGGCTTATTAAATGCCGCATGGCGAACGACTTCATCAATCCCTGCTTCATGCATGCCTTGCATACAGTCACGCATAGCACCTACGCCGGGGAACACAATTTTATCAGCTTGAGCCACTAACTTGGGATCATTGGTTACATCGACTGTTGCACCAACATGCTCAAGCGCTTTTGCTGCTGAGTGTAGGTTACCCATACCATAGTCAAGAAGGGCAATACGGGTCATTACAAACTACCTTTAGTTGAAGCAATGGTGTTGGTTGCACGTGGGTCAATTTCACAGGCCATACGAAGTGCACGCGCAAACGCTTTGAACACACTTTCAATTTGGTGGTGGCTATTTTTACCTTTGAGGTTATCAATGTGTACTGTCATGAGCGCATGGTTCACAAAGCCTTGGAAAAACTCAGAGAATAGATCCACATCAAAACGACCAATCATGGCACGGGTAAATGGAATATCCATAAATAAACCTGGACGGCCAGATAAGTCCACCACAGCACGGCTTAAAGATTCATCTAACGGTGCATAAAAATGACCATAACGACGTAAACCTTTTTTGTCACCTAAAGCTTTGGCAAAAGCCTGTCCAAGCGTGATACCACAGTCTTCAACCGTGTGGTGATCATCAATTTCCAAGTCGCCATCACATTCAATATCAATATCAAATAAGCCATGTCGCTTGATTTGATCAACCATATGATCTAAAAAGGGAATACCTGTGTTGAGCGTGCCTTGACCCGTACCATCGAGGTTTACACGAACTCGAATTTTGGTTTCGTTGGTATTTCTTACCACTTCACTGATACGTTCTGTCATAGACACGTTCCTCAAAGACGTCAAATAATTGATGTAAAATGTTTCGCCGTAACGAAGTCACCGCATATTAGATTGCTCAGGAGGGTTTATCAATGCCTATTACCGTACACGCTTATACTTCACTGGAAAAAGAAGAGTTGCGCAGCCAGCTAGAGCGACTGTACGACACCAGTCCTGAATTTGGCGATGGGCATGATGCCGTAGAACAACTTGAGCAAAATCTAGCTCAGTATACCTTACTTTACACCGCAGAATTTAATACTAAAGTCATTGGCGCCATTTGGTGTAGTGGGCAGGGTGAAAATAAAACCTTAGAATACATCGTAGTACATCCTGCTAACCGTGGACGAGGGGTTGCGGAGCGGTTGGTTGAAGAAGTCTGTCGTATGGAAGAAGCCAAAGGTGTGAAAGTGTTCGAGCCGGGCTGTGGTGCGATTCATCGTTGCTTAGAGCACATTGGTAAAATTTAAGCTTTTTTAAAGCAGTCTTTGGGCTGCTTTTTTCATGAATAGTGATGGTGACGTGCTTTAAGTGCAAAGAATGACTCAAAAAATGTACGAAGGGTGCTGGGTTTGCTGTAAAAGTAAACACTCAACTGATTTTTTTGAAAACGGACTTGACGCTGCTTCGCTTAAACTGTTTAATACGCGACATCGGCGTGATAGCTCAGTAGGTAGAGCAACGGATTGAAAATCCGTGTGTCCCCAGTTCGAT
>NZ_JAQSUV010000036.1:26701-199590 GCF_028649355.1 Acinetobacter sp. Gutcm_16 | reverse complement strand
AGCAACGGATTGAAAATCCGTGTGTCCCCAGTTCGATCCTGGGTCTCGCCACCATATTCAAAATCTTATTTAAAGATTTCAATCCCTGATCCCATCAGGGATTTTTTTTGCCTGAAATTTATTCGATCAAATAAAAAAGTGATGATTTTTATTGACTATTCATCCGAGATACGGCTTAATACACGGCATCGGCGTGATAGCTCAGTAGGTAGAGCAACGGATTGAAAATCCGTGTGTCCCCAGTTCGATCCTGGGTCTCGCCACCATATTCAAAAAAGTCTCAAACAATGTTTGGGGCTTTTTTTTGTCTCATGAAAAGTAGGATTGTATAAGATGTTGGACAACATCATGCTTTGGCTCTTGGAGAATGTGCTAATTTTGAGTCAAAAATAAGACTGAGGATGGCTTATGAAAGACCGCTTTTCATCGGGAAGTCAGCTTTATCAACTCGCACGTCCGAGTTATCCAGCGAGTTTGATTCAAGAAATACTCAAGCATGTAGTAACTCCTCAATTTGCGTGGGACTGTGGTGCAGGATCGGGGCAATTAACTCAATTGTTGGCGCCGCATTTTGATGCCGTGGTGGCGACAGATATCAGTGTGCATCAGTTACAACATGCACCTTATTTTGAAAATGTTAGTTATCAAGTTCAGTCTGCAGAGCACACCAGTTTTGCCGAGCAGAGTTTTGATTTAATCACGGTGGCTCAAGCCATTCATTGGTTTAACTTTGATAGCTTTTATGCAGAAGTGCGGCGGACTTTACGACCTGAAGGCATTTTGGCGGTCATTGGCTATGGTTTAATTCAGCTGCAGCAACCTGAGTTACAGGGTTGTATTGAGCGACTTTATTTTAAGACTTTGAAAGGCTATTGGGATGCCGAACGTCGTTATATCGACGAGGCCTATCAAACCATTCCTTTTCCCTTTGAGGAAATAGCGACGCCTGAATTGTCGATGTCGTTTCAATGGTCTGCTGCTCAATTGTTGGATTATTTAAATACATGGTCTGCACTGAAACATTATCGAGCGAAAAATTCAGATGACCCCTTATATGAGTTCAAAGCATTCTTTGCCGTTGATGATTATGCGAACCAAGTCTTTGCGCTTAAATTTCCAATTTTTTTAAGATTGGGCCGTCTACCTGTATCGGCGCATTGAGTGTCTAAGCTTAATCGGCAATCAGACGTTTACCGAAGCACACGACTTCGATTTCCTCATAACCCAGTTGCTCATAGAAGCTTTGCACGTCGATGTTTTCTTTACGTACAAGCAGTTGTAGTTTGGGACAGCCTAACGCAATCAGGCGCTTCTCTAGTTGCTGTATAAGTGCGGTTGCGACCCCATTGCGTTGAAAGTGCGGATGTACTGCCAAATAATTAATCCAGCCGCGATGGCCATCATAACCACCCATCAATGTGGCGATGAGTTGTTCATCTTTAACCGCTAATAAAAATAAACCATCTTTTTGTGCGGTTTTTCTAAAAATATCAATTTCAGGGTTGTTCCAAGGGCGAGTGAGGTCGCATACCTCCCAAAGTGCAATGACGTCTTCTAAATCTGTTTCGAGATAGGGGCGAATAATGAACATGAGCTTGGCATTTTTATTTTTTGGATGCCTTTAGATTAATTGAGTTTTTTTATTTTGATAAGTGTTTTATTGCACTTTTCATCAGACATAAAAAAAACGCCCAAGAGGGCGCTTTTTTTAAACTTTAAATTAAGCAGATTTTGCTTCTGCTTGAACAGGAAGCATGTGGCCTGTTTCTTCAAAGTTAGAATGCCAAGACAACGCTTCACGTAGAAGGTGAGGTGTATGACCACCTTTTGCACATGAACGATCGAAGTAGTCGTTTAATGCATCACGATACAGTGGGTGTGCACAGTTGTCGATAATCGCACGAGCACGTTCACGCGGTGCTAAACCACGCAGGTCAGCCAAACCTTGTTCAGTCACTAGAATGTCAACATCGTGTTCAGCATGGTCGATGTGCGATGCAAACGGTACGATTGAAGAGATGTCGCCACCTTTCGCAATTGATTTGGTTACGAAGATCGCCAAGTGTGCATTACGTGCGAAGTCACCTGAACCACCGATACCATTCATCATTTTCGTACCGCAAACGTGAGTTGAGTTTACGTTACCGTAAATATCAAATTCAAGCGCAGTATTGATGCCGATAATACCTAAACGACGAACCAATTCAGGGTGATTCGAAATTTCTTGCGGACGTAAAACCAATTTATCTTTGTACGCTTCAAGGTTATTAAATACTTTCTCGCCGTATTTTGCAGAAAGGGTAATTGATGAACCTGAAGCAAACTTCATTTTACCTGCATCGATCAATTCGAAAGTACAGTCTTGCAACACTTCTGAGTACATCACGAGGTCTTCGAAGTTCGAATCTTTAAGGCCTGTGAGTACAGCATTGGCAATTGAGCCAATCCCTGCTTGTAATGGGCCTAAGTTTTTCGGTAGACGCTCTTCAGCTACTTCTTTTTCAAAGAATGCGATTAAGTGATCTGCAATGCCTTGAGTTTCATCATCTGGCGCTGTCACAGTTGATGGAGAGTCGTGCAAGTCGTTGTTGATGACGATACCGACGATTTTTGCAGGATCGATATTGATCGCGTGCGTACCAATACGCTCATCCACTTGAGTCAATGGAATCGGTTGACGTGTCGGACGGTAAGTTGGGATGTAAATATCGTGTAAGCCTTCAAATGCAGGGCTTAAGTTGGTGTTGATTTCAACAATCACTTTTTCTGCGAAAATTGCAAAACTTGCAGAGTTACCTACCGACGTTGTTGGAATGATGCCGCCATCTTCAGTAATCGCAACTGCTTCAATGATCGCTACATCTGGCTTTTTCAACTGAAGGTTACGCATTTGCTCAACAGTTTCAGATAAGTGTTGGTCAATGAACATCACTTCGCCATTGTTGATAGCTTTACGTAAAGTGTTGTCCACTTGGAACGGTAAACGACGTGCCAATACACCCGCTTCAGTCAATTGCTTGTCTAGGTCATTACCTAAAGAAGCACCAGTAATTAATGTGATTTTTAAAGGATTTGTGTGTGCACGTTTAACCAATGCCAAAGGTACAGCTTTCGCTTCGCCAGCACGAGTGAAGCCACTCATACCTACAGTCATGCCATCTTCAATAAAAGCAGACGCTTCTTCTGCACTGATGACTTTATCGTGAAGTGAAGCTAAACGGATACGATCTAAAGACATGGTTTACTCTCGTTAATATTCTGGATCTGGCACCGATTGTACCGATCAAGAACGACATTGTGCATACCTGTTAGGCTAAGGTCTAATTTTTTGAAAAAATGTGGGTATAAGGGATTCTGATGATTTATAAGTGTTTGAAATATATTTGGTAAAATTAAATTGTTGAATAGTTGAACAAAATCGTTTGATCAACTATTGTACAAAGTTTAGAAATGCTCAACCAAGGTTTGCTTTAATTTTTCGAGTGGGTTGCTGCTGGAAATTTCAACATCTTGATTGTGATGAAGAGGCAGCGAAATAATTGCTTCAAGTCCGCCTTGTTCCCGATTATGAATGCTGAGTTGACCTTGGTGAATGTCAACAATGCGCTTTACAATGGCGAGACCTAAACCACTGCCTTGAACTGTTCTGGCTTCATTCCCACGAACAAAAGGTTGCATGAGTTCTTCAATTTGATCATCAGGAATACCTTCACCATGGTCTGCTACGCTAATTAAAATATGTTCATTTTCCACTGTTGCGGAAAGTTCAATCGGCTCAGCACCGTAGCGTTTTGAATTATTAATCAAGTTACCAATCAGGCGTTTAAGAGACAGACTCCGTGCCTGAATAATCGGTAATTCAGCAGGCTCAAAACGAATATCCAACGGTTTGAATTGCACCACCAATTCTTGTAACAGCATATTTAAATCGGTGTCTTGGATTTCCTCATCCGAACCATCACGCATATAGGAAATGAACTGATTTAAGATCGCGTCCATATCTTCAACGTCATAAATCAGTCCTTCTTTTAAAAAATCATCATCGGGCATCATTTCTGCACTGAGTCGAATACGGGTCAGTGGGGTGCGTAAGTCATGTGAAATCCCCGCCAACATAATCCGGCGGTCACGTTCAGTCTGATCTAGGGTGTAGATCATGTGATTAAACGCTTGGTTGACCTCACGAATTTCTTGGGGGCCGTGATTGGTCTCTAAATACGGCGCTGTGCCTGTTTTACTATAACTGTTGGCAGCATTTTGCAGACGACGCAGCGGGCGATTGAGCTGACGAACCAAGGTTAAAATAATGGCTGCTGCAATAAGGGGTACGCCAAGCAGCCAACCGAAAATTAACTCAGGGCTGTAGTTGGCATAGGTTTTCAGTGGTTCCCGTACCCAGTTGCCGTTCATTTCAGGCGTTTGAATCCAAATGCGCGGGCTAGGTTTAAATTGGAAATATACTGTGGCATGTTCGACTTTTAATTCTTTGGCCAGCTTAGCTTCAATTTGATTGGTAAAGAACTCGGCAATCACCTTATCTTTAACATTGGGATATTCTTTGGGATCGGTGACGTATTCAATCCCGACGCGGCTTCTTAGCCAGTCATCGACATCGACTTCAGTATTTTGATGATAAATCCGTAAATCGGGGTTGTTGAGAATTTCTATTTCAACAGCAAGATAACGAGCATGTTGTTGAATTTCTGGAAGATATAAGGTGCGCCAAAAGAACCACAAAGACATAAATAAACTGAAAAATACAATGAAGAGTACCAGTACGGTGGTGCGCATGGCAGCAGAACGCGGCTTGATTTTATCTAAAAAGCGTTCCCAATGCGTGCGTTTCCGTTCTGAATACGCTTCGTAATCTGTAAATTTTTGAGGGTCGATGGGTTCGAGTTTCACGTGATTTCCTGTTTCTATGTAAGAGACATAGTTCAATGGTGACAGGTATGCGATACGCGAAAAGTCATCTGCAATTGTTCGAGGCAGGAGGTCTGGGTGTTATAAAGTTTCTGCGAGCATGATGTTGAAATGCAGAAATATGCCGAGTTTTGCAGATGACAATGGTTTTGCTTACTTTTGTCGAAACAAAAGTAAGGCGAACCGCAGGTTAATCGATAAAGTTGAGCTTAATTTTAGGACTCCGTCGTGCTGATTATTGCTACTCAGCTTAAAAAGACCGAAGCCGTATTTTTTAGTTTTGAATTATTCCGCGCCATCTGGAACGAACACATAACCCACACCCCAAACCGTTTGGATATAACGTGCACGAGCAGGGTTTTCTTCTACAAGACGACGTAGGCGCGATACCTGAACATCAATCGAACGTTCCATTGCACCCCATTCACGGCCACGCGCAAGGTTCATCAATTTGTCGCGAGTCAAAGGCTCACGTGGATGTTGTACCAAGGCTTTCAGTACCGCAAACTCACCTGTAGTTAGGGTTACGACTTGACCTTCACGCGTTAGGGTACGTGTTGATAAATCAAGTGACCATGGCCCAAAGCTGACCACTTCCATTTGTTGGCTTGGTGCACCTGGAACTTCACGGACTTGGCGGCGCAGTACGGCGCGAATACGTGCTAACAACTCATTTGGATTAAATGGTTTCGGTAAATAGTCATCTGCACCCGCTTCTAGACCTGCAATACGGTCTGAGTCACTGCCACGTGCAGTGAGCATAATAATAGGCGTATCTATATTGGATTGACGTAGACGACGGCAGATACTTAAGCCATCTTCAACAGGAAGCATGAAGTCGAGCACAATCAGTGAAAACAGTTCGCGCTGTAATAGACGATCCATTTGGGTTGCGTCATGCGCTGTTTTCACTACAAAGCCTTTATCTTCTAAAAAGCGTTGGAGTAGCGTACGTAAACGCACATCGTCATCTACCACTAAAATGCGTTCAACGCGATCTGCATCGCTATGTACAGCATCTGTTTTTTCAGCAGGTACAACTAAACTCATTGAAGTGCTCCTTTATTCTTTATTGTCATCGTAAACAAAAGCCGGGACAGTCTTGAGTATACGACTCATTTGTATGTCTTTACTATGCTCTAAAGCAACAAATATTGCAGGTAAAATCAAGACATAGATACCAAATGTATACATCTTAGCCCATAGAAAAAAATGGCAAAGAATACCTAAAAATAAGATTTAACACTGAAAATAAGATGGATTTATGAAATTTGCCTGAAATATGTCACATTTAAGCCATTAAATTAATAAAAACAGTTGTGGATTTTATAGTCTTGGTCTTTATAATCATGGCTTTTAGTACATATCCTTGTGGGATCACATACGATGACTGACTTAGTTCAGCAGTTGGCAAAAGAAATTGCCGTACGTCCAAATCAAATCGAGGCTGCCATCAAGTTGATTGATGAAGGTGCTAGCGTTCCATTTATTGCGCGTTACCGTAAAGAAGTCACGCAAGGCTTAGATGATGCGCAGTTACGTCAGCTCGATACACGTTTGGCTTATTTACGTGACTTATTTGAACGTCGCGACAAGGTAATTGAATCATTAAAAGAACAAGACAAATTGTCTGATGATTTATTGGCACGTGTAAATGCTGCTGAAACTAAAAATGCCTTAGAAGAAATTTACGCACCGTACCGTCCAAAACGGACCAGTAAATCATTTAAAGCCAAAGAAGCAGGCTTAGGCCCGATTGCAGTGAAAATCTTTGCAGAAGCGGTTGATCCAGCTGAAGCATTGGCAGGCTTTAGCCATGAAGATTATCCAGATCTAGAAAGTCAGTTGGATGCGATTCAACATATTCTAATTGATGACTGGGCGCAGAACATTGCACTGACCACTGAACTCAAGGCAACGTTTGCAAAAACAGCCACTTTAAAAAGTTTAGTGGCAAGTGATGAGAAAAAAGAAGTTGGCAAAAAATTCCGCGATTACTTCGACTTTTCTGAAAATTTAAATAAAGTCCCGTCACACCGTTTATTGGCTATGTTACGTGGCCGTCAAGAAAACGTTTTAGGTTTAAAAGTTGATGGCGAAGATGATGCACCATTGGTGCGTATTGAAAATGAATACAGCCTTGAAACTGCACAGCCGCAAGCACGTCAAGACTATTTAAAACAAACAGCTAAATTGTTCTGGTTAGGCAAGGTTCGTCCAAGTATCGAACATTCGTTGCTCACCGAAAAACGTCTTGCAGCTGAATCTGAAGCAATGGATGTTTTTGCTGAAAACTTACGTCATTTGCTGTTGTCTGCACCCGCGGGCGCACGTACAACCTTAGGGGTGGACCCTGGTATCCGTACAGGGGTGAAATTGGCTGTGGTGAATGCATCGGGTGATGTACTTGCACATAGCACGATTTATCCATTTGCACCCAAAGATGATAAAGCGGGTTCAATTGCAGAACTTGCCCGTTTATGCCGTGAGTTTAATGTTGACCTGATTGCCATTGGCAATGGCACAGCAAGCCGTGAAACAGAAAGCGTTGTGGCTGAAATGATGGCTGCAAACAGCGATTTAAAACTAACACGTGTTTCTGTATCAGAAGCGGGTGCATCGGTTTATTCAGCGTCTGAATTGGCATCTGCGGAGTTACCAGAGTTAGATGTGTCGATTCGTGGTGCAGTGTCGATTGCACGTCGTTTACAAGACCCATTGGCTGAACTGGTGAAAATCGATCCAAAATCGATTGGTGTAGGTCAGTACCAACATGATGTGAACCAAACTGGTTTAGCGAAAACCCTTGAAGCAGTCGTTGAAGACTGCGTGAACTCGGTAGGTGTGGATGTTAATACTGCATCATCTGCTATCTTGGGTTATATCGCAGGTTTGAATAAGTCGATTGCACAGCAAATTGTCGATTTTCGTAAAGAAAATGGCCGTTTCGACAACCGCCAAGATTTGAAAAAAGTACCGCGGTTAGGCGAGCGTACTTTTGAACAAGCGGCAGGTTTCTTACGTATTCAAGATGGTTCAGAGCCACTGGATGCTTCTGCTGTTCACCCAGAGTCTTATGCGCTGGTGGGTAAAATTGTTGAAGCGAAAGCGACGACGGTGAAAGATATCATTGGTAACTCTGAAATCATTCGCCAAGTGAATGCTGAAGAATTTGCAGATGAGAAATTTGGTTTACCAACCATTCAAGATGTACTGTCTGAACTGGAAAAACCAGGTCGTGATCCGCGTCCAGAGTTCCGTACAGCAAAATTCCGTGAAGACATTACGGAAGTTGCGCAACTGACTGAAGGCATGCAGCTTGAAGGCGTCGTGACCAATGTGACGAACTTCGGTGCTTTTGTGGATGTGGGTGTACACCAAGATGGTTTAGTCCATATTTCAGAATTGGCCAATGAATTCGTTGCAGATCCGCATAAAGTGGTAAAGCCGGGGCAAATTGTGCAAGTACGTGTACTCACTGTAGATGCTGAGCGTAATCGTGTGAATTTGTCGATGCGCCCTGAAGGTGCTGAAGCGCCTAAAGCTCCGCGTCAACCACGTCGTGAAAATACAGAGCGTAGTGAACGTAAACCACAAGGTAAACGTCCACAACAAGCACGTTTGCAAGGCGAGCGTGCTCAAACAAACAAGAAGCCGCAAACGGCTAAACCTCAAGAAAATAAAATTGGTGGTTTAGGTGCATTGTTACTTCAAGCAGGGATTAAAGGTTCGAAATAATCTTTAAGATTTGAATAAAAAAACCTCCCAAGTGGGAGGTTTTTTTATGGTTACTTTTATCCGTTGATGATGGGCACGATCCAACTGGTGATAATCAGCATAATGCCAAAGTGCCCAAGCTTTCGGCAAACTTTGACAAAAGTTGGAGCGGGTTGTTCTAGTCTCGTCGCATAATCTTTGAGGCTTATGGCTTGGGTGCTGCGGCTATGCCACAGGAAAACAGCAAGATCGATACAGATTAGAATCGTCCCGACATTGGCCACGATATCCATCATCACATAATCTTGTAAATACAGGCTACTGCCTACTCGGTAGCAGAGATAAATCGCAAAAGCGATACACACATATTGCAGTACGAAAGTAAAAGCGCGCATAAATTCACAAAATAAAAAAAGACGGCTGTTTATAACACAAAAAGTAGAAGGGTCACGTCGTCTTTATCTTTTGTCCACAAAAAAAGTATGAGTCTTAACTGATTAGGCTTTGTGCAATTAGGCTGGAAAAAATGGAGACTAAACCTATTTTTGAAAAAATATTGCAATACATGCTTGATGATTGTGAGGTTGGCTTATTTTTTGTTTCTAGCGAGTATATTTCACTCGTCAGTGGGGGAGGCTGTTGAGATGCGCGTTGGCTCTTAAAGCCAAATTCGAGTAAGATCATCAGCAAACCACCATGAATCAGCACTTGCCAGATTGAAATATGAGAGAGGGTGAGTTCTGTATACAGATTAAAAGCAGTGATTGCAGCAAAGATGAAGCAAAAAAGCTTGAATAAATAAAGTGCCTGCATTTCTTTTCCCCTTTTATTGTTGCTCTTATGGTGGACTTTTTTTCTTAAGCGAATATTAAGAACTATAAAAGAGTTGCGAAAAATTTAGCTACCCAACCTTTAATCAAAGGTTGGGTAAATTGTAAGAAAACTTACCAATGTTCACCTGGGAACAAGCGTGCATACGCTTTTTGTACCCAGTTGAGTTTTTGCGGTTCACCTACTGACGCAGTGGAACTTGGGAATAAGTTATAACCAATCGACATCAGCTTATTGTTGATATCTGGTGCAATTGAATAAGTGATCGATGCCAAACGACCTAAGTTGGTTGCGACTTTCTTCGGACGCTTCACAATCGCATAAGCAACCAGATCTGCTGCCTGTTCAGGCGAAAGGGTAGGAACGTATTTATAAATTTTTGTTGGCGCAATCATCGGGGTGCGTACCAAAGGCATATAAACCGAAGTAATCGCAATTTTATGTGAATGCACTTCGGCAGAAAGACAGCGACTGAATGCATCTAGTGCCGCTTTAGACGCCACATAGGCTGAGAAACGAGTGGCATTTGCCAATACGCCAATCGAGCTAATGTTAATAATATGCCCATCACGACGAATCATCATTTGTGGCAGGATGTTCATGACTAAACGTACCGCACCAAAGTAGTTAAGCTGCATGGTGCGTTCAAAGTCGTGGAAGCGTTCCGCTGACTCATGTACAGCACGGCGGATCGAACGACCTGCGTTATTAATTAAAATATCAATATGATCGACTGAAGCTAAAATCTGCTTAGAAACTTCATCAATCGAGTCTAAATCATTTAGGTCACATGGAAAAACAGAGGCTGAACCCCCTTTGGCTTCGATTTCTGCTTTAACTTCTTCTAATGTTTCTTTGGTGCGCGAAACTAAAAGGACGTGTGCTCCTGCGTCAGCCAGTTTGTGTGCAACGGTTAAACCAATACCACTTGAAGCGCCTGTAATTAAGACGGTTTTTCCATTTACGCGTTCTTTAAAAAGTCTATCTATTCTTGAATTCACGTTATCATTCCTGATCTAAGTCAAATATTTGAGGGTTATGGCTGTTTTTGTATTCGATTATTTAGGCTGCATTTTCGGAGAAATGTAGCGGCTTTCCTTCACGGTATAATACCTAAACTGCTTAAAAATATCACGGCATAAGTTATTGAAATAATAAATAATTTTAGAGCAAAAACTCTATTTTATTGGTTCTAATGACTTGTTTTTACCACGAATTCAAGCGAAGTGAAAGGGCTATAAATATAAAAGACAAGCGTATAAAAAACCTCAATCATGTGATTGAGGTTTTAAGTTTAGTGGTCTGTATTTTAGACTTGAGCCAAGGCCTGCTCTAAATCTGCAATCAAATCATCAATATGTTCAATGCCTACAGATAAACGCACCATGTCAAGACTTACTCCAGCAGACTTTAATTCCGCTTCATTCAGTTGGCGATGTGTGGTGGTGGCAGGGTGGCAGGCCAAACTTTTGGCATCGCCAATATTGACCAAGCGAGTGAAGAGTTGCAAAGCATCAATAAAGCGGGTGCCACCTTCACGGCCATCTTGTACCCCAAAAGATAAAATCGCCGAAGGTTTTCCTTTAACATATTTTTGCGCTAAGCCATGCTGAGGGTGATCTTTCAGGCCAGCATAGTTGACCCATTTCACTTTGGGATGGGCTTGTAAATATTCTGCGACTTTCTGCGCATTTTCAGTATGACGTTCCATACGCAGATTTAGCGTTTCTAAGCCTTGTAGAATCAAGAACACGCTTAAAGGGCTAATCGCAGCTCCGGTATTGCGTAATGGCACCACGCGGGCGCGTGCAATATAAGCTGCTTCGCCTAAAGCTTCGACATAGTTCACGCCGTGATAGCTTGGGTCTGGCGTATTTAGCACTTTAAAGCGCTCAGGATATTGGCCCCAAGGAAATTTACCACTATCGACAATCGCTCCACCAATCGAGTTACCATGCCCGCCAATATATTTGGTTAATGAATGCACCACAATGTCTGCCCCATATTCAAAGGGTTTCAGCAGCGCAGGGGTTGCGACGGTATTATCGACCACCACAGGCACGCCATACTCATGTGCGATTTTGGCAATCGCTTCTAGGTCAATGATATTGCCGAGTGGGTTGCCAATCGATTCAACAAAGACCAATTTGGTTTTTTCATCAATTAAACCACGTAGGGCTTCTGGATCTTGATAATCAAAGAAACGGACTTCAATGCCTTGCTTCGGTAGAGTGTGGGCAAATAGGTTATAAGTGCCACCGTACAAGGTCGAGACGGAAGCAATGTTATCACCTGCTTCGGTAATCGTCTGAATCGCATAAGTAATGGCTGCCATGCCAGAGGCTAAGGCCAACGCGCCAATACCGCCTTCGAGTGCAGCCAAACGTTGTTCTAGCACCGCAGTGGTCGGGTTCATAATTCGGGTATAAATATTGCCTTGAACTTTTAGGTCAAATAGATCTGCACCATGTTGTGTATTATCAAAGGCATAAGACGTAGTTTGATAAATCGGCACAGCCACTGCTTTGGTGGTGGCTTCGGGGCTATAACCAGCATGGATAGCCAAAGTTTCATCTTTATAGGTCATGGGACTTCATCTGCGTGAGTTAAATATTGCACAGTCTACCATCAATGAATATGAGTGAAAGTGTGAAAATAATGAATATTTATCTAAAAAATTCATAAAGATGAGCTGCTTGTCTGCGAAAAAGTGAGATAAAGGTGGTGTTTAAAAAATAACCGAGGTGAAAGTTGTAACATTGCATTGAAGATCGGTTTCATGCCTTATTTTTTCAACGTATTCATCGTATAATGCCCGCAAATATTTTTTCGCTTCTTGCGATTTTTTGGTTTTTCTATTGAGGAGTCCTACGTGGCCCAATATATTTATACGATGAACCGAGTGTCTAAGATGGTTCCGCCGAAGCGCGAAATCTTAAAAGACATCTCTTTGTCATTTTTCCCAGGTGCAAAAATTGGTGTGCTTGGTTTAAACGGTGCAGGTAAATCGACCTTGCTTCGTATTATGGCGGGCGTAGACAAAGATTTCTCTGGCGAAGCGCGTGCGCAACCGGGTATCAAAATTGGTTACCTAGAACAAGAGCCGCCACTCGATCCAAATAAGGATGTTCGTGGAAATGTAGAAGATGGTTTACGTGAACCATTGGATGCTTTGGCGCGTTTGGACGAAGTATTTGCTGAATATGCAGCAGAAGATGCAGACTTTGATGCATTGGCAAAAGAGCAAGAAAAACTTGAAGCGATTATCCATTCATGGGATGCACATAATCTGAGCAACCAAATGGATCAAGCTGCAGCAGCTTTGAATCTTCCAGCTTGGGATGCGGACGTGACTTTACTGTCAGGTGGTGAGCGTCGTCGTGTTGCATTGTGTCGTTTGCTTTTGTCTAAGCCAGACATGTTGCTTTTAGATGAACCGACGAACCACTTGGATGCAGAATCTGTGTCTTGGTTAGAGCGTTTCTTGAAAGACTTTGCCGGAACGATTGTGGCGATTACGCACGATCGTTATTTCTTGGATAACGTAGCAGAATGGATTCTTGAGCTTGACCGCGGTATGGGCATTCCATATCAAGGCAACTATTCTGCTTGGTTAGAGCAGAAGAATGCGCGTCTAGAACAAGAGAACAAGCAAGAAGAGTCTTTTGCTAAAGCATTGAAGAAAGAACTTGAATGGGTTCGTTCAAATGCGAAAGGTCAGCAAAAGAAAAACAAAGCGCGTATGGAGCGTTTTGAAGAGCTTAACTCACGCGAGTTCCAACAACGTAACGAAACTTCAGAAATCTATATTCCACCTGGCCCACGTCTAGGGAATAAAGTCGTAGAAGTGGAAGGCATTAGCAAATCATTTGATGGTCGCGTACTGTACGAAAACCTGAGCTTTACCGTACCGCCTACAGCAATTGTGGGTATCGTGGGTCCAAACGGTGCGGGTAAAACCACACTGTTCCGTATGATGACGGGTGAACAACAGCCAGATACAGGTACGGTGACTTTGGGTGAGTCGGTTAAAGTAGCGTATGTGGGTCAGATTCGTGACACCTTAGATAACAATAAAACCGTTTGGGAAGAAGTTTCTGGCGGTTTGGATATCTTAAGAATTGGCGATTATGAAATTGCATCACGTGCTTATATCGGTCGCTTTAACTTTAAAGGTCAAGACCAGCAGAAGCGTGTAGGGGAGTTGTCAGGTGGTGAGCGTAACCGTTTACAACTGGCGAAAATCCTACAAATGGGCGCAAACGTCATCTTACTGGATGAGCCATCGAACGACTTGGATATCGAAACCTTACGTGCACTTGAGGATGCAATTCTTGTATTCCCAGGTACGGTAATGGTGGTGTCGCACGACCGTTGGTTCCTTGACCGTATTGCAACGCACATCTTGTCGTTTGAGAACGAACAGCCTGAATTCTACGAAGGTAACTATGCTGAATATGAAGCCTATCGTTTAGCGCGTTTAGGTGATGCTGCGGTTCAAAAGCGTACCAAATACAAAAAAATTGGCGGTTAATTTCCCCGCATAAAAAAACCAGCCTTCGGGCTGGTTTTTTTATGCTTAGCAATTGCCGCTTAAGGCGTTTTAGGGGCATTCACTTGTAAGCTGATAATGGTGTAATACTGATTTTTAGGTTTTGCTTTGGCATCGACTTTTTCGCTCACTTCAATCAGGTATTGCCCAGCTTGTGCAAAAGTGAGTGTGGCATGGCCTTGTGCATCGACAGCTGTGCTTTTCGCTTGTTGCTCAAGCTCACCTTGAGCGCGAACCATGAGTTCTGCATGTGCAAGGGCTTTGCCTGCTTGAGTAATTTGCAGTTGTACAGGCTGTTGCACCGTGATTTGGTTTGGATGGGTTTTGAATTTGACTTGAATTGGGGCTGGCGTTACAGCGACAGGTGTGGTGCTGTCTTTGCTCACATAGCTTTGAATGCTCCATTCGCGAACCGTAGAGACCTTGCTTGGCACTTTGCCTTTAAAGTCACTTGGTATGACATAGTCACGCTCGCTTAAAGTAGGGACTTTATCTGCTGCGACATCAACAAAGATTTTCCATTGGCGATTATGTTGTACATATTCAATTGGATATGAGGTCTTGGCAAAAATGGTATAGGTGCCTTTTTCTGGTAGCTTAAGATCAAATGCAGTTGCAGATTCTAAGTGCTTCTGTGCTTGAATCGTCGTCTGTGTTTGGTTTGGTTGGAAAACGCTGAATGAAATATCTTTTAGGGCATATTCAGGATGAAAGGCTTGTTCTGCATAGGCGCTCAATACAGGGACTTGGGTATTTTCAGTGTGATACGCCAGTGGAGCGACATAGGGTTCATGGGCTTGAGCCACTGAACAGAATAAAAGTGTGCAGAGTAGAGCGTTTTTCATAGAGACTAGGCCTAAAAATATTTCGTAAGATGAGGTTTTTGATTATATCGAGAAAAACTAACAGGTGATAATAATTATTATTTATTATTTGAGTAGATAAAAAGGGAGTGCATAGACTCCCTTTTTGGATGCGGGTTCTAAGTTAAGGCTTAGATTTCCCACTCATGGTCGCATTCACGACATTTCCATTTTTTCTGAGACTGCATGAAGCCTTGCATTGAAATCTTAAAATCAGGAAGGTCGCGGTAAAATAAGAAGCCTGCAATCACACACACGATGAAAACCACAACTGTTGCAATTTGTAGTGTTGAGCCAGCGCCATCCCCAAATAGCCACATTGCGATGCTAATGAGCACCAAAAGTAATAATACAAAAATGGCTGGAACTAAAAAAACCAGACTTTTAGGCACGACAGGGCGTGTTGCTGGAGCTCCTGCTTGAGCAACAGGCATAATTTTTGGGCTTTGACATTGAGGACAACGATATTGCATTACAACTCCAAAATTCGAATCTATGCTGTATTCTAATCGGATTGGAGCAGAAAGCCAAAAAAGCGCGGTAATGAAGTGCTGATAAATTTGAGGCAATAAAAAACCCAAGTCATAATGCTTGGGTTTTTTACCAGATGTTGCCATCTTAAATATGGCGTCCCTACGGGGATTCGAACCCCGGTTACCGCCGTGAAAGGGCGATGTCCTAGGCCTCTAGACGATAGGGACTTATTGAGGCATCACGTTGAGTGGTTAACACCGTCTCTCTGTGTGAGCGCTATATTAGGGATATAACGCCCATGCGTCAACTAAAAAATCAATTAAGCTTCATCAACTGCGTCATTTTTCGGCAATTTTAGACTTTCATTCAGTTTTTCCCAAATTTTTGCTTCTTTTTTGCTTGGACCACCCACAATTTCAAGGGCATGACGTAAGCGCGCGAAAGTTAAGTCAGGGCCAATGGTGACCATGGTTTGCATCACTGGGGTCGAAGCGGTTGAACCTGCAATGGCAATAAAGAACGCTGGCATAAAGTCACGGAGCTTAATTTCCATTTGGCTGGCTAAGTCCATCAAGGTTTGACTTACGGTGTCATTGTTCCATGTGAACATGCTTTCCAAACGCCAAATCGCAAATTGCAGACTTTGACGAACTTGCTCTTCGCTCAGTTTCTTGCTTTCAAACTGTTCTTTGGTCAAGCTTGGGAACTGGTTAAAGTAATGCGCAGACCAGTTCACCGCTTCTGAAAGCAAGTTGATACGAGGTTGAATCGCTGCGGCGATGTCTTCGAGCATCTTGCGATCTGCTTTCCATGCCAATAAGGTATCTAACAGTTCAGCAGGGCTTAAGCCTTTGATCCATTGACCATTGAGCCAATTCAGTTTTTCCACATCAAAAATTGGACCACCGAGGGATACCCGTTGAATGTCAAAGTGTTCAATCATCTCTGCCAATGTGAATTTTTCGCGTTCATCTGGCATAGACCAGCCCATGCGGCCTAAGTAGTTCAACAAGGCTTCAGGCAAGACACCAATATTTTTGTAGTAGTTAATAGAGGTTGGGTTCTTACGTTTTGACAGTTTTGATTTGTCTGGGTTACGTAATAATGGCATATGCCCCAATACAGGCATTTCCCAACCAAAGTATTGGTACAACAACTGATGTTTAGGTGCTGAAGGCAACCATTCTTCGCCACGGAAAACGTGGGTGATTTGCATCAAATGGTCATCGACAACATTGGCAAGGTGATAGGTCGGTAAACCATCTGTTTTAAGCAAGACTTGCATGTCCACTTGTACCCAAGGAATTTCCACTTCCCCGCGCAGTAAGTCATTGACTGTACAAATGCCTTCTTCGGGCACTTTCATACGAATCACGTGTGGCTCACCTGCAGCAAGGCGACTTTGGACTTCTTCAGCAGATAATTTTAAACCACGGCCATCGTACTTTGGTGTCTCACCACGGGCCTGTTGTTCTGCACGCATTTGATCCAACTCTTCGCTTGTAGCAAAGCAGTAGAACGCATGACCTTTTTCAACCAAATCCAGTGCATATTGTTTATAAATATGCATGCGTTCAGACTGGCGATACGGTGCATGTGGCCCGCCAATGTCTGGACCTTCAAACCAATTCAGTCCTAACCAACGCAATGAATCTAAAATCATTTTTTCAGATTCAGGAGTCGAACGAAGTTGGTCGGTATCTTCAATCCGCAGAATAAATTCACCACCATGTTGCTTGGCATAGCATAAGTTAAATAACGCAATATACGCTGTGCCCACATGCGGGAAGCCAGTTGGAGAGGGTGCAATACGAGTACGAACAGTCATAGCCAATTATGATTCAGAATGTAAATTGAGGTCTATTATAACGAAAAAGCCCGACCACTTAATGCTTAATTCAACATTCAGTGATCAGGCTTTTATGTGCAAATGTCATAACTTGAGAGAGGTTATGACGTTGTTGCTTATTTTTAGTTTAGAGGAACAATGATTGCACAAAACGGCTAAAGCGCTGGTTTTGTGTAGCAAAGAAATTTTGTGTCGGTGCAACTTTGATTGAAGTCATGATTTTTAAATCATTATCCGTCATCGTGGTTCGGTCACTGCCTTTTTGTTGGCTGAGCGCTTTTTCAATCAACGATGTTTTCTCAGTGGGCATCGTCGCTTTGTCATTGCTTTGAATGGCTGCACTATGTCCCAGTTGGCTAAAACAAGCCAAGCCGATACTTAACGTAACGGTATGTAAAAATATTGCTTTCATGTCCTTTTCCCCCTCTCAACATGGTATTGGAACAGATTTTTATTAAAATCATTGGTAATCTAGTTTCAATTTAACCGATTTTACAAATAAAAAAGTAGAACTGTGTCACACAATTTACAAAATTATAAACAAATTTGGGCTAAATTGACATTTAAACATCAAATATAAATCATTTGGCTTTTTGTACCAAATAACTGTGGAGATAGCATGGAGATTTTGAGCTTGATCTGTGGAGGGCGGATATGGGCTTATCCCTAAAAGTGCACAAAATAGTCCTTTTAGAGATATCTTTTTATCAGATATAAAAGCCATAATTAATTATAACTAGATGATTGTGTTGGTTTTTTGTTGTTTATATAGTGAGCAAATTCAGTTCGAGTATAAAGCAATGAAAAAAATATTAGCGACATCTATTTTAGTATTACTTGGGGGCTTTGCAGCCAGTGCTTATGCAGCAAAAGATTTTTTAAATGTGTCTTATGACCCAACCCGTGAGTTTTATCAAGAATATAACCAAGCCTTTGGACAGTATTGGAAAAGCAAAACTGGGCAGGAGGTCAACTTTAAACAGTCTCATGGTGGATCGGGCAAGCAAGCACGTGCCGTTGCAACGGGTCTACAAGCAGATGTGGTGACCTTGGCCTTGGCCAATGATATTGATGAAATTGTGAATACTGGACAAATTGATAAAAATTGGCAAAAAGAATTTCCAAATAATTCTGCACCTTATACGTCAACCATTGTTTTTTTAGTGCGTAAGGGTAATCCGAAACAAATTAAAGACTGGAATGATTTAACCAAACCGGGGGTTGAGATCATTACCCCAAATCCAAAAACAGGCGGTGCGCCGCGTTGGATCTATTTATCGGCTTGGGGGTATGCATTAAAACAACCGGGAGGTAATGATGCGAAAGCCAAAGAATTGGTGAAAAAACTTTATCAAAATGTCAAAGTCCTTGATTCAGGTGCGCGAGGTTCATTGACCACGTTTGCTGAACGAAGCATAGGAGATGTGTTGTTGTCTTGGGAAAATGAAGCCTTACTGGCAACCCAAGGCCTCGGTAAAGACAAATACGATATTGTTTATCCGTCTATTTCGATTTTAGCGGAGCCATCGGTTGCGATTGTGGACAAAACCGTCGACAAAAATGGCAATCGAAATTTGGCCAAGGGCTATTTAAATTATCTGTATTCGCCAAAAGGGCAGGAGTTGGCGGCGAAGCATTTCTTCCGTCCACGAAATAAACAAGTGGCGAACAAATACCTTACGCAATTTCCAAAGCAAAAAACCTTTAATATTAATGATGTCTTTGGAGGGTGGGCCAAAGCGCAGAAAACTCACTTTGTAAATGGTGCGATTTTTGATCAAATTTATGCTGAAAAATAAACGTGCTGTGGTTTAATGAGATCACGTTCGAACATAAAAGTGGATATACGCATATCCACTTTTATTATATTTTAAGCATAAAAATGTATATAATAAGAATAAGTAAAGTGTTTGCTATTATTTTAAATAAAAACAATTCATTAAGTCTCAGTGATTCTAAAGTAACGAGTATTTAAAAAACAAAAGTGAATTGCGATTTATGATTTTGTTTCATATATTTAGCATAATTCTTGATATTTAATTTAATACGCCATGAAAATGCATTTGAAATCTCTCTGGGCTGCTGCCGTAGTGGCAACAGGTCTGACATTCAGTATGACATCAGCTCAAGCGGCTGATCGTACTATGCTCAATGTCTCCTATGATGCAACACGTGAATTTTACGATGAGTTCAATAAATCCTTTGGTGCTTATTGGCAAAGTCGTACAGGACAAACGGTCGATTTTAAACAGTCACACGGGGGTTCAGGTAAACAAGCCCGTTCGGTCGTTGATGGTCTAAAAGGGGATGTGGTGACCTTGGCCCTAGCCAATGACATTGAAGAAATTGTCAAATCGGGTCAAATCCAGCCGGGTTGGCAAAAAGAGTTCCCAAATAACTCTGCACCTTATACGTCGACCATTGTGTTCATGGTACGCAAAGGCAACCCGAAAAAAATTAAGGACTGGTCTGATTTAACCAAACCGGGTGTACAAATTATTACGCCTAATCCTAAAACAGGCGGTCTACCACGTTGGGTGTATCTGTCTGCTTGGGGTTATGCACTGAAACAACCAGGTGGCAATGAGGCCAAAGCCAAAGAGTTCGTGGGTAAAATGTACCATAACGTGAAAGTCATGGACTCTGCGGCACGGGCGTCTATGACCACCTTTGCAGAACGTCGCATTGGTGATGTGTTGTTGACTTGGGAAAATGAAGCCTTAGTGACACAAAAAACTTTAGGTAAAAATCAGTTCGATATTGTTTATCCATCGATCTCGATTTTAACCGAGCCTTCGGTGGCAATCGTGGATAAGACCGTGGCGAAAAATGGCAACAAGTGGTTAGCACAGGGTTATATCAACTATTTATATTCACCACTGGGTCAGGAAATGGCGGCGAAACACTTCTATCGTCCGCGTAATGCTGCAGTTTTAGAAAAATATAAAGCGCAATTTCCACCGTTAAAAACCTTCACCATTGATGAAGTGTTTGGTGGTTGGGCCAATGCTCAAAAGACCCACTTTGTGAATGGGGCGACCTTTGACCAAATCTATAATAGCCGTAAATAATCCAGTTAATTATTTCAGCTACTACTTAAAAAGCCTCCCTCGGGAGGCTTTTTTGATAATGAATGCCGTTTAAAAACGGTTTTGTCTATGAAAAGTAATATTTCCCTACAAAAAGTCGTTTGGAGCTTTGTTAAAACAAGGTAATAATGTGCAGTTACATTTTTCCTTCCGATCATATTGAGTCTTTATGTCGCATATTTCTGTATTACTTCACGAAACTGTTGATGCTTTGGTAGCAGATCGCAATACAGGGATTTTCATTGACGGGACGTTTGGTCGTGGCGGACATACACGTTTGCTGTTGTCTAAGCTGGATGAAAATGCACGTGTCTATGGTTTTGATAAAGACCCGCAAGCACTGGAAACAGCCGCGATTTTAGAACAAGAAGATCCACGTTTTAAAATTATCCATGCCAGCTTTGCTGATCTTAAACATGAGTTAGAAGTACGTGGTATTGGCTTGGTCGATGGGGTTATGGCCGATTTGGGCGTGTCTTCACCGCAGCTTGATCAGGCGGAGCGTGGCTTTAGTTTTATGAAAGATGGGCCACTGGATATGCGTATGGATAATTCAAAAGGTCCAACCGCAGCGCAGTGGTTGGTCAATATTGAAGAAGAAGCGTTAGCTAATATTATTTTTCAATACGGTGAAGAGCGTTATAGCCGTCGTATTGCCAAAGCCATTAAAGCGGCTGGGTTGATTGAAACGACCGCGCAATTGGCTGAAATTGTGAAAGTGGCACACCCGAAATGGGAAAAAAATAAACATGCCGCAACACGAACTTTCCAAGCAATTCGTATTGCCATTAATAAAGAATTAGAAGATATTGAAGTTTTCCTACCTCAAGCGGTAGACGTATTAAAACCGAATGGTCGCTTGGCTGTGATTAGCTTTCATTCGCTAGAAGATCGATTAATTAAACAATTTATTCAAAAAGAGTCGACACTTGAGGAAGACATGGGTTGGGGAATGCCACAACAACGACCAGATACACGTCGTTTAAAGAAAGTATCACGTGTGAAAGCAAGTGATGCCGAGGTTAAAGCCAATCCACGTTCACGTAGTGCATGGCTTAGAGTTGCAGAGCGCTTAGCACTTAAAGGCGAATAATGAAAACTGAAGTCGTTGAAAAAATTCCAACAAAGTTAAAGTTTAAGAAGCTGATTGCCTATGTCATTTTATTGGTGCTGGTATTTATTAGTGCCATGATGGTGGTGTTTCAAGTGTTTGAATACCGTCATGACTATCGCGAAATGAGTTCTTTTATGCGCGAGCGTGATGACTTAAATGCAGAGTGGGGCCGTTTGCTGATTGAACAGCAAACTTTTGGCGCAACTGCACAAATTGGAACGCGCGCAGTGACGCAACTGCGGATGTATTCACCACCTGCGGCGCAAACCGTAGTGATTTCTTTACCCACGACTTCAGAAGACAAAAAATAAGGCCGCTGTAACATGGTAGAAAAGCGTAAACCCACTCGTAAAAAACAGCAAGCGGTGACTGAAAAATCGGCTCTACAGGTTGAAATGTGGCGCTTTTATCTCATGTGGGCGGTGGTTTTAGCTTGCTTTATTGCTTTGATTGGACGTGCTTTTTACGTACAGGTCATCAATACCGAATTTTTGCAAAATAAAGCCAATGCCAATATTTTAAGAACCGAAAAAATTAAAGCCATGCGTGGTGTGATTTATGACCGTCATGGTGTGCCTTTGGCGATCAGTACGCCGATCATGAAAGTGGTGATTGATCCGCGTGATTATTTTGATAATAAAAAACTGTTTGATGAAATTACTGCTGAATTAGCCAAAGATCCACACAATCGTAAATTGAAGCGTCAATTACCAGACAAAAACTTAAATCTGGATGAACTGGCTGATGCCGTGGGCATGGATCGTGCGGAACTGAAGCGGAAACTCAATGAACGTCCGCGTTCGCGCTACTTGGTTTTGAAAAAAGAAGTGCCACCTCAGCAAGCTGAACTGATTGCGAAACGTGAGTTCCAAGGGGTGTATACCGAAAAGAACTACAAGCGTTACTATCCGCAGCCACAACCGAATGCGCAAATTATTGGTTTGACCAACAGTGAAGGTTCGGGCATTGAAGGTTTAGAAATGCAGCTGAATCAACGCCTGTCGGGTATTGATGGTGAGCAGCAAATTGTTCGAGATAAAAAGGGCAATCGTTTTAAAGATGCCGAGGTGGTTAAAGAAGTTGAGCCGGGCGAAAATATTACGCTCAGTATTGATTCGCGCCTTCAATACATTATGTACCGTGAACTGACCGCTGCGGGTGTAGCCAATAATGCTCGTTCTGCAACAGCGATTGCGGTCGATGTGAAAACGGGTGAAATTTTAGCGATGGCGTCGTGGCCGTCGTATAACCCGAACGATAAAAACAGTTTGTCCAATAAAGACGCCATGCGTAACCGTGGTGCGGTTGACTCTTTCGAGCCGGGTTCAACCATGAAGCCTTTGACCATTTCAATGGCCTTGGAAAGCGGCAAATATATGCCGAATACTGTGGTCAATACCACTCCGGGTTCAATGCGGGTCGGTAACCACACCATTCGAGATACGCATAACTACGGTCCACTGACTTTGGGCGGGATTATTCAAAAATCCTCTAACGTGGGTGTGGCTAAAATTGCCTTGTCTCTCCCTTATGCAACTTTACCGACTTTTTACAAACGTCTCGGTTTTGGTCAGCGTTCTGCGGTTAAATTCCCGGGTGAAAGTGGTGGTTTAATTCTTCCGCCAAGTAAATGGAATGTATCGGAAGTGGCGACCATGGCATATGGTTACGGTTTAAATGCGACTGTGCTGCAAATGGTGGATGCTTATGCCATGTTGGCTAACAAAGGTGTGAAAATGCCTTTGAGTTTGTATAAGTTAGATGCACCGCCCCGTGGTGAACAAATGATTGATCCAAAAATTGCGGATCAAGTTTTGTTGATGATGGAAACAGCAACCTTACCAGGTGGTACTGCGACGCGTGCGACTATTCCGGGTTACCGTGTGGGGGGTAAAACAGGAACCGCACATAAGTTGCGTGCTGACCGTAAAGGCTACTCAACCAATGAATATCGTGCACTTTTTGCTGGTGTAGCACCAGTCAGCGACCCGCGTTTAGCGATGGTGGTCGTGGTCGAAAACCCGCAAGGGACCTACTATGGTGGTACAGTGTCTGCGCCTGTATTTGCCCGTGTTATGCAAGAATCCTTACGTTTAATGAACGTGCCTTTAGATAAACCTTTAGATGCTCCTGTAATCAAGAGATAGGTGATGAATGTCCATTACATTTCAACAACTCTACACCGCTAACTTAAGCGCTGAATGGATGGCACAGCCATTTCAAGGTTTTGTTCTTGATAGTCGTAAAGTACAGGCAGGGCAAATTTTTATTGCGCTGACATCATTTTCACAACCTGAGAAAACAGAGCAGTTTGCGCAAATAGCCTTGGACAAAGGGGCTTTAGCGGTGGTGAGTGAAACTGAGCTTGCACTTGAAAACAGTATTGTGGTGCCGAATGTGCGTCACTTGATGGGAGGCTGGCAAAAGCAATTTTTGTTGGCCACTAGCCAAGTACAGCCTGCTCGTATTTTAGCAGTGACAGGAACCAATGGTAAAACCACCATTTCTCGTTTAGTCGCAGAACTGTTGATGCTACAAGGCAAATCATGTGCGGTAATGGGAACCACAGGTAATGGCATTTTACCCAATTTAGAAGCATCGTCGCATACCACTTTAGATGCGCTGCACTTACAAAATGCACTACATAGCTATGCCAAGCAAGGGGCTGAATTTTCATCGATTGAAGCCTCTTCGCATGGTTTGGAACAAGGTCGTTTAGCGGGCAGTGAAATTGAAATTGCTGCATATAGTAACTTAAGTCGTGACCATTTGGACTACCATGGCACGCTTGAGGCCTATGCCGAAGCTAAATCTCGCTTGTTTCAATTTCCATCATTGAAAGTTGCAGTCATCAATCTGGATGATGAGCATGCTGGAGTCATGATTCAAGCGGCACAAAATAATCCAGTCCAACCGAAAATTTTAACCTATTCAACCACGCAGCCTGCAGACTATCAGGTGAAGAATATTCAATATAGCCTGACGGGTGCGAACTTTAGCTTGTCTACGGCACAGGCCGAATATCAGGTACAGAACCCATTATTGGGTCATTTTAATATTGAAAATTTGGTCGCAAGTTTAATTATGGTTGAACAAGCGGGTTTTGATTTAGCCGATGTGGTTACTACGACAGCACAGCTCAAAGGTGCACCAGGTCGTATGCAAGTGATTCGTGATGATGCGCGTTTATTTGTGGTTGATTATGCGCATACGCCTGATGCTCTGGTGCAAGTCTTAAGCACGTTGAAGCGCCATGTAGAACAGCAACTCTGGGCAGTATTTGGTTGTGGTGGAGACCGCGACCGTGGCAAACGCCCACTCATGACCCAAGCAGCATTAAACGGAGCAGATGTGGTGTTGTTGACTTCAGATAACCCACGGACTGAAAATCCTGAGCAAATTTTTGCCGATATGAAAGCGGGTGTTGATTTCTCGACTCGTGTGGTTCATGAAATCCATGATCGTCGTGAAGCGATTAAATTTGCCGTTCAACAGGCCCAAGCGGGTGATATTGTCGTGATTGCAGGCAAAGGTCATGAAAACTATCAAGAAATAGAGGGTGTTCGACATTGGTTTGACGATGTCGTCGAAGTGCAATCCGCGATTGATGCACAGCACCACACTACTGATTCTGCTTATCCTGCACACTAAGGAAGTCATATGCATACCTCAACAACCAGCACAGTGCCTTTAGTGTCATGGACCGCCGCACAGTTACTCGAAGCCACCCAAGGTTATTGGCTAAATGATCAAGCACCAAATACTGAAATTAAGCGTATTTTGACGGATTCGCGTGATGCAGAAGCAGGAGATGCTTTCTTGGCACTCAAAGGCGAACGTTTTGATGCGCATGCTTTTATTACGCAAGTTGCTGAACAAGGCTGCCAAGTGGCCATTGTGAGCCAGCCTATAGATGCGGAGATTTGTCAGTTGGTGGTGCCTGATACACGTTTGGCATTGGGACAGCTGGGGGCTTATCGTCGTGCACAAAACCCACAGCTAAAAGTGATTGCGCTGACGGGGAGTAGTGGTAAAACCACCACCAAAGAAATGTTAGGCAGTATTTTGTCACGTATAGCACCAACGTTGGTGACCCGTGGCAATCTGAATAATGACTTGGGTGTGCCAGTCATGTTATTGGAATTACGTCCTGAGCATCAATATGCAGTGATGGAATTGGGTGCAAGCCATCAAGGTGAAATTGATTATACCTCGAATTTGGTCCAGCCCTTGGTTGCAGGCATTATCAATATTGGTACAGCACACTTGGGTGAGTTTGGTGGACGCGATGGTATCTGCCGTGCCAAGTCTGAGATTTATGCGCATATTGCCCCAAATGGAACATCTATTGTTCCTGCAGCCGATGATTTTGCCGATAGCATTCGCCAAGCAGTGCAAACTGAACAGGTGCTCAGCTTTGGTGCGGGTGGTGAAATCTTTGCCACTGAGATTGAGTTACAGGCACAATCGGCAACGTTTAAGTTGAATACCCCGCAAGGCGTGAGTCAGGTGAATTTACCATTTGCTGGGGAGCATAATGTTCAAAATGCAACCGCTGCGGCAGCTTTTGCTTTAGCGATTGGTATTAGCTTGGATGATATCGTGCTTGGCCTTGAGCAAGCGGTCGGTGCAAAAGGGCGTTTGAACTTTATTCAACAAGGCCGTCATTTGTTGATTGATGATACCTATAATGCCAACCCAACTTCTATGCGTGCCGCTGCTGAAGTGCTTGCACAGCAAGAGGGGGTTCGGGTGATGGTGATGGGTGATATCGGTGAGCTAGGTAGCTCTGCTGCACAGCAGCACTATATGCTGGGGCGTGATTTAGTCTCAGTGAAAGGGCTAAACTTCGTAGTGGCTGTCGGTGAATTTGCACCTGCGGCACAAGAAGGTGCACGCAGCACCCAATATGGCAAAAAAATGCAGGCTTTTTTGAATCAAGAGCAGGCTTTGCCGTTCTTACTCAGTTTAATTGAAACACATCAACCCCAGTCTATGAGTTTCCTGTTTAAAGGTTCTCGTTATACCCATATGGAAACGTTGATGGCTGATTTGATGGAGAAACTCTAAATGTTGTTATGGTTGTTTGAACAACTGGCGGGCTACCATAGTTCGTTTCAGGTGGTTCGTTATTTAACATTGCGTTCTTTGCTCAGTGTTTTAACCGCACTGACCATTGGTCTAGTGCTCGGTCCTGTGATGATTCGCAAGTTGCAAGCACTCAAATATGGTCAAGCCGTGAGTTCATATGCTCCTGAAAATCATGCCAAAAAAATGGGCACACCAACCATGGGTGGTGTGTTGATCTTACTCTCAATTGGTATCTCCACACTGTTGTGGGCAGATTTATCCAACCCATATGTATGGATTGTCTTGGCAGTGATGGTGATTTTCGGTGCAGTGGGTTGGGCCGATGACTGGATCAAGATTCGCTATAAAGACAATGCAGGTTTACCTGCCCGTAAAAAGTTCTTTTGGACCTCGCTTGCATCATTGGGCGCAGGTATTGCGCTATATGTAATTGCACAGCAACAGACTAATCCTGTACATACCGCAAATATGCTGGATCTGCTGATTCCATTTTTTAAAGATTTAAGTATTCCTTTGTCGGTGATTCCGTTGGGTATTGGTTTTATCATTTTCACCTATTTGGTGATTAATGGTGCATCAAATGCCGTGAACCTCACTGATGGTTTGGATGGTTTAGCGATTATGCCTGTGGTGCTGGTTGCTGCAGGTCTAGGTGTATTTGCATATCTGGCTGGTGATGTCCGGTTTGCCAATTATTTACATATTCCTTATGTGCGCTTTGCCTCTGAATTGGTGGTGATTTGTGCAGCCATGATTGGCGCAGGTTTGGCCTTCCTTTGGTTTAATGCACACCCTGCTCAGGTTTTCATGGGCGATGTGGGTGCATTATCATTGGGTGCAATGCTCGGTACAATTGCGGTCATGGTTCGTCAGGAAATTGTCTTTGCTATTATGGCTGGTGTGTTCTTGGTCGAAGCGATTTCAGTCTTCTTGCAAATTGGTTCGCTCAGAATGCGCAATAAACGGGTATTCCTGATGGCGCCATTACACCACCATTATGAGAAAAAAGGCTGGCGTGAAACCCAAGTGGTGATTCGTTTCTGGATTATCACAATTATGCTGGTAGTTTTAGGGCTAATGACCTTAAAATTGCGCTAAGCAAAAGTATGAAAAGAGTCGGTATTTGCCGGCTTTTTTTATGCCTGAGGTAATGTCTTGGAGAAAATAATGAATCTGCTCATGTGTCCTGTGTGTCGTGAGGCTTTAACTTTAAACGAAAGAACATGGCGCTGTGCGAATTCACATAGTTATGATGTGGCGAAACAAGGCTACGTCAATCTGCATGTCGTTCAACATAAGCACAGCAAAAATCCGGGGGATACGCCTGAGTCGGTACAAGCCCGCCGTGCCTTCTTAAGTGCAGGTCATTACGCGCCTTTACAGCAAGCGGTGATCAATAAGGTACGTGAGTTACGTATTGAAAATTTACTCGATATTGGCTGTGGTGAAGGCTATTACACCGATGCGATGCAGGCTGAAGTGCTGCAATGTGTCGGTGTAGATATTGCAAAAAATGCGGTTCAAGTAGCTGCGAAAATCAATAAAAATATCACGTGGGTGGTGGGTACAGGGGCAACTTTACCGGTGCTAGATCAATCAATTGATCTGTGTAGTAGTTTGTTTAGCCCGATTCCAAAACAAGAGATTTTAAGGGTGCTCAAACCGCAAGGATATTTGTTGGTGGTGACGCCGGCGCCTCAGCATTTATATGCAATGCGTGAGGCTTTGTTCGAAGAGGTGAAGCCGCATGAACCGAGCAAATTTGTAGAGCAGTTGAGTGATGCGTTTGATTTGGTGAGTGATGATGTCGTCGATGCTGAACTTAAGCTTAATCAGCAGGATTTAAAAAACCTGATTGCCATGACCCCTTATGCCTATAAAGCAAAACAAGAGCGCCGTGAAGCTTTAGAGGCTCAAACAGCTTTTGAACTACAGGCACAGTATCAAATTTTACTGTTTCAGAAAAAAGCATAAGTATAAAAAAGCCCGCAGATGCGGGCTTTTATTATTGGACTTGATCAATCAAATGATCGAGCGCATCTGTTTTAGGTTTTGGTTGTTCTTTGGGTGCATGCATGGTGGGTGGGGCGCTGTTCTTTGGAACCAGCGTTTCCTCTTCACCCGGCAAATCATCAAAGTCACGCTCAGGAGCACGTGGAACCACCACCGGTGCAGGGCGATACAACGGTTGCGCCAAAGGTGGGGTTGGGCCTAAGTTGCTCTGAGGTGCTTCTTTCTGATGGCGTTGAATCGGCGCTTTGGCTTTGGCATCGAGTTGAACCCAAGCCGAAGGCGTGCCTTGTAAGGCTTTGGCCATGAAGTCTGTCCATATCGGGAGCGCAGCCACACCGCCGTATTCGCGGCGTCCTAAAGTCGTGGGTTGGTCGAAACCGACCCACGCTACGGTCACCAATTTGCCATTAAAGCCGGCAAACCAAGCATCTTTCGCATCATTGGTGGTTCCTGTTTTTCCGCCCAAGTCATCTCGTCCAATACGTAGCGCAGCACGGCCTGTACCATGTTGAATCACGTCTTTTAAAATATTCGCCATATCATAAGCAGAACTGGATTTTAAAATACGTTGCGCTTGACGATAGTCACTGTTGATCTCAACAGGATTTGTCGATTTTTCAGCAGGGTTCAGCTCTTGGTTGGTGACTTCAATTACTTCATCATCAGGCGTGATGGTGTCAGCAGACTGAGGATTTGATTCTTGTTGAGAGATACAACTGATACATGCATATTCAGGGTTGTTCTGATAAATGACCTTGCCATAGGCATCTTCAATACGATTGATGAAGTGTGGTTGAATACGATAACCGCCATTGGCAAAGGCTGAGTAACCTGTGGCCATTTGAATCGGTAAAACCTGAGGTGTTCCGAGTGCAATGGTGTAGTTGCGCGGAATCTGTTCATCGGTTAAGCCGAAGTCCATGAACAATTGGCGTGTACGTTCAATGCCCACGGTTTGCAGGAGTCGAACTGACACGGTGTTACGCGATAAATAGAGTGCACGACGCAGGGGAATCATACCTAAATAGCGACCATCGGCATTACGTGGTGACCATTTCCCAATGGTGATCGGGCTGTCATTGACCATGCTATATGGTGTCATACCGCGCTCTAAAGCGAGTGCATAGACAAAGGGTTTAATAATCGAACCTGGTTGGCGCCAGCCTTGTGTGGTTCGGTTAAATTTAGATTGATAAAAATTATAACCACCAACCAATGCTTCTACAGCGCCATTGTTTGGGTTAAGTGCAATCAGCTGGCCCTGAACTTTAGGCAGTTGCACCAAAGCCCATGAGGTTTTGTTGTCATTGGGGCGCAGACGTACAATGTCTTTTACTTTAACAATCTGAGATGCTCTTGATGGTGCACCGCCTACCGCATTTGCATTGCGATAAGGACGTGTCCAAGACATGCCAGACCATGGCACGGTTACTGTCGAGCCATCTTGCATTAAGGCATCAAAGCTATTTTGATTCACACGGGTAACTTCGGCAGGGAAGGTATTGGCAAAAGCACTAAAGCTACTTAAGGGTTTGTCATGGGCTTCCGCACCACGCCAACCATGACGACGGTCATAGGCTTCTAAACCATCTTGTACCGCTTGTTCGGCATAGGCTTGGCGTTCGCTGTTGATGGTGGTGTAGACCTTATAACCAGAGTCAATCGCATGCTCGCCGAACTTTTCAATCAGTTCGCTGCGGACCATTTCACCGATATAGGGAAATCGGTTGCTTACCCCGCGGTCAGGCATATCGAGGTTAATTGGTTCAGCAATCCCTTTTTCATATTGGCTTTGGTTGATGTAGCCTAGCTGCAGCATACGACCCAAAATCCAGTTACGACGTTCTAAAGCACGTTCGGGGTTGACCACTGGATTGTATTTAGACGGCGCTTTAGGCAGACCTGCAATCATCGCCATTTGCGCAATGCTGAGTTCGTCTAAGCTTTTGTTATAGTAAATTTTAGCTGCCGCTGCGATACCGTAGGCATTTTTACCCAAGAAAATCTTGTTGACATAGAGGGTTAAGATTTCCTCTTTCGTCAAATTTTGTTCAATTTTTCGTGCCAGAAAAACCTCAGTCAACTTACGTTTTAAGGTACGCTCGGGACTGAGATAATAGTTTTTTGCCACTTGCATGGTGATGGTCGAGCCACCCGTTTGGACGTTTGACCCAGTAATACTTTCACTGACTGCACGTCCTAAACCTTTAAAACTGATACCACTATGCTCAAAAAAAGAAGAATCTTCCGCCGCTAAGAAGGCATGAATAAAACTTCGTGGGATCTGATCGTAATCTACGGGTACAGATAGCTTGCCACCGTATTCCGAAATGAGTTGGTTATCCGCACTATAAACTTGTAAAGGTTTTAGTAATGGCGCCTTTTTTAGAGTTGTCATTTGCGGCAAAGATGGGGCAATATAGAGATACATGCCATAAAAACCCATTGGAATTGAGACCAACATTATAATAATGATCAAAAAAAATGGATGAACACGGCCCGAACAAGATAGCTTTTTCATAACAAGTAAGTTTTAATAAGAGCTAATGGCAAACTAATTAGCGGTCAGTATATCCTGTACACATACGGAATGTTAGATGAGTTATTGTATCCGTATAAAATTATAGACGCGGACTAATTAGTGGGTTACTTTTTTTGGGGATAAAAAAATAATAGGAATGATACTGTGCTCAGGTTATATCGTAAGCCAAGTAAGGGGTTAATAGGAGTAGATATTAGTTCGACTTCTGTTAAGGTATTGGAACTTTCTGTTAAAAACAATCGGTATTGGGTGGGGAGCTATGCACTAGTCCCATTACCAGAAGGAAGTGTGGTCGAAAAAAATATATTGAATCCAGAAGCGGTTGGTGATGCCCTTGAGCGTGCGGTAAATTTGGCCAATGTTCAATCGACAGACGTAGCACTGGCAGTTCCGACGTCCATGGTGATTACTAAAATCATTGAAATGGATGCCGATATGAACGATGACGAACGTGAAATTCAGATTCGTGATGATGCTGAGCAATATATTCCATTCCCATTAGATGAAGCGAGTTTGGACTTTGAAGTCCTTCCAGACCGTTTAGCCAATCCAAATCGTGTCAATGTACTCCTCGTTGCAACCCGCATTGAAAATGTAGAGGCGCGTTCCGAAGCATTGGAATTAGGTGGTTTAACACCTAAGATTGCCGATGTTGAAAGTTTCGCCATTGAAAATGCATTCAAAGTCTTTTCAGATACGCTTCCAATGGGTGTAAACACCGTTGGGATTCTGGACATCGGTCATACCATGACCACCTTATCTGTCATGCAAAACAATAAAGTCATTTATACGCGTGAACAGGTGTTCGGTGGTAAACAACTGACTCAAGAAATTCAAAACCGTTATGGTTTGTCTTTTGAAGAAGCTGGACGTGCCAAAAAAAGCCGTACCTTGCCTGACGACTATGATATTGAAGTACTTGAGCCTTTTCTTGAAGCTGTGGTGCAACAAGCAGCACGCTCTTTGCAGTTCTTCTTTTCGTCCTCTCAATTTAATGAGATCGACCATATTTTATTGGCAGGGGGGAATGCCAATATTCCAGGACTGGCGAAGTTATTACAACAAAAATTAGGTTACCGGGTCACCATTGCCAACCCATTTTTACAGATGGGCTTTTCTCCACAAATCGACATTAAAAAAATTGAAAATGATGCTTCATCACTCATGGTGGCATGTGGATTGGCATTGAGGAGTTTTGATTAATGGCAAAAATAAACCTACTCCCTTGGCGTGATGCGTTAAGAGAGAAACGAAAAAAAGAATTTATTGCCTATTGTGTTGGGGCTGCATTAGTTGGGGTTTTAGCTGTTGCTTTGGCTTGGTTCTTTTACAGTCAAAAACTTGAAGATCAAGAACAAGCCAATCAGTTGGTGGTGAGTACCAATCAAAACTTAGATGTTCAATTAAAGTCGTTGGAAGGTCTGCAAGAGCAGCGCAATGCGATTGTTGAACGGATGAAATTGATCCAAGGTTTGCAAGGTCAACGCCCTGTAGCTGTGCGTTTAGTGGATGAAATGGTACGTGTCACTCCAAGTAATATGTACATTACTAAGTTTGTGCGTACGGGTGATAAATTTACCATTGAAGGGAAAGCGGAAAGCCCGAATACAGTTGCGGAGTTCTTACGCAACCTAGAAGCATCGGCGTGGTATCGCAATGCCTTTATGAATTCATTCTTGGTTGCTGAAGAGAAAAAAGATAAAGCACCAAGTTCCATCGTGCCACGTATTGAAGAAACCTATGGCACCTTTGTGGTCACGGCAGATTTAGATGAGATTGCACAGCCAGTAGCGCCTGATGCGACTACACCTGAAGCAGCAAGTACAGTTAATAATTCAACAGCGGGGGCAGCACAATGAGTCGCGATGAATTTGAAGAATTAACATCAGAAAACCATGCTGTAACCAAGAAAAAAATGACGGTTGATAAGTTTTTTCAACAGTTTAATACCTTAGATCCAAACAATTACGGTAGTTGGCCCTTTTCAGTCAAATTGACTTGTTGGATCTTTATCATTTTAGTAATTGGGGCATTGGGTTATTTTGTCGTGATTAAGCCGAAGCTTGATGCGATTTCAAATGCACATGCACAAGAACAAAATTTACTGAATGAGTTTCGTGAAAAAGATTCAAAATTACGTAATTTGCAGCAATATCAAGCGCAATTGCAAGAAATGGAAGCCAATTTCAATCAGCAGTTAGAACAGTTGCCGAAAGAAACTGAAATTCCTGGTTTGGTTGAAGATATCAACGTGAGTGGCGTAAATTCTGGATTAAAGTTTAAAAATATTCGTTTAGAGCCAGAAATTCGCCAAGAGTTCTTTATCGAACAACCGATTTCCATTGAAGCGACGGGTGATTATCATTCTTTTGGTTCATTTGTCAGTGGAATTGCAGCTTTGCCGCGTATTGTGACCTTGCATGACTTCGATATCTCAGCATCAAGTAACAATGATAAAAAGACGGATATTCCGCAAATTTCATACAGTGTAAAAGCGAAAACCTACCGTTATGTCGGGGCGACGGCTACAACGGATGTTGATGTAAAAGATACAAAAAAAGATAAGAAAGCCAATGCGGGAGGTGCCAAGTAATGAAATATCAAAATCTCATGCTTAGTCTCTGCGTAGGACTATTCCTTGTCGGTTGTGATTCACGTATTGATGCGGTCAATATGCAAATGGCTGAAATTCGTAATCAGCCACCGTTACCGATTGAACCTGCGCCAGATTTCCCACCTGTACCGACTTTTAATTATGCCGCGCATCAATTAAAGAGTCCGTTTATGCCAAGCTCATTAGCAGCTGAACTGAAAATTATGGCTGGAAAGCGTGTTTATCCAAACTTATCTCGCCAATTACAACCTTTGGAAAGTTATGCGATTGAATCGCTTAACATGAAAGGCAGTATGCGCGGGCAAAATGGACAAATTTTGGCGTTGATTCAAACACCTGATGGTGAAATTGAACGCGTGCAGCGTGGTAGTTATTTGGGGATGAATCATGGTCGTGTGATTAATATCACCGCTACACAAATTGATTTGATTGAAATTATTCCGGATGGGCGTGAGGGCTATGTCGAGCGCCCGAGAAGCCTAGTATTAATTGGGCCGGCGCCTTAAAAAAGGAAAAGGAATAAAAATGAAAAATAGTGCTAAAGATTTTATATTTGGGGATGGCAATACGATGAACCATATGTTCCGTCAGTTTTCAATGGGTGCAATTGCAATGGCGGTGATGCAGGCTGCAAGTGCGCAAGTCAGTATTACGAATATTGTGCCGATGCAAATTCCGGGACAGGGAACAGAAATTCGTGTCATGTTCAACGGTTTGCCACCACAGCCGCAAGCCTATCAGTTGGAACAGCCATCACGTTTGGTTTTGGATTTTGATAAAGCACAGCAGAGCTTAAAACAAGGCAGTATTGCGGTGGCAACGGCTGAAGCAAGTACAGTAGATGTAACTTCAGATGCGCAGCGTTCACGTTTAACTGTAAAATTGGCTGATGCCGGTGCATTTACTACACGTGTTGAAGGTAATACCTTTATTCTGAAAATTAACTCAGCGAACCCGGCGCTAGCAACACCTGTTGCTGCGGCGCGTTCAGAGCAAGGCATTTCAAATATTGGATTCCAGCGCGGTTCAGATGGTGAAGGCCAAGTTGTCATTGATTTAAAAGGTAGTAATACCCCTGTCGATGTGAAACAACAAGGCAGTAAAATTGTGGTGCGCGTTTTGGGGAATAAAATTCCTGCCCACTTATCACGCCGTCTCAATGTGAATGATTTCGCCACGCCTGTATCGACCATCGATGCACAAAACGATGGTAGTAATGGCCTGATCACAATTCAATCGAATGGCAGTTTTGAATATATGGCTTATCAGGCAGAAGATAAGCTCACCATTAGTTTAAAGCGTCCTGAAGATAAAAATCCAATGAAACCTAAAGCACCAAGTGCTTATACGGGCAAAAAGATTTCTTTAGATTTTCAAGATATTGAAGTGCGACGTGTATTACAGCTCTTAGCTGATTTTACAGGCATTAACATGGTGGCTTCGGACACAGTACAAGGCAATATTACCTTGCGCCTTAAAGATGTTCCGTGGGATCAAGCACTTGATATTATTATGAAAACCAAGAACTTGGATAAGCGACGAAATGGTAATGTGATTTGGATTGCTCCTGTAGCTGAACTGATCAAATCTGAGGAAGATGAAGCCAAAGCCATCGCACAAAGCATTAAACTTGCTCCGATTCAAACTGATTACATTCAATTGAGTTATGCAAAATCGGCGGATGTGTTGAAATTGTTAGAAGACTCTCGTGACAGTAAAGGGAGTGAGTCGAATCGTACAGCGGGTTCAGAGTCATTGGCTTTAGAAAGCTTATTAAGTGCTCGTGGTAGTGCGGTTTCTGATTCGCGTACCAATACGCTAATTATTAATGATACGCAGCAAAATATTGACAAGATTCGTCGCATGATTGACTTGTTGGATGTCGCAGTGAAACAGGTGATGGTCGAAGCACGTATTGTCACAGCATCAACAGACTTTTCTCGTGAATTGGGGATTAAGTGGAGTGCGAAGAAGCTGGGCAATAGCCCAGTGTGGGGCGGGGATTTCCAGCCAAGTTTTGATTTGGGTGTGGATTTAGCAACAAACACTGCTGGTACGTTTAACTTTGGTTTATTGAAAATTTCAGACTATATGTTGAATCTTGAGTTAAGCGCGCTTCAAGCGGATGGTCATGGTGAAGTGTTATCGGCGCCTAAAGTACTTACTGGCGATAAACAGAAAGCCTATATCTTGCGTGGTACAGAGATTCCTTATCAAACATGGAGTGCGACGGAAGGTTTAAAAACTGAGTTTCGCGCGGCTAACTTAAAGTTAGAAGTGACGCCAAGTATTACTCCAGATGGTAAAGTTCAAATGGCGCTCATGGTTGAAAAAGACTCGATTGGTGATATCACCAATGATGGTCTTGCGATAGATACCAGTGAATTACAAACCAATGTGTTGGTAGACGATGGTGAAACCGTCGTGCTTGGTGGTATTTTTGATGATACGAAACGTAATGACTATCAAAAAGTACCATTCTTAGGAGATTTGCCTGTGGTGGGTAACTTATTTAAGAATAATGTCAAAACGACGATACAAACGGAGTTATTGATTTTTGTGACACCACGAATTGTTAATGACAGTGTTTCAAGAAATCATTAATATATTTTCAATTTGAACAAATCTAAAAGGTGACTCCTTGCCAAGCAAAGAGTTTGAAACCCTACCAAATATTTATTTGGTAGGGCCTATGGGGGCTGGAAAAACAACGGTAGGACGACATTTAGCTGAACTGTTAGGGCGCGAGTTTCTTGATAGTGATCATGAGATTGAGCGTAAAACAGGGGCAACGATTCCATGGATCTTTGAAAAAGAGGGTGAGCTTGGGTTTCGTAGTCGTGAAACGGTTGTAATTGATGAGTTAACCTCTCGACCCAACTTGGTCTTGGCCACAGGTGGTGGGGCGGTGACTCAGGCTCCAAATCGCGCATTTCTCAAACAACGGGGTATCGTTGTTTATCTTTATACTCCTGTAGAGATTCAACTACAGCGAACTTATCGTGATAAAAATCGCCCACTGCTTCAAGTGGAGAATCCTGAACAAAAGTTAACTGACTTACTCAGCGTTCGAGATCCTTTATATCGTGAAGTTGCCCATTATATTATCGAGACCAATCAAGGGGCTGCACGTGATCTTGCGCAGCGTATCTTAAGCTTGATTCTTGTAAAGTAGTTTTGATTCAGTTTTGAAGTGATTTGATCCATGCAAACCTTATATGTTGAACTTGGCGAACGCCGTTACCCGATCTTTATTGGTAGTGATTTAGATCCAAAAGCTTTACTTGAGCCGTATATTCATGGGCGCCAAGTGATGATTGTGAGTAATGAAACGGTCGCACCTTTGTATTTAGCGCGTTACGTGGTAGCAATTGAAGCGTTGGGAAAAACAGTTGCAACGTGTATTTTGCCCGATGGTGAAAAATATAAGAATATTGAGCACCTCAACCTGATTTTTGATGCCTTGTTAGCGTCAGGATTCAACCGTGATTGTACAGTTTTAGCTTTAGGTGGTGGTGTGATTGGTGATATGGCAGGCTTTGCTTCGGCATGTTTCCAGCGTGGAGTCTATTTTATTCAGGTGCCAACCACACTTCTTTCACAGGTTGATTCGAGTGTCGGTGGTAAAACAGGGATTAACCATCCGCTGGGTAAAAATATGATCGGGGCATTTCAGCAACCGCAAGTGGTCTTGGCGGATATGTCTCAACTTAAAACGCTGCCACCACGTGAGTTATCTGCAGGTTTGGCAGAAGTCATTAAGTACGCACTCTTGGGTGATACTGACTTTCTCGCTTGGTTGGAGCAACATATAGATGATTTGGTGCAGGGTGATGAAGCTGCACTGGCTGAAGCTGTGTATCGTTCTTGTGCCCATAAAGCGCGTATTGTTGCTAATGATGAAAAAGAACAAGGTGAGCGTGCCTTATTGAATCTTGGGCATACCTTTGGACATGCGATTGAATCTTATCTAGGCTATGGTGAATGGCTCCATGGAGAAGCTGTGGCAACAGGTATGGTGATGGCAGCAGATTTATCGCAGCGTATGGGGTGGATCAGTGCAGAAGATTTGGCGCGTACAAAAAATATCATTCAACGCGCGAATTTGCCGATAGTATGTCCACAGATTCCCCTCGATGACTTTTTGGCGTATATGGCGCATGATAAAAAAGTCTTGAACGGGCAGCTGCGTTTGGTTTTGATGCAAGCGGTAGGGCAGGCCATCATTACCAAAACATTTGATGTAGAATTGATGAAACAGGCGATTTTAGCCAACCAAGAACAGGCATAACTTTATTATGGCAACAACCCTTCGAACCCAGTGGCAGACAAAGCAAAATTATATTTGGCTTGCATTTGGAGGGGTATGCTTGTTTGGCGCCTTAGTCTTTTGGGCCATTACAGATCAAGAGACTGTCGTTGAAGTTGAAAAAAAGGCTGAATCTGAAGTTGAGTTACAAATTCAGCCAGAAAAAGTCGCAACAACCGCACATTTAGGCTCATTCCTCGATGAAGTAAAACCTTTGGATATGACGACACGTGTTGTAGCAATCGCGCAGCATGAAGCTGAATTTCGTGGGACCAAATTTATTCAGGAAAATAAAAAGAACAGTACAGTTGAACTGTTTAGAGTCTCAGAAGAAGCGATTATTAAGCGCTTTTTGCAAAGGCAATCTGATCGTCAAGCTTTTAACTACTTGAGACTGACGGGTGAAAACCAAATTGAGCAATATGTGCTGATCTATGGTGTGTATAAAAATACCAATGAGGCGCAAAAGGCATTGGCGGATTTAAAACTGACGTTGCCGAAGTCGGTGCAACCCAAAGTTGAAAAAATTGAAAGTTATGCTGAATATGTCAATGACCTCGGTTCTGATGAACTTGGACTTAGCAATAAGCTCTATGCCGTGCAGTTGAAACCAGCCGCTGTGCCTGTGATTGATGAAGCCACTCTTGCTGCGCGTCAACAAGCGGCACGTGCAGCAGTTGCACAAAATAAACAATCGACAACATCGACGACAGTTACTCGTCGTGATGCGGATGGAAATGTGGTTGATGTACAAAAGTCACAAACAACCGTAGAGAATGCGCCACAAAATAAAACAAATGAACCTGAAGTGACCGATCCATTTAATTAAAATTGGTTCATTATGGCGCACCAAAAAAAGTAAATTTCATATACGCACAAATATAGTGCAATAAATTGATTGTCTTCGAACTAAATTTTTACCTAAAAAACACAAACCTAATAAAACTAAAGTGTTTAACACACAAAATAAATAATTGGCATAAAACTTGCTTTAATGGTGCATGAATTGAGTTGATGTCACTGTTTTGGCGCAAAAAAGATTCGATTTATGAGCGAAATAGTAGCGGCCAAGTGCCTTAAATAAGTGCGTGACTGCTGCATACATTTTTTCAATTAAGACATGCATAAAGACGAAAATCAGTCTATCTTGGGTGTGAAGAAAAAATGCTGTACTTCAATCAGAATCTGAATATGAGTCAATTGAACGAATCGGCAAGAAGTAATTAGATTGTTAGACGCCCGACAGGGCCTGTAGAAAGAAGGGTACGCTATGCACATGCCATCGCCTAATACTGTAGCTCCCGCTCAAGGTTTATACCAACCGGATGAGTTTAAAGATAACTGTGGTTTTGGTTTAATCGCCCATATGCAGGGTGATGCAAGCCATGATCTTGTCAAGACTGCTATGCACAGTCTGAGCTGTATGACCCACCGCGGTGGTATTGCTGCAGATGGTAAGACAGGGGATGGTTGCGGTTTACTCTTAGCAATGCCAAAACAGTTTTTCCGCGAAGAAGCGAAAAAACTCAGTGATATTACACTCAGTGAAGTTTTTGCTGTCGGTACGGTGTTTTTAAGCCTCGATCCAGCAATTGCAGCACATGCAAAACAAATTCTAAGCAAAGAAATTGAATCTGAAGGTTGCCGAGTATTGGCGTGGCGTGTGGTCCCGACCAATAACGATGCTTTGGGTTCGATTGCAATGCAGTCACTTCCTGCATTTGAGCAAATTATTGTGAACTGCCCAATGGGTGTGTCTGAAGTTGAGTTTAACCGTAAACTCTTCTTGGCACGCCGCCGTGCAGAACAGCAGCTTACTAATGACGCTTCATTTTATGTAACTACATTATGTTCAACAGTGATTAGCTATAAAGGCTTGATGATGCCTGAAGCGATTGCTGATTTTTACACAGACTTGGCAGACCCACGTCTTGAGTCACATATTGTGGTGTTCCACCAACGTTTCTCGACCAATACTTTGCCGCGTTGGCCTTTGGCTCAGCCATTCCGTTATCTTGCACACAATGGTGAAATTAATACCATTACTGCGAACCGTAACTGGGCGATGGCGCGTACGCCAAAGTTTGAAAACCCATTATTGCCTGGTTTAACTGAGCTTAACCCAATCGTGAACCGTACTGGCTCGGATTCTTCAAGCTTAGATAACATGCTTGAAATTCTTGTGGGCGGCGGTATGGACTTGTTCCGTGCATTGCGTATGTTGGTTCCGCCAGCATGGCAGAACGTGGAAACGTTAGATGCTGATTTACGTGCATTCTATGAGTTTAACTCGAAGCATATGGAAGCGTGGGATGGTCCTGCTGGTCTCGTGATTCAAGATGGTCGTCATGCGATTTGTATGTTGGACCGTAATGGTTTGCGTCCAGCTCGTTGGGTGATTACCAAAAATGGTTACATCACATTGGCATCTGAAATTGGTGTATGGGGCTACGAGCCTGAAGACGTGATTTCTAAAGGTCGTGTCGGACCAGGTCAAATTCTAGTGATCGATACTTTCACAGGTAAAATGCTTGACACTAAAGATGTCAGCACGCATTTGAAAAAAATGCGTCCTTATCGTGAATGGTTACGTGAAAACTCAGTTCGTGTACAAGGTAGTCCAGAGCTTGAAGAGTATTTATGTGATCAAGGCTTAAAAGGCGATGACCTGAAAGCATCACAAAAAATGTTTATGGTGACCTTTGAAGAGCGTGACCAATTACTTCGTCCAATCGCTGAAAGTGGTCAGGAAGCAGTGGGTTCAATGGGTGATGATACGCCAATGGCGGTTTTGTCTCGCCAAGTGCGTCATGTATCGGATTACTTCCGTCAACAGTTTGCTCAGGTCACCAACCCACCAATCGACCCATTACGTGAATCGATTGTGATGTCATTGGAAACGTGTTTAGGTCGTGAGCAAAACGTTTTTGAACAAAGCCCTGAGCATGCGGATCGTTTGATTATTTCAAGCCCAGTGTTGTCAAATTCGAAAATGCATCAAATCCGTACGTTGGGTCGTAAGGGTTATGAAATTGCAGATATCGATTTAAATTATGTGGAAGATGAAGGTCTAGAAGCTGCAATTGCACGTATCTGTGAAGAAGCAGCGCAAGCGATTCGCGACGGCAAAACCTTATTGGTGTTGTCTGATAAGAAAATTCGTCAAGGTTTCTTGCCTGCCAATGCACTGATGGCAACTGGTGCAGTGCATCACTATTTAATCAATGTCGGTTTGCGTACGGATGCCAATATTATTGTTGAAACAGCCTTGGCGCGTGATCCGCATCAATTTGCGGTTATTTTAGGCTTTGGTGCAACTGCGATTTATCCATACTTGGCTTATGACGTGATCAATGACTTGGTTGCAAAAGGCGAGCTATTGGGTGACCCAATCCAAGCGCAAGTGAATTTCCGTAAAGGCATTGAAAAAGGCTTGTTAAAAGTCCTTTCAAAAATGGGGATTTCAACGGTGGCCTCTTACCGTGGTGGTCAGTTGTTTGAAGCGGTGGGTCTGTCTGAAGAAGTGGTTTCAAAATGCTTCACGGGTGTGCCAAGCCGTATCAAAGGTGCAACCTTTGTTGACCTTGAAAATGACCAAAAGAAATTGGCCGATACCGCATGGAAAACACGTAAACCAATCGATCAAGGTGGTTTGCTAAAATTTGTCTTCGACAAGGAATACCATGCATTCAACCCAGACGTGATCAATGCTTTGCATAAATCAGTGCGTTCTGGTCAATATACAGACTTTAAAGAATATGCTGAGCTGGTGAATAACCGTCCAGTGGCAACAATTCGCGACCTATTAAAGTTAAAAACAGACAACTCGATTGCTCTAGATCAAGTGGAGTCTGTAGAAGCGATTTTACCGCGCTTCGACTCTGCAGGCATGTCATTAGGTGCATTGTCTCCTGAAGCGCATGAGGCGATTGCGATTGCGATGAATACCATTGGTGGCCGTTCAAACTCGGGTGAGGGCGGTGAAGATCCAGCGCGTTATGGCACCATTCGTAACTCGAAAATCAAACAGATTGCATCAGGTCGTTTCGGTGTAACACCTGCGTATTTAACCTCTGCTGAAGTCTTGCAGATTAAAGTGGCGCAAGGGGCTAAACCGGGTGAAGGTGGTCAATTACCAGGTGGTAAAGTGAATGGCTTAATTGCACGTTTACGTTATTCAGTACCGGGTGTGACCTTAATTTCTCCACCACCGCACCATGACATTTACTCGATTGAAGATTTATCACAATTGATTTTTGACTTAAAACAAGTCAATCCTCAGGCGATGGTTTCAGTGAAACTGGTGTCTGAGCCGGGTGTAGGAACGATTGCTGCAGGTGTGGCAAAAGCCTATGCTGACTTCATTACCATTTCAGGTTATGACGGTGGTACAGCAGCCTCTCCATTGTCTTCAATTCACCATGCAGGTTCGCCTTGGGAGTTGGGTCTTTCTGAAGCGCATCAAGCACTTCGCGTCAATGACTTGCGCGGTAAAGTTCGTGTTCAAACCGACGGCGGTTTGAAAACAGGTCTAGATGTGGTGAAAGCAGCCATTTTAGGTGCAGAAAGCTTTGGCTTTGGTTCTACGCCAATGATTGCTTTAGGTTGTAAATACCTGCGTATTTGTCACTTGAATAACTGTGCAACGGGTGTTGCAACTCAACAAGATCATTTACGCCAAGAACATTATATTGGCGAGCCACAAATGCTCATCAACTTCTTCACCTTCATTGCTGAAGAAACACGTGAGTGGCTGGCAGCGTTGGGTGTTTCAAGCCTTAAAGACTTGATTGGTCGTACGGATTTGCTTGAAATGCTTCCAGGTGAAACGGAGAAACATGCGCACCTTGATTTGAGCGCATTACTGGAGTCACATCCTTCTGCGCAAGGTAAGGCGCAGTACTGTGAAGTTGAAGGTAACGCACCGTTTGATAAAGGCTTGCTTGCTGAGAAAATGGTGGCAGAAATGCTACCAGCAATTGAAGCTGGGACCACAGGTGAATATCACTTCACCATTGGTAACTGTGACCGTTCAATTGGTGCACGTATTTCAGGTGAGATTGCGCGTCGTTATGGCAACCTCAGCATGGAAGCGCACCCAGTGAAGATGAACTTGGTAGGTACTGCGGGTCAATCCCTCGGTGTTTGGAACGCAGGTGGTTTGCACATTCGATTAGAAGGTGATGCGAACGACTACGTGGGTAAAGGCATGGCAGGTGGTCGTGTGTCGATCTTCCCGCCAAAAGGTTCGCCTTTCCAAACTCAAGAAACGGCAATCATTGGTAACACTTGCTTATACGGTGCAACGGGCGGTAAATTGTTCGCGGCAGGTACAGCAGGTGAGCGTTTTGCAGTACGTAACTCGGGTGCTTTCGCTGTAATTGAAGGTGCAGGCGATCACTGTTGTGAATATATGACAGGTGGTATCGTGACTGTACTTGGTAAAGTGGGGCATAACTTCGGTGCAGGTATGACAGGTGGTTTTGCTTACGTTCTTGACCTTGATAATGACTTCGTTGATCATTACAACCACGAGCTGATTGAGCTGAATCGTATTTCGACTGAATCGATGGAAGAACATAAAGAGTTCTTAAGCCGTATTTTAGATGAACACATTGCTGAGACTGGTAGTGCTTGGGCGTACAAGATCCGTAACGAGTTTGATTTCTACAGTCGTAAATTCTGGTTGGTGAAACCGAAAGCTGCCAATTTACAGACTTTGTTGAAAACCACTCAAGCTGATCCACAATAATTCCACTACTGCTGATACATAGGCAGGTGCAGACGATAGATAAACGGGCTGCACCTACCCACGGAGAGAGACATGGCAGAGCGCCTAAACAATGACTTTCAATTTCTGGATGTAGCACGCCAAGATCCAGAGAAAAAAGAGATTCAGGTCCGCAAAGCAGAGTTTGTGGAAATTTATAAACCTTTTACAGCGGAAGTGGCAGCAAATCAGACCCACCGTTGTTTAGGGTGTGGTAACCCATATTGTGAATGGAAATGTCCAGTACATAACTACATTCCAAACTGGTTAAAATTGATCGCTGAAGGTCGTATTTTCCAAGCAGCAGAATTGTGCCACCAAACCAACACGCTACCTGAAGTATGTGGTCGTGTTTGTCCGCAAGACCGTTTATGTGAAGGGGCTTGTACCTTAAACGATGGTTTTGGTGCAGTGACGATTGGTAACGCTGAAAAATACATCAATGACACCGCCTTTGCACTGGGCTGGCGTCCAGATATGTCTTCAGTAAAGTGGACAGATAAAAAAGTCGCGATCATTGGTGCAGGCCCTGCGGGTCTAGGCTGTGCTGATATTTTGGTGCGTAGCGGGGTTAAACCTGTTGTATTCGACAAACGCCCTGAAATCGGTGGTCTACTGACCTTTGGTATTCCAGAATTTAAAATGGAAAAAGATGTGATGAAGCGTCGCCGTGAAATCTTTACGGGTATGGGTGTGGAATTTCGTTTAAATACTGAAATTGGGACAGATGTCACCATCGATCAACTGCTTGCAGAATACGATGCGGTGTTCATGGGTATGGGTACTTATACCTATATGAAAGGCGGCTTTGCAGGTGAAGACCTTAATGGTGTCTATGATGCATTGGATTTCTTGATTGCCAATGTCAACCGTACTCAAGGTTGGGAAAAAGACCCAAGCGAGTACATTAGTGTTGAAGGTAAAAAGGTGATTGTTCTTGGCGGTGGTGACACAGCAATGGACTGTAACCGTACCTCTATTCGTCAGGGTGCGGAAGTGGTGAGCTGTGCATACCGTCGTGACGAAGAAAATATGCCAGGTTCACGTCGTGAAGTGCAAAATGCCAAAGAAGAAGGTGTCAACTTCTTGTTTAACCGTCAACCGATTGAAATCGTCGGTGAAAATGGCAAAGTCACGGGTGTGAAAGTGGTTACAACTCAACTTGGTGAGCCTGATAGCCGTGGTCGTCGCAGCCCAGAACCAATTCCGGGTTCAGAAGAAATTTTACCTGCAGATGCAGTGTTATTGGCATTTGGTTTCCGTACCAGCCCTGCGGATTGGTTTACAAATGTGAATATTAACCTTGATGGTTCAGGTCGTGTGGTTGCAGCTGAACAGCAAACCTATAAATTCCAAACCTCAAATCCGAAAATCTTTGCGGGTGGTGATATGGTTCGTGGTTCAGACCTTGTTGTCACAGCGATTTGGGAAGGCCGTCAAGCGGCTGAAGGTATTTTGGATTATTTAGACATTTAATCTAAATCGTTCAACAAAAAAACCCGCTTCGGCGGGTTTTTTTATGATCACTATTTGCCTGAGATGATATGAAAGAGGTGGATCGGGATAAATCGAAAAAGATCTGGTGGAGAGTCTGATAAAAATGGACGAATTTGCAAATGCACTAAGCATTTTTGCCATATGTGAATGGCCTCTAAATTCAGATACTGAAGATCGCTCGGTTAAATGTTAGGAAATGGACATGACTCAAGTGACGACAGAAAAACTATATCAACATCGTCCAAAAGCTCAGGGTATTACGATTCGACGTTTGCAATTTAACCCCAAAGCCATTCGCCGGCATTATTTTGCCAATTCACCGGTCATGTCGCATTTACTGACGGCATTGTCTTCGACTTTTCCCATCGGTGAGCAGTTCTTTGTGCATAGTGTGCGCAATGTACGTGACCAAGTGAAGGATGACAATCTTCAAGCGCAGATTGCGGCATTTATTGGTCAAGAGGCGATGCATTCTCAAGCACACACGGCATTTAATGCTGCATGGCGCCGTGATGATTATAATCTCGACCGTTTTCAGGCATGGTTGGCGCGTAAAGATGATTATGTGAAAAATCTGCATCCTAAAATTCAGCTCGCAATCACCTGCGCTTTTGAGCATTTTACGGCACTGCTAGGCGGCTATATTTTAAGGCATCCTGAGGTATTGAGTACCTTGGATGATGATGCGGTTAAACTCTGGGTGTGGCATGCCATTGAAGAAATTGAGCATCGTGCGGTTGCCTTTGATGTTTATCAAGATGTGTATGGTGATGACAAGATTCGCCGTTTAATTATGCGCAGTGTAACGACAGGTTTCGCCAGTTTAACTTTTTACTCGGCCAGTCGATTATTTTTACAAGACCACAAAAATAGTATACCTAAATTGGGCGGGAATCTCTTTGGATTGTATTTGCTGGCGAAGATGTTTGTGCAATTGCTGCCTGAATATCTGTCTTACTACAAAACCAACTTTCATCCCTCAGATATTGATTACACCCAGTTGTTGAAATACTGGAAAACCCGTTTGGCAGAAGACTATCAACTCGAAGGTTTTCAGCAGGAGTTGCACGCGGCTATTTAGTTTAAGTATAAAAATAAATAATCAAAACCGAGTGAAGTTCACTCGGTTTTTTCATTTTTAGCTACTTTAACTAAAAGCAACAAAAGGATAATCAAATGTGTTTACAATCAGGTTATTGCAATAAATACAAAAGAAAGAGGATAGCTGAATGAATTTTATGAAAAAAACTGCTGTCGTTGTTACCCTTGCGAGCACGTTAACGCTATCGGGCTGTGGTTATAATACCTTACAGGTTAAAGATGAGGCGGTTACAGCTGCGTGGTCGGAAGTACAAAACCAATATCAACGCCGCGCAGATTTGGTGCCGAATTTGGTGAATGTGGTGAAGGGGTATGCCAAACATGAAGAGCAAGTTCTAACCGAAGTTACGCAGGCTCGTGCCAATGTGGCAGGTTTAAAAGTCGATAAAGAAGTATTAGAAGACCCTGCATTATTCCAAAAATATCAAGAAGCGCAGGCACAAATGACGGGTGCATTGTCGCGTTTAATTGCGGTCTCAGAAAACTATCCAGATTTAAAAGCCAATGAGCAATTCCGTGATTTGCAGGTTCAGCTCGAAGGTACCGAAAACCGTATTGCTGTGGCGCGTAATCGCTATATTACTACGGTGCAAGACTTTAACTCCTATTCACGCCAGTTCCCACAAGTCATGACTGCCAAGGTGATTGGGATGGATACTAAACCGAACTTTAGTGCAGAGCAAAGTGCGCAAAAGGCGCCAACGGTGTCATTTAACTAGCTGTGACTTAAAGTAATCGTAACCATAGGGTGAATGAATGATAGGACAGCAGCAGTTCTTACTACGGTTTTCGTATAAATGGGTGCTTGCATTCATTTTATCAGGACTGCTGTGTCTAAGTTCGTTAACATGGGCAGAGGTTGCTACAGCAACAGATGATGCTGCGGAAACAGTCGTTGCTGGAAAAATGATTCAAGGTCAGCATGCGGCGAGTTCCAATAATGTAAGTTCTACGAATGCTGATGTCGTGTCACAACCGCCCGTTGCCAATGATATGGCAGAAGGTGAATCGATACGGGCGTTGCCGACCTTAAATGAACCCGTGATCGATCAAGCACATATTTTAAGTACTGAAGATAAGCAAGCCATTGACCAAAAAATCCGTGCCTTGCATGACACAGGAAAAGCCCAAATAGGCGTAGTGATTGTACCCACCACAGGTCAAGAGGATATTTTTGGTTTTGCCATGCGTATTGCAGATCAATGGAAACTTGGTTCAGCAAAGCAGGACAACGGTTTGCTGATTGCAATTGCCGTTAATGACCGACGTATGCAGATTCTTACGGGTTATGGTTTGGAAGGAGTCATTCCTGACATTATTGCGAATCGCATTATTAACCAACAAATCACACCGTATTTTAAGCAAGCTCAGTATGCTCAAGGGATCAATGCGGGACTTGTTGAAATTGAACGGATTTTAAATCTTGATCCTGAAGTTGCAGCCCAAGCGGCGCAAGAACTACAAGAACGCCAAGACCAAGCTATTCGAGAGCAGGAAGCCAAAAGTAAAACGTTTAGTACTGCTTTATTTATCTTAATTGCTGGCGCAATTGGCTCATTTGTGGTGGGGAAGCGTTTAAGTGCCTCGACTGCAGCAGTTGCAGGCATCGTAGCTGGTTTGGTGAATGGAGCAGGCTTAATCACCAGCTTACTGATTGGTGGAGGGATTTTCTTTTTACTCATCACGACCTTAGCCCAAACGATATTTCAGCTCTTTCTCTCTTCTGGTGGTGGAGGTGGGCGCGGAGGTCGTGGAGGCGGCGGTTTTGGTGGCGGTGGATATAGTGGCGGGGGCGGCGGCTTCGGCGGTGGAGGAGCATCAGGGTCATGGTAACAATAACTGAAACGACGGAAATCGTCACTAAACCAAAGCTAGATGAAGTTGTACAGCCGAGTATTAAGCGTTGGCTAAAGCATTTACTGCATATGCCAGCGAGCAAACGTTTTTTTAATCAGCAAGATCAACATGCGATTGCGCAAGCGGTGACTGAAGCCGAACAAGGCCATGTTGGTGAAATTCAAGTGGTGATCGAAGGACATATGCCCGCACGAGAAGCCTATTATTTAGATACTCGTGGACGTGCAAAACAGCTTTTTGCTGAGCTTGGTGTGTGGGATACCGAATTGAATAGTGGTATTTTGCTTTACATAAACTTGTGTGAGCGAAAAGTTGAAATTGTGATTGATCGTGGGATACAGGATGCCACTACACAGCAAGTGTGGGATGAGGTTTGCCAATGCATTATTGAAAAAATGTCACAGCAGCAGTATCGGCAGGCTTTAGTCGATGGCGTAACCCAAATTGGGACTATTTTGGATCAATTCTATGCCAATCAAATAGAAGACAAAGCTGATGAATTGAGCAATTCGCCAATTATGTTGAACTAGAAAGAAGGAAACTGACAATATTTGTCAGTTTTTTACATAAAAACACAATGCTCAAAAATAAATTTTTAAATAATGAAATAAAGTGCTGTTTTTTATTTGAAAATAAATATAATAAAAGTTGGCATAATACATGCTAATTACAAAGTAGCTTAAAAAGCTTATAAAAAATTAACAAAACATTTGTGGAGAATGTTATGAACGCTCAAAAGGGTTTCACTCTCATTGAATTAATGATCGTTGTTGCAATTATCGGTATTCTTGCTGCGATTGCGATTCCTGCTTACCAAGATTATATTGCGAAATCACAAGCTACTTCAGGCTTAGCTGAAATTTCTCCAGCTAAGACACAGTACGAAGTACTTGTAAACGAAGGTAAGCCATCAAGTGACTTTACCGTTGCTAATGTTGGTCTGAAAGATAGTGATCGTTGTACTGTAGCTGTGACAGCCCCAACTAGTGGCGCTGCAACAAATGCCATCACTTGTACTCTGAAAGGTTCACCAAAAGTAGAAAATGCTGTTATTAATCTTGGACGTGCTGCAGATGGTACATGGGCTTGTACTTTAACGGGTACTACTTTAGATGCTAAATATAAGCCTGGTTCATGTTCATAATTTGAATCTATAAGAAGAGAGCTAAGGCTCTCTTTTTTTGAGTGTGATTTAATTGGTTTGAAAGTAAATGTATAGATTAAATACAAGATGCTGGTAAGAATTTATTTGGAATATCAATGCTTTCACAGGAAAAGTGACCATTGGTATTACGTGAGAAATAGATTTCAGCTAAATTACCTAGTCCATTTTTATTTTTGAGCTTACAACTAATAGCTTTATTTGCAATTCCTAAAGCATCTGGAGTTGTAATACTAATCATACAAAAATGTGTAGAGCTTTGTAAGCTAATATCTTCAGCAGTTGTAATGAGTGAATAGTTGTGATTTGCATTAATTTCGTAGGAGGCTATACCTTCTGAAATCTCATAAAAAGCTGAGTTAATGCGACTTTTAATCATATAGCTTTGATATAAATTAATTGATATCGCTGCAAGTATACTAATAATAGCAACAGTAATTATTAGTTCAATCAATGTAAATCCCATGTTTGTTTTCATTGAAATCCTCCTTCATTATATGAAACAGAGCAAAAACAATACCAAGTATATTTTAAGATAAATCAATATCTTGCACATTATGGATGGTATCTGACATAAAAAAAATGTCAGAAATTACCAGTAATTGCAAATTAATATGATCAAAATTGTTAGTTTCATTATTTATGTAAATTGGATATAGGTAATAGATGTATAGCCCGGCCTTGATCCCAAAAGTTAGGCGCACCGAAATCATCAATACTTATACATGTATAGCATAATATATCTTGCCCATGGATATACAATAGGGTAATTAATGATAAGTATGAAATAATGGCCCATAGATTTTTGTTATATTGAAAATAACTCGTTGGTTCTGAAATAGTATAAACTTTTAAAAAGCTCAGTAAAAAAGCTATAAATGTAAGGCTGATAATTTGGCTTACTGGGTATACGAAACTTCCAGAAAGTAAACTATTAAAGAAAATAGCAATTGCTCCTGCGATAAGGAAGATGGGGATATTTTTACGTTGCTTATAGACTGCTTGTATGATGGGAATTAAGCTTAATATGAGAATGAAGATTGCAATACCCCATTCTGATAGTGATTTTAGAAAAAAGTTGTGCGGGTGAGTTGGTAATAGAAATGGTGTATGTAACATAAAGTTATTTCCACCAACGCCAAGGATAGGGTGTTCAAACCAAAGATGTACAGCTTTTTCCCATAAATCGAACCTTCCACTACTGGTAATGCGGTTAATAGATGGACCTATCGTTTCAGAAAGTGAGAGGTGATAGAGGTTAAATATGACTAAAGCTAAAATACAAGAAATGATCGGAAGTTTTAAAAATTTACGTTGATGATTGGGTGTAAATATTAAACTGACACATAGACCAATAAAAATTGATAGTAAGCAGGCACGTGCACCATGAAATAAAAAGCTTAATAAGTAAATAGTTGAAACAATATATAAGCTACTTTTTAGTAGCTTGTTTTTTTTGAAGTCAAAATTAGAATAAATGGGCTGTAACCAGATGAGGAATAAACATGGAAGTAAAGCATCATCCAACATTCTGATATTTGTAAAGGATTGTGTCCAAACACCATCCCCACCTTGTAGTCGATTAACTAGTGCAATTGGTAAGAAAATAAGGCTCAACATTGGTAAGAATGCAATAGATGTAGCAATGTTTTTGGAAAATTTGGAGTAATTTTTTAATAAAAATGAATAAATTAAAGTAAAGTTGATGAGTAAAAAAATTAAACTTGCTTCTGCAAGCGCACGATCAAAGGCTGTGGAGAAGCTTATGGTTAATATTGCTAAGAACGATATTGAAATAATTGAAATAAAGGTTAATAAATGCGCTTTTCTTGATTCTATAAGGTATTGATTTTTAATTAAAAAATTAAATAAAGCAAAAGTAAATAAAATAAGTATTTCATAAATACGCCATGCATCATAGGGATAGCTGGTCCAATAAATACTTAAGCTAGAATAGGCAATGAAGCAAAAAAAGGGAATAAGAATAAGTAATATCTTGGAGAGATAATTTTGCATTGAAGTATAATTTTAAAAATTTTACATATTGTAAACAAAGTGAAGGGAAAGTAAATGTCGGATACGCTTCAACTATTTCGTGAAAAGTTTAATGCATTTTTAATACATCTATTCGTATCAGTTTTAATTCTATTTATCGTTTTTTTGCTTGTATATTTTGTGTTATACCCTTACCCGCTACTGACAGCTACAGGTGGTAAAGAGATTTTATTAATTATGGTCATGATTGATATTGTTCTAGGTCCTTTGCTTACTTTTATTGTATACAGAAAATATAAAAAGACACTCAAGTTTGACTTGGCTATCATTGGTTTGATTCAACTTATTGCATTGGTATATGGCTTATACAGCATGGTTTTGGCAAAACCATGCTGGATTGTTTTTAATCAAAATAAATTTGAGCTTATTCAATGTAGTCAGATTGTGGGAGATATTGGGAAATCAGACTATCAGTTAGCTCTGTTTGAGCGTCCTATTTTTATAGCTGTAATGTTGTCTCAGAATCCTAAGCTAAAGTCGGAACAAGTCTTTGATGAAGTTTTGAGTGGTATATCTCTAGCGCAGCGACCAGAAAATTATGTAGACTTATCTAAAGTCACAGAAAAAATACAAGAGCAGGCTCAAAGTGTAATGCTGTTACAACAGTATAATGATGTGCAACAAGTAGATCGTATTTTATCTAAGTATCCACAAGCAACTAGCTTTGTTCCTCTAAAAGCCAATGCTGTGGATATGACAGTTTTAATCAATAAAGACAAAGGTGAAGTAGTTAAGATCGTCGATCTTCGCCCCTGGAAATAAATTTAAAAAACCTGCGTATGCAGGTTTTTTATTCGCGAATAAAGTCTTAAATTTGACTCTGAATATAATTCTCTACACCGACAGTCTCAACCAAATCAAGCTGTGTAGTTGTCCAATCTAACCACTCTTCTTCTTTTTCTAAAATCTCTTGCACCAGATCACGAGTGACGTAGTCCAGTTGTTCTTCAGCAAGCTTAACAGCGGCTTGAATGGATTCAATGTTCTCTTTAACTTTACGGATATCACAGTTAAGAACTTCAACAGTATGTTGACCGATGTAGAGTTTACCTAAGTGTTGTAAGTTTGGTAGACCTTCTAAAAAAAGAATACGTTCAATGATTTTGTCAGCATGCTTCATTTGGCGAATCGATTCTTTATACTCGGCAGAACCGAGTTGCTCAATGCCCCAGTCATTAAACATACGAGAATGTAGGAAATTTTGGTTGATGGCAGTTAAATGATGATAAAGCACCTGATTTAACTGATTAATTACATCACGATTGCCTTTCATGAGAAAGCTCCATTCAAACTGCGGCTTAAAAATAATATCAATAACTTATGAGAAATATCTTAAACAACAAAGTGGTTTTTGGCGAGTAATTTATAGAACAGCAAATGAAAATCGCAATCAAAAGCATGCGGGATGCAAATTTTATTTTGAGACATTTAAGAAAAGGAAACCCGCTTAGAGTCATAAGCGGGGGAGGAGCTACTCATAAAGAGTAAGTTTATAATTATGGTTATTCTAAAAAACGAATCAAATATCTAGGCAGCAATGGCTAAGCGTGAGGCAATCGCAGAGACTTCAGCACTGATGATTGAGCGTGCTTCTGGTGCACAGCGACCACAGCATGTGCCGAGGTCGAGCATCTCGCGAACTTCACGATAACTACCCGCACCATTTTCAACAGCGTCTTTAATATCTTGATCTGTAATACCACGGCATAAGCACACGTACATTTCAGCAAGCCACATGAAAGAAATAAGATAAGTGATATTATTGATAATTGTTATCGTTTGTCAATAAAAATCATTTGAAATCTTGGTTGTCTTTATTGGAGTTTTGGATGAAAAAAAGCCACTCAATCGGTGGCTTTTTCTTAAAAAATATAACTTATTGATTAATAATTACAATACCATCCATCTCAACTAATGCATTTTTGGGTAGGCTTGCCACACCGAGCGCTGCGCGTGCAGGATAAGGTTGTGCGAAATATTCACCCATAATTTGGTTGACCAACTGGAAGTTTGAAAGATCGGTTAAGAAAATATTCAACTTCGCGATATCTGCCAGCGTTCCACCAGCAGCTTCGCAGACAGCTTTTAAGTTATCAAATACACGGCGAATTTGTGCTTCAATGCCTTCAACCAACTCCATACTGTATGGGTCTAAACCGATCTGACCAGAAAGGTAAAGTGTATTGCCAACTAAGATTGCTTGCGAATAAGTGCCGATCGCAGCAGGGGCATTTTCAGTATGAATTACTTGGCGGGACATCGTGTTCTCCTATTATATTCACCATCAATCATAGCCTAGATTGGCATTAAAATGTGCGGATTTAAACAATTAACTCGCAATCGATGTTTCCGCAATGCTCACTGGTTGAGCCAGTCGACTGATACGCGGAAAGCCAAAATGCATGCGTAGATCGCGAATTATTTTTGCAATTTGCTTGCGGTTGTGTACCACAACATTGACATAAGTCTTGTCATCTTGATTACGTACCATTTCGACCCCAATTTTTTCTTTACGACATTGATAAATTAGGTCGGAAATTTGTTCGTCATCCATGGCCATGTTAATCAATAAATATGCAGTGAAACTAATTTCTTCTTCATTCTCATTGGTCCACTGCAACGGCATGATGTTTTCAGGGTGTAGATGTTGTTCATGCAGGAGATTATGACAACGCGCACGATGCACAATAAGACCGCGGCGTGATAAATGTCCTTGAATTGGATCACCCAACACAGGGTTACAGCAATGTGCGTATTTGACATCGACACCTTCAGTACCTTGAATGAGTCGGTCAGATTCTTGTGCACTTTGGTCATGCGCAAACAAATGATTCGCAACCAATTGCGGCAGTAAATCACCCACGGCAATTTGCTCAAAGAGTTGGTCTTTACTTTCGATATGTCGCCATTGTAAAAGCTCTAACCAGTCTGATTCGGTTAAATCTTTAATGGATACATTGAATAGTTTTAAAGCGCGATTTAAAGCTTGTTGTCCAACAAGGCGTTGTTCTTCGATGTCTTGCTCACGCAGTATATTTTGTAGGGCACGGCGGGCTTTTTGCGTATTGACGAAGCTGAGCCAATCCGGGTTTGGGGTGGCCAAGACATCGGTTATAATTTCAATAACCTGACCACTGTGCAATGGCGTAGAAAGTGGTTTAGTTTCCCCATTGATTTTCGCACCTACCGCATGGTTACCTAAAAATAAGCTAGCAGAGTAGGCAAAATCGACGACTGTTGCACCTTGTGGTAACTCGTGTAGATGACCTTGTGGTGTATACACCCAAATTTTCTCTTGGTGTAAATAATCGAGCAGTTCGCTAAAAGTGGTTTTGGCACAGGCACCATCAATCAAGACATTTAAGTTCTGCATCGAGGCTTGAATCGCAGAGCGGCAAGCTTGCGGAGCACTGTCGCCTAGTACTACACCAAAACGCGCCGCTTTGCGCATCAGTTCGGTTTGAATGGTGACTGATAAGGTTGTATTTTCACCTTTTAAACGTAGTAGTAGCGATTGGTTACCACCTGGGAGTGGTTTACGAATATGGTCTGCAAAGTGTAAAACTTGAAAACTCTCTCGCAACACATCGGCTAAGCGGTCACAGTCAGCAATACTATTTAGAATAATTTCAAAGGCATGACTATGCGTGAGTTCATGCAGATCAATGTCATTTTTTACAAAGTGACGTAACAGTTCGATATTATTATTTTTCTTTTTAATTCGACCTGAAATTTGATGGGTTTTTAATAGCTCAGTAAGATTATTTTCCCATTTGCTTTGATATTCACAGCGTTTGGGTTTGGTTTGCAGGAGGGCTTCTTGGACATTGTTATACATGTCGAGATCAAGGTTTTGATAACACAGATGTTCGAGGTTATCGCCCATCTCATTCATACCAACAATACGTGCCATTGGGACAAAAATATCAAAGGTTTCTTGGGCAATACGCGCACGCTTATCGGGGCGTAGTGCATCCAAGGTAGTCATATTGTGATAACGATCAGCCAGTTTAATAATAATGACACGTGGGTCTTGTAGTGTGGCTTGCAGAATTTTTCGGAAAGAAGCGGCTTTGTTATATTCTTTATCGCTGGATTGACTAAGTTTGGTGACGCCATCGACCAGTTCGGAAACGGTTTTTCCAAATTTTTCTGCAATATCTTCTTTGCTAAAGTCTGTGTCTTCAATCACATCATGTAAAAGTGCCGCCATCAAAGTTTCGGCATCTAAACGCATATGCGCTAAAATACAGCTTACCGCAATCGGGTGCAAAATATAGGGTTCGCCACTTTTGCGAGTAATACCGTCATGGGCAATATCCGCATAATCACAGGCCGCAAGCACTCGCTCGACGTCGCTTTCAGTTAAGTAAGCATCGATAATAGTTTTGAGCTGTTGTTTAGCTTGGCTGACCATTGGGCCTGGCATAAAACACCTTTAAGACGTAGCAATTACAAGAAAATTTTACTGATCCTCTAATGAAAAACATATTGCATGAGTTGTCAAATTTTTCATTGAGAGAAAAGCAAAAAAGATACACCTAAACCACGATGAATCCTAACTTCTAGTTATAACGTGTATTGCACAAATATAAAAGTTATCCAATAAAAAAGCCTAGTTAAAAACTAGGCTTTTAAGCGATAAATTTTTCTTATTGGAAAGAAAAACCATCTAAATTCAAATTGTTTGCAGAAAGTGCAAGATCAAGACTCGAAGTTTGGTAGTCTTGCTCACGTTGTTTCAAAATATCTTTAGAAACATGACCGATTGCGATTTCACGTAATGCAACAACAGTAGGTTTGTCATTGTCCCACTCAACAGTAGGTTCAATGCCTTGACGTGCCAATTGACGCGCGCGTTTGCTTGCCACTAGTACAAGCTCAAAGCGGTTGTCTACATGGTCTAAACAATCTTCAACGGTTACGCGTGCCATAAGAGTTCTCGTTACAAAGGCTAAAATTAAACAGACTGTACAGTATAAGGTGCTTTGTCTGTAGACTCAAGTTTTAATCACTTTTCAACAGGGGTGATCAGCTCAGAAATCATTTTCTGATGACGGCTCGCTTGCTGAGTAATGACTAAACGATTGGCAATAATCACAGACTCAAGATCGTGCAATGCCTTATTAAAATCATCATTAATAATTACATAGTCGAAGTTAACATATTGTTGCATGTCTTCAACTGCACAGCCTAAACGACGCTCAATCACTTCAACCGAGTCTGTGCCACGGTTAGACAGACGTTGACGCAGATCAAACTGGCTTGGTGGTAAAATGAAAATTTGTTTAGAGTCAGGAAAAAGTTTACGCACTTGCTGTGCGCCTTGCCAATCAATTTCTAGTAGGACATCATGACCTTTCGCCAGTTGTTCTTTTACTGTAGCTTGAGCTGTACCGTAGTAATTACCAAAGACTTCGGCGTATTCAATAAAACCACCTTGTTCAACCAAGGCTAAAAATGAGTCTTTTTCGGTAAAATGGTAATGTACACCATCAAGTTCGCCGGGACGTTGCCCACGTGTAGTATGAGAAACAGAAACGTGAAGATTCGTTACACGGTCAAGGAGGGCTTTTACGAGGGATGTTTTGCCTGTTCCTGAAGCTGCAGAAACGACAAACAAGAGACCCGACATGATATTTTTCCTGATATGATAAAATATCTTCTCTATTTTAGAGTAGACAAGGTTTAAACGAAATAGCAAGGCGTCACTTTGTTTGCATTTATTTTATTAGTTTCCGCTGATTGAAAAGTGGTATCGAGGAACATATGGAAATTGTATTGGCCAATCCACGTGGTTTTTGTGCAGGTGTTGACCGTGCGATTGCCATCGTAAATCGTGCGCTTGAGTGTTTTAATCCGCCCATTTATGTACGACATGAAGTGGTGCACAATAAATTTGTCGTGGACGATTTACGTCAACGAGGTGCAATTTTTGTCGATGAATTGGATGAAGTACCCGATGACAATATTGTAATTTTTAGTGCGCATGGGGTCTCTAAAGCGGTACAAATCGAAGCTGAGCATCGCGGTTTAAAAGTTTTTGATGCAACCTGTCCATTGGTGACCAAGGTTCATATTGAAGTTACTAAATATGCCCGTGAGGGGGTTGAGGCCATCTTAATTGGTCATGAAGGCCACCCTGAAGTTGAAGGTACAATGGGGCAATATGACCTGAAAAATGGTGGTGCGATTTATTTGGTTGAAGATGAACAAGACGTGGCTGAGCTTCAAGTGCATCATCCTGAGCGCGTGGCTTTTGTTACTCAAACCACTTTATCAATTGATGATACCGCAAAAGTGATTGATGCTTTACGGGCGAAATTTCCTGAGATTCAAGGGCCGCGTAAAGATGACATTTGTTATGCGACTCAAAACCGTCAAGATGCGGTGCGTGATTTAGCAACCCAATGTGATGTGGTTTTGGTAGTCGGTTCACCAAACTCATCGAATTCGAATCGTTTACGAGAATTGGCCGAGCGAATGGGTAAAGCCGCTTATTTGGTCGATAATGCAGATGAACTTCAGCAGGCATGGTTTGAAAATATCGCCAAGGTTGGCGTCACAGCGGGTGCATCTGCACCTGAAATTTTAATTAAGCAAGTGATTCAACGATTACAAGACTGGGGTGCAACCCCACCAAAAGAGCTTGCTGGAACGGAAGAAAATATTACCTTTAGTTTGCCAAAAGAGTTACGTATTGCGGTAACTCAAGCCTAAAAGGTGGATTGGTTAACATTCTAATTTTATTGAAAAATTGACAGATGATTGTAAATTGGCAATCATCTGTTTTTTTATGCCTTTTATCCTGTATTGTGCTGATTGTGTAAAGAATTAGAATATGATTTTAAATAGGGTAAAGTTTTGTTGCCTTGGGGAGGGAGTATGCAAAATAAACATAAAGGGTTCACCTTAATTGAGCTGATGGTGACGATTGCTGTTATGGCAATTATCGCGATGATGGCCGCTCCTTCTTTCGGGGATATGTTACAGCGCCAAAATTTAAATAAAAGTACAAAAGAATTGGTTGCTACTTTAAATCAGGCAAGGGCAAAAGCTGCTTTAGAGCGTAGAGAAATTACAGTTGAATTATTGTCTGCGGATGAAAATACTGACGATACGTTGAATTGGATGCCAGTCGGTAAGTCCAGTTTAAAGACTGGTCGTGCGACAGAAATAGTTTTTATGCCGACAGGCCTAGTGAAAGATCCAGCAGCAAATCAAATCATTGCCACAGATACGAGTTTTGAAATTTGTGATGCATCTTCTGATCCTAAATATTCCAGAATGGTCACGATATCTAAAATGGGGGCGATCCAGCAGATCGTTGAAGGGGATTGTTCATGATAACTATAAAAAAGCAAGCAGGTGTTGGGTTAATAGAAGTATTGGTTGCCTTGCTTATTCTTGCAGTTGGTGTGCTTGGTTTTGTAGCGTTGCAATATCGAGCAATTGAGGCATCTAGTGAGGGGGCTAACCGTGTACAAGCAATTAATTTGGCACGTGATTTAGCTGAGAAAATTCGTGTTAATCGTGACCAGTTGGGTGTGTATGCTACGGCTATTGCGGGAAATGCGACCAATATCACCAATCCGAATTGTTACACAGCATTTTGTACGCCAACACAAATGGCACGTTTTGATGCTGCACTTACAAATTTATCTGCTCAACGAGTGGGGATGACAGTCAATATGTTTGCTTGTCCAGAGGTGAGTAATGGGCGGAGATGCATTTATGTTGCATGGGGGGACACTGCGGCAACGAATGCGGATGGTTTAAATAACTGTACCACAGCGGGTGCTTACCGTGATGAATCGACTTGTGTAGTCATGGAGGCCTACTAATGAAAATACAAAAAGGCTTTACACTTATTGAACTCATGATTGCTCTAGCTCTTGGGCTCATTGTAGTTGCAGCAGCAGCAATGTTATTTTTGACAGGGGTGAAAAGTAGTCAAGTACAACAAGGAATGGCGGATTTACAAGACAATGCAAATTTTGGGCTTAACTATATAACTCAGGATCTTAGATTAGCCAATCTAGATACTGTTGAAGCTGCGATGAATGATGTTTTACTTCATGGGGGGGTTGTTTTGAGTCAATCCAATCTGCCTACAGGAATTCAAGCTGGTGTGGATGATGTTTTATTAAGCCAAAGTAATGGTGATGCAGTTGGTAGTGATAATGAGTGGACTGGTGCATCGAATGTAACTCAAAACAGTGATCAACTTGTAATTCAGTATAAACCTGCACAAACAGGTGGCTTTGATTGCGAAGGGCGTGAGATCACGACTGTAGATCGTATTGTTATTCAACGTTATTTTTTGCGAATAGATGCAAATGCTGGGGCTGGTGAGGGGAACCCTTTAGCTTTAGCATGTGATGCTGGTAACTATAGTGACACCAATCTTGCTCGTTATGGTGATGCTGGTGAAATCATTATGAAACGCGTTGATCATTTTCGTGTATTGCTTAATGTGAGTAATGCTGCTGGTAACCGTCGATATATCGGTATTCACGAATATATGGCATTGACAGGGACTAAACCGCGTATTTTAGGAGTGAGTTTAGGTGTGCTCGCACGCTCAGGCCAGTCAACAGGCCAAGAAGCGTCGACAGCACAAAACAATGCTTTTGTGGTGTTAGACCAAGATGTGGCAGTTGGAGAGAATGGTAACCCTCAAGGATTTATCCGTCAGGTTGTGACTCAAGAGGTTGCAATACGTAACGCGTTGGGAGAGAGAGAGTGATGATTAGACAACAACATGGCTCGACACTCATCGTCGTATTAATCCTTTTATTGGCGATCACTATTATTGGTACATTGGCTATTCGTCAAAGTATGGTGTCATTAAATATTGCGACCAATAGCCAAGCTCAACAACTCATGATCCAAAACTCTGATGCTGCAACGTTTAACGTTGAAGACACAAATAATTTATTACGCAGTTTAGCAGCTGATGGCATGTTTGGGTTTATTAGGGGCCCTGAAAACAAAGGTAAAGAGTTAGTGTTTTGTTATAGAGGCAGCCGAGCTCAATTCTTTACTTTGTCGCAAGCGAGCATGGTCTATGTGAATGACAGTGGAAATATCGTGAATACGGATCAAGGAGTAAGTGGCTTCTGTCGAACAGGAGCGAATAATGCAAACTTTTTTACCAGCGAACGTAGAGCAGTCATGACTCAAGTATCTGTGAGTTTTACAAATTCGGTATCATCTACCCCATTCCAAGACTCAGTTCGTGGTACGGATGAAGAACTATCTAAAATTCAAAAAACAGATCGCGTGATTGTGAATACGACTTCACTGATGCCTGCACTTACTTCAGCAGATACAGATGATATTGATGACTGTTTAGATAGCCATATTAGTAATAGTTCGACGAATGGTGTAGCAAATTGTCTATCGGATTTAAATGTACCTTTTACAACACATGTCACTGAATATACGTTAGGTCAGGCATTTCTTTAAGGGTGAATGAAATGAAAATTAAAAAGAAAGAACAACTTATAGCTCATCCTTTAAAGAAAGCATTGGCTGTGAGCCTATCAGCTCTTATGACAGGATTTGTGTTTAGTGCAACTGCTTCATATGCGAGTGATATTGAGATTTATCAACAAGCACGCTCGGGAAATATCTCTTTAATGTTTGTATTGGATATTTCAGGAAGTATGAGATATTTCGATGCAAATAATCAAGAGTTGACAAGTTGTAGTGGTGGTGCGAGTGAAACAACATTTACAGACAGCACTAATGGTATTTCTTATAATCGACGTTACTGTCAAATTAGCAGTCGTGAATACTATTACATGCGTTCTGGTGGGAGGAATAACCGTAAATGGTATCGTTGTGGAGGAGCTGCATCAGGGAGTACATCCGTAAATAAAACGGATTGTACTTATGCGCTAACTAGTGAACCAAGTCTGTCTGGACTTGATGATGATGGCGGTGGCAACCCGCAATATTATTATAGAAATGGAGCAGCCTCTACTTATTATGATCGTATCACTTTAGTTAAAGATGCGATGTACCAACTTTTATATGGTGCTAATGCCATTGGTAAAGATAAATTTTTTGGACTGACCACCTATTCTATTAATGGTGATGGTACTCGTGGACAAGTTCGTATTCCTGTTCAAAGGCTAGGTTTAGATACTGAAACTACCTTAGCCTCTGAAACACATCGTAAAACTTTAATGACTGAAGTGGCTAATTTGGAAGCTAGTGGAGGAACACCAACAGCAAATGCTTATGCAGAAGCGGCTGCTTATATGTTGGGAACCTCTACTTCAGGAGGTGTGTACAAATACGCATATTATGATCGTACTTGGTATGGATGTACCACTTCTAGTACAACGAACAACTGCCAAAGTGATGGCTATTCTTATAATACTCCAGGTGGATATTTCGGCGCGCATAGTTGTACATTGAGATATAGCAACAGAAATTATAGCGCTACATGTTACTACGCTGCTAATAATTCAGCATCTGGTCAATATGCGGCAGGTAGCGGAGTTTTAGTTACAGATCACTCAAAGTATCAAATGCCGACCTCCTTGTCTGCACAGTTAGAGCCGGATGCAGATACCAAACAGTGTAGTGGTCAAGGTATTTATGTACTAACCGATGGTGTTCCAAATGGGAATAATTCGGCACAGAGTTTAATGCAAACTGCGTTAGCTGGCAGTAGTGCTTTTACCTGTTCTGATTCAAGTGGTGGATGGAATTGTGTAGAGAATTTTAATACTCGTCTTTTAAATCAAACAACGAATGCTAGTCCACGTGATTTAAAACTCAAAACAGCTGTTGTTGGATTTGGCTCAGCTTATAACTCAATCCCTTCGTATAATAAAAACTTATCTGAAGAAGAAAATATCGCCTTACTAGGCACAGTGAATGATGGTGATGACGAAAAACGTGCAGCACGTTGGGGTATTCGTGGTCAAGGTGGTTGGTATGCGGGTACAAGTTCTCAGGACGTTATTGATAGCGTAAATGACTTTATTAATAACTTGTCAACAGAAATTCCAGCTGTAACAACTGGAACATCAACGATCCCAAATGATCAATTAAATCCTGCTGCATTGCAAAATTATGCGTATTATCCACAGTTCCAACCAACCCCTGATAAGAGCTATCAATTATGGGCGGGTAACTTGAAAAAGTATAAAGTTACTAGTACAGGTACGTTGGTCGATAAAAACGATGATATTTTTGTCAATAGTCAAGGTAAAATTGGTGATAACTACGATTTATGGTCTGCCGATGCAGTTACGGGTGTAAATCAGGATGATGAATCCATTCTTGGTAGCAGTAAAAATAGATTGGTTGGTGGTGTCAAATCACGGTTAAAACTACGTTCAAATACGAATGGTGCAATACAGCGCAAAATATTAACCGACAGACCTGCAACAGCAACAAATAATGAATATTTGGACGCAACTACATTAAGAGCGTTGGATTTAACTTTGGTCAATAGTACTGACCCAGCTAGAGGATATTTATTATCATTGCTTGGTTATCGTGTAAATGCCAAACAACCTCAAACCATTACAAATACGTCGATTGCTCAAGCGGAGGAGTTGCGTCAGGTAGGTGCTGTAATGCATTCTTCGCCATTGCTTCTTACAAACCAAGGGAAAGTGACATATGAAAATGGTGTTCTCGGTTCTGAAGAGCGAGATGACTATATTTTATTTGGAACCACGCAAGGTGTTTTGCATATAGTTGATGCAGATACTGGAGAAGAAAAATTCGCATTTTTACCGAATAGTATGGTGGAAAACCAAAAGGACGCATTGTTAAACTTTGATACCACTATTGGTGGAATGGATAAGTTGTATTATGGGGTTGATGGGCCTTGGACTTCTTATACTGAATATGTGAATGCGGCAGATGATATGTTAACTGTTGGGGCTGGTTTAAATAGTCGATCAGGTAAACAGATTGTTTATGGCGGTTTACGTATGGGGGGACGTAATTATTATGCGCTAGACTTAGCTGATATCAATAATCCAACACTTAAATTTACTATAACCCCGCCTGCATTAAGTCAGTGTTCGAGTGCGAATCCACTTGCGTGTATGGGGCAAAGTTGGTCTAAGCCTACATTGACTTGGATTAATTGGAAAGGAACCAAAAAACTCGTCATGCTAGTAGGTGGAGGTTATGATGCTGAAGGGTTACCAACATCCATTAGTAGTATGCCTGAGACTACAGCGGCAGAGCGTGCAGCGAAACAAGCAAAAATCAAATATTACCGTGGTTATGAATATAATGACTATGCTCAAACCAATAAGATTGGTTCTGGTGTGTATATGTTTGATGCGCTTGATGGTAGTTTGTTGTGGTGGGCGAGTGCGAATGCAACAGTGCATACATCACCAACAACAGCAAACCCTGGCCCGACTTATGCTCCAACAAATGGTACAGCCAGTTCTTATGATGTAGACATGAAATATAGTGTGGTGAGTCAGATTAAGGCTGTAGATAGAGACTCTGATGGATTAACTGATCACTTATACTTTGGTGACTTAGGTGGTCAAGTTTGGCGTATCGATTTAAATAATAAAGCTGGTACCAACACAGCATTATTTGCCAAACAGCCTACAAGAGTTCTTAATTTAAACAATGGTACATACAGTCCACGTTTCTATGAGATGCCTAGTTTCTCAACATATTCAGAAGGAGGAACAATTTTTGGTGTTGTATCGATTGGTAGTGGAAACCGAAGTCAACCTCTCGCTGAATATAGTACAAGTACCAATTATAAACACGATGGTGTTTTTAACTTATATGATAAAGACGTAGCAAGAAGTGATTTATTTAACTTAACGAGTGCAAATGCCTATAGTGTTACAGCAACAGGGACAGCTCCTAATAAATTAAATACATTAGGTGTAACGTTGTTGAATGAGAGTAGTAGTGTTGGAACCACTCCTATTAATCAACTCGTTGCACTTGATAATACCAATAGATTTGCTATTACCACTTATAGAGCGCCTTATGCCTTAACTCAGGGTTGGTACTACTTATTTAAGTCCACTTTAGTACAGAGTGAGAAGGTGATGTCTACACCATTGGTTATCAATAATGACATGTTTGTAACCACTTTTGATGGAAGTCGAAATGGAATGTCTGGAGATTGTGGAGCTGGTGTAAAGGGTGAAAGCTTCATGACTTTATTCTGTATGCCGTATGGGCAATGTAATGGTGGGACATCTACTTCTTATAGGCTAAGTATGGGGGCAGGTATCGTCGGTGGTGCTGTTGGTGCAGGTGATGGTAGTGGGATGCAGCGACTTATTGTTGCAAACGTAGATACATCAGGGGTTACGGGCAATGCTATTTTAGATAAACGTTACAATACTGGGAATAAACTGATTCCTCAGCGTTGGTACGATCGACGTTAATTTAAGGAGGAGCTATGAAAAAAATAATAAAGTCCTCTGGATTTACATTGATAGAACTAATGGTTGTTGTAGTAATTGTTGCGATTTTCGCAGCAATTGCTATACCGTCATACCAAGAGTATGTACGACGCGCCGTAGCTAGTCAGGCACAACAAGAGATACAGCGATTAGCTACTTTGTTAGATCGGCATAAAGCGCGTAATTTTAGTTATCGAGGATTTACGACCACAAGTGCAGTATTACCTGTGGGAGCAACTGGCTCTGCGATTAAATATACATTGACGATCAGAGATGGAAATGATCCAGATTTGGATTTAACAGAGGATGATGCTGCAGGTCGGAATTGGGCAATTCAAGCTGTGAGTTCGGACGATAAGAATTATACGATGCTACTTACGAGTACAGGGATGCGTTGTAAGAATAAAACTACAGCAAATGTTGATTTTGAGAGCTGTGGCAGTACTGCAAATGGTAGTGAGGAGTGGTAAATGAATAAAGGATTTACGCTTATTGAACTCATGATTGTGGTTGCAATTATTGGTATCTTGGCTGCTATCGCATATCCATCTTATCAAGAGCATGTACGAAAAACAAAGCGTGTAGAAGCTCAGGCTGAACTGGTTGCCCTAGCTAACCAAATTCAGCGTTATAAAGTATCCAACTTTAGGTTTTTATTGGCGAATGGTGACCCGATCACATTGGAAACATTAGGTTATACACTCAATGCAAACGATAATCTTGAAATTCCTCAAGGTAGTGATCCATTGTATGAAGTATCTTTAACAAATGTTGCGGCAAATACATGGACATTAACAGCGACTCCTATTAATGGAACCATTCAGGAAAATGACGGTGCTAGTATTTTGAATCACCGCGGGGAAAAATGCTGGACTAAAGGTGCATCGACTTGTGCCCTAAGTGGCACATCCAACTGGGACGGCAAATAAAATCCAAATTCAAAACTGTGGATAAATAAATTTTAATCTTTCTTTCGCAGCAAAGATAACGTAAAATATTGCCCTCTATGAAAGGGGTTTGAAATGTTCCGGTGGTCGGGGCAGGGATAATCCGTAAAAACTATAAGGTTGTATCATGGTAGTTATTCGTCTTGCACGCGGTGGTGCTAAAAAACGTCCGTTCTATCAAGTTATTGTAACTGATAGCCGTAATGCACGTGACGGTCGTTTCATCGAACGTATTGGTTTCTTTAACCCAACAGCTCAAGGTAAAGCAGAAAAACTTCGTTTAGATGCTGACCGTTTTGCACACTGGGTTGCTCAAGGTGCTCAACCATCTGAACGTGTTGCTTCTTTAGCTGCTCAAGCTAAGAAAGCTGCAGCTACTGCATAATTTTTGCTAATTAAGTAGTAGGTAGCCCATGACACCAACACAGAATGTTCCCGAAGATCGTATTCAGATTGGACAGTTACGTTCAGCATATGGATTAAATGGGTGGCTCTGGATCTATTCCAATACAGAACCGATGAGCAACATCTTTGACTATCTGCCTTGGTACATTGAAACCAAAGCAGGTTGGCAAACAATAGATGTAAAACGTTGGAAACCGCATGGCAAAGGCTTAGTTGTTTCGCTCAAAGGCGTCATTGATCGCACTGCAGCAGATAACCTAGTTGGCGCAAATGTCTGGATTTCAAAAGCGCAACTTCCTAAAGCAGGAATGGATGAGTTTTACTGGTCAGATTTGAAAGGCTTAACAGTGTTAGGTTTGGATGATGAAGAACAAGAAGTAAACCTCGGAAAAATCCATGAAATGTTTGAGACAGGTGCCAATGATGTGATGGTGGTTCACGCAACACCAGACAGCGTTGATTCCGAAGAGCGTATGATTCCATGGCATAAAGATGTGGTGCAACGCGTTGATCTCGAAGCTGGTCGTATCTACGTTAATTGGGGCGTAGATTACTAATTATTTTTGGAAATACGGGGGTCTGCGATGTTTTTTGCAGTCATTACGCTTTTTCCTGAAATGTTTGAAGCGATTACAGCCTACGGTATTAGCGGGCGTGCAGCAAAAAGTGATTTAGTACAAGTAACTTGTATTAATCCTCGTGATTATGCTGAGGGCAACTACAAACGAGTGGATGAACGTCCATTTGGTGGTGGTCCAGGTATGGTGATGATGGCTGAGCCTCTGGCAAAAGCAATTCAACATGCCAAAGAGCTTGCCATGCAAGCAGGTGCAGTTCATGTTCCTGTGGTGTATATGTCACCGCAAGGAAAAACCTTAAATGAGCCTGCAGTACAACAGTTTGTCGACTATGATGGATTGATTGTATTATGTGGTCGTTATGAAGGGGTTGATGAACGTTTGATCCAAAAGTATGTTGATCAGGAATGGTCCATAGGGGATTACGTTTTATCGGGTGGTGAGCTTCCTGCGATGGTTTTATTAGACAGTATTATTCGGAGACTCCCGGGTGCAATGTCTGATGAACAGTCTCATGTGCAAGACTCATTTGTGGATGGTCTTTTGGACTGCCCACAATATACCAAGCCAGACCATTTTGAAGGTTTGGATGTCCCTGAAGTCTTAAAGTCGGGACATCATGCCAATATTGAGAAATGGCGGTTTTTGCAGCGTTATCAACGAACACAACAACGCCGACCTGAGTTGGTGGACAATGTGGAGTTGACGAAGCAGCAAAAGAAATGGCTAACAGATTTGAATACTTAATTCAGAGTATTCTTTTAATAGGCTCTTTGTGCATTGAAGTGGTCAAGCATAAAGAGAAAGATAATCGGGTCTATGCGATTTAGCCTCTATACCCAGCGGATATCAGACCTCTTCTGACCCGCACATATTGGAGATACCCCATGAGCGGTAAGCATCCTTTAGTACAAGCTGTTGAAAATGCACAGCTTAAACAAGACATCCCAGCTTTTGCACCAGGCGATACAGTTATCGTTCAGGTTAAAGTAAAAGAGGGTGACCGTGAGCGTCTTCAGGCATTTGAAGGTGTTGTAATCGCGAAGAAAAACCGTGGCTTGAACTCTGCGTTCACAGTACGTAAAATTTCTAGCGGTGTTGGTGTTGAGCGTGTTTTCCAAACTCACTCTCCAATCGTTGCTAAAATCGAAGTGAAACGTCGTGGTGACGTTCGTCGTGCTAAACTTTACTACCTACGTGAATTGTCTGGTAAAGCTGCACGTATTCGTGAAAAGTTGCCAGCTCGTAAAGTTAAAGCTTAATTTTAAGTTTTATACGAGTAAAAAAATGCGCCCAATGGCGCATTTTTTATGCCTAAATTTTAAAGTCCTTGAAGCTTCAAACGGTTGGCGTGTTGACGATAAACATCCACAGGGTCTGGAGCAAAAATAGAACGTAGACCAAAGAACTGGTTAATCACATCTAAATGGTTCCAATTATAGTTATCGCGCACGGTCTTGCCATACTTGGCACTACAACGTGAGACTAAGCCATCATTATCATTGGGCGCTTGCATGAGTAAGCCTGTCGCACCCAATAATGAGTCTGGATCAAGAATATTGGTTAATGTTGAGTTGCCAGAGAAAGAGTAAAAATAAACTCCATTTTCTTTCGCTAAGCCTTCACCACAGCTTGTTTTTGGCATACCCAATGGATATCTTTGTGCAAAAGCTTTAGAACCAGCTTGACTTAAACTTTTACCAGCACCGAGTGCATCATGTGGAAGTGAGTTCGGATCTTGCTGTTGTGCCCAAACAATAGCCTTGGACCCAAAGTTGATTAAGCCTACCAGCGGTTGTTCTAGCGGCGTACCTTGCGCGGAAATAATCAGATCCGCTACAGGAGAGCCTTTTAAAGGACTAGAAATGGCTGTTGCAGACGCGATTTTATTGGGCATAACATTTGAGACATAGGCAATACTATGTCCGCCGTGACTATGACCAAGCAAATTAACTTTGGGTGCTCCTGTAATCGCTAAGATTTCATCAACTTGTTGCAGCAGTTGTTCACCACGCACTTCAGATGTGTTGAATGGAGAAACGCGTGTTGCCCATGCGTTTGCACCGTTACGGGCTAAATCTGGCAAGATTTGATACCAATAATCCACTCCGAGTTCATCGGTTCCTGCTCGAATCCAGCCACCCATACCATGTGCAAAAACCAAAGGGTATTTGGTCTTTGCATAATTAGAGGCAACGTAGTTTGATTTAATTTGTGAAGCGGCTGCTTGCGTTTGTGTAGCAGCAAGTGCGCAGGTCGACAGCAGTCCAGCTATCAATAATCCATATTTCATTGATCATCCTCATTTTTTATTTTTTATGACGACAATTTAAGTTGTCAAAAATGAGTATAAAGGTGAGGGAGGAAGAGCGTAGAGAAATCCGATTAAATTAAATACAGTTTGTAACTGGATAATTCTAGGAGGCATCCCTCCGAAACGGTAAAGATTCGAAGGGAAAAATAGAACTAGAGTCCTTGAAGTTTTAAGCGATTGGCATGTTGGCGATAAACATCAACAGGGTCTGCGCTAAATAGTCCACGTAGCCCCATAACTTGGTTGACCTCATCTAAATGGTTCCAGTCATAGTTATCACGGATGACTTTACCGAAGTGTGTACTACAGCGTGCCACCAAACCATCATTGTCTAAATGGCCATAGGCTAAAGGCCCTAACAGTGAGATCGCACTATCTGCAACATCGAGAATGTTCGTGACTTGAGATGTGCCTGTCCACGAATAGTAATATACGCCATTGCTGGATGTTGCACCGCTCTTGTTACAGTCTGAAGCCAGTGCTGATGTTGGATATTTCTGATTAAAAACAAGGGAACCTTGCTCACTAATTGAGGTGAGCGATGCCGTTAAATTGCTTTTTAATGCAGGGTTGCTTTGTCCATAGGCAAGCATAGGACCAATAATATAATCTGCCGCTAGGCTGAGGAGTTGTGTTCCGCCTTGATTGGCAAGAAGCTGATCAGCTACTTTTGAACCTCTAAACGTTGCTCCCACGCCTGTCAGTGAGGCCACATATTGCGGTTTAACTGCTTCTACATAACGGATGGTTGGTCCACCATGGCTATGCCCAATCAAATTAACTTTGGGCTTGCCAGTCAGGGCGATGACTTCTTCAACTTGTTGTAGTAACTGTTCACCACGTACTTCAGTTGATTCAAGTGGGGAAATTTGTGCTGCAAAGGTGGTTGCACCATTTCGAGCCAAGTCGGGTAAAATTTGATACCAGTAATCTAGTCCAAGTTCGGCAACGCCCACTCGGCTGAACCCAAACATGCCATGGGTAAATAGCAATGGATATTTAGTTTGAGCATAATTACTTTTTACGCTTGCAGTCACCGTCTGTAATCCAGCTGTGGCTGTGGTTGCGCTGAGTCCAAGGCTGGTAATCAGTCCTACGAGTGACATTGTTTGTATCATTCTTTTCATTATAAACATTTTTTTCATCCTGAAAAAGTCAAACACGGTATAGCTTTAATCTGCGAACGGAAGTTTTCCTCCCGTGTCATGCGTGGTTTCAAAGGCTCCTAGTCGAAGTTGTTCTTGTGAATTATTAAACTGTTGATCACGTAGTTTTTGAATGGCTTGCTGCTGCACGTCTTGACTCATGTTGCTGTTGAGAATGCTGTCGCGTTGTTCTAAGTAAGTATTGACCCGAGATTTCCAATTGTTTCGATCTTGGTCGAGTTTTTCTAGGCGTACGGTCGCTTCGGCACCGACAAGATTCTGGCGCATTTGGCGAATTTCTTCGGCAGAGCCGCCGCGCGCTTTAATATCTGAGGTCAGTTTACGCAGATCTTCGAGTTTGGAGAGTTGTTCTAGGTTTTCTTTCCAATCTTCAGGCAGTTGAGCAAACAGTTCTTTCAGTTTCTGCGCTTTTTGTACTTCGGTCAGGGACTGATCTGCCATGATGCTCATGCGGTCTAAGGTATATTCATGGTAGGTATTTTCAGCGCCAAATAGACCTTCGATTTCATAGTCAGAAAAGAACTGGCTACGTAGGTTTTTCATCAAAGTAAAAATTTTACGATAGTACTCGGGATCTTCTTTATTTAGGCTTGGCTCCTTCAGACTACCCAATTGCACACGATAATCTAAATAACGAGTCCAAAGATCTAAAATTTGCTTAAGCGCAGGTTCTTTATAACCTTGCTGGATATAGGCTTTAAAATCTTGCTTGATCTGGTCAATATTTTTTTCACCATATTGGGTGATAAAATATTCAAAACAGTTACGTGTTTGTTCATTAACAACTAAGCGATTACTTTGGTCGAGCACCAGTTGGCAGTTGACTTCGGTGTCCTGTTGGCTGTTACTGGCAAAAGGCAACCCTGAAGCATGTGGCAAGTCTGACGCTGTGGGTAATAAGCCTGTCGTATTTTGAGCGCTAGAGCGAATCGGCCCTTGGTTTGAGCCGACAGTTGCATTGGGTGCGAGCCAAATGAGAAAACCAAGAATGACAACAACGATCACGGCGAAAATGAGCCATAATTTCTTTTTTTGCATATCCTATGCCTAACATCCCTATTGTATTTTTTTATTGGGTTCATATGACTGAACTCGATTTATTCTGAAACAAAAGGGCAAATAAACAACAGAAAAGTTGTAAAACTAGACAAGCGGTTGATAGTATTGCGGCAGCTTTAAGACGTGTCTATGTTATGAAATCATCTGCTTCAAAAATCCAGCGCCGTGCAGTGAATGGTGTATTTTTATTGAATAAGCCATTGGGGATCAGTTCAAATGCGGCATTGCAAAAAGTGCGCTGGTTATACCGTGCGCAAAAGGCGGGGCATACAGGAGCGCTTGATCCATTGGCATCGGGACTGCTGCCGATTTGTTTGGGCGAAGCGACCAAGTTTTCGCACTTTTTGTTGGACTCGGTGAAGCGCTATCAAACCACCATTCAGCTGGGTCACAGTACCACCACAGGTGATGTAGAAGGTGAGCAACTGTTAGAGCAGGCTGTACCTGAGTTAACCGAAGAGCTGATTCAGCCCGTTTTGGCTCAGTTTGTGGGTGATATTCAGCAAGTGCCACCAATGTATTCCGCTTTGAAGAAAGATGGTCGTCCTTTATATGAGTTAGCCCGTAAAGGGATTGAGATTGAGCGTGAAGCACGTCCAATTACCATCTCTGCGATTGAGCTGCTTTCATTCACAGCAGACAGTGTCACCCTTGATATTACCTGCTCGAAAGGCACATATATTCGTGTTTTAGGCGAAGATATTGCGAAGGCATTGGGTACTTATGGTCATTTAACTTATTTACACCGCATTAAAACAGGTCATTTTGATCTGATTCCAAGTTATACCATTGAGTATTTGGAAAGTTTGTCTGAACAAGAGCGCGAAGCACTGTTGTTACCTGTATATGCACCTGTAGATCATTTTCCTAAAGTACAAGTTCCAGAAGGACGCAGTGAATACTTTAGTCGCGGTATGGAAAGTAATATTGAGCATACAGCCGAAGCACAGGTCTTGGTTTTCGATGGGGAAAAATGCTTAGGCTTAGCTGAAATTACTGATAAGAAAAGATTGGTTCCAAAGCGGGTTTTAAATCTATAATCGAAATATATCACTCGGTAAAAAGGACAAGGCGTGGACATCGACATTATTATCAGTCTGATCTTTTTTGCCTTTTGTGCAGGTGCAATTGACGCTGCCGTCGGTGGTGGTGGGCTGATCCAAATTCCCGCTTTGATGAATGCATTTCCGTCGATGGCACCTGCCACTTTATTTGGCACCAACAAATTAGCGGCAGTGGTGGGTACAGCCACTTCCGCCGTTTCCTTTGCCCGTAAAGTGCGCTTTGAATGGAAACTTTTGGCTGTGGTCGCAGTGTGTGCCACCATCAGTTCATTTGGGGGCGCGGCCAGTGTCGCCATGATTCCAAAAGAAGTCCTCCAACCCTTTGTCTTGGTCATGTTAATTGTGATGGCGGTATATACCTTCATGAAGAAGCAATTTGGGCAAGTGCATATGGCGCAGCGTGTGACGCCTAAAATTTTGCTGTTGGCGGGAATCGGAAGTTTAGCCATTGGCTTTTATGATGGTTTGTTTGGCCCAGGTACGGGCAGTTTCTTTATTTTCTATTTTATTCGCTATTTACGCGTTGATTTTTTGCATGCGGCGGCATTGGCTAAAATTGGCAATGTGATGACCAATCTTGCAGCGCTAAGCTTTTTCATTCCCTCGGGCCATGTGCTTTTTGCTGTGGGAGGCACGATGGCCGTTGCAAATATGATCGGGTCTATTTGTGGGGTAAAAATGGCGCTGAAATATGGCAGTGGTTTTATCCGCATTTTATTTCTTATTTTGGTGACGATTCTAATTGTAAGATTGAGCTATCAAATGTTTTGGATGTAATGGTGCGATACCTTTAAAACTTCATTACAAAAAACGCGCAGTCTGTGACCTCATTTCTCGTTTATTGCATTTAAGATCAATACAGTGCACTCAATGCTGTGCCAATAAGCTTTTCAATAAAAAATGATGTTTTAAGTTGAACGGAACTGGAGCATAGAATGAATATATTTGAAGCCTTAAGAGAAAGTCACGTTATACAACGAAATTTAGCTGAACGGCTACTCGAAACTTCAGGGGATACACCTGAACGCCGTGAGCTATTTGAATGCCTTAAAAATGAATTATTTGCGCATGCTGTGGCAGAAGACCGTTATTTTTATATCCCGTTAATGATGACTGATTCGGGCCTCAACATTACCCGCCATGCTTTGGCAGAACACCATAAAATGGATGAGTTATTGGAACAATTGACCGAGACGGAATTCTCAAATCCGGGCTGGTTGGCAATTGCAAAAAAATTATCGGAAACGGTACATCATCACTTACAAGAAGAGGAGCATGGTTTTTTTCAGCAAGCAGGAAAAATCTTACTCGATGCTCAAAAGACTGCGCTCGCCAAGCAGTATCAGCAGGAATACAAAAAGTACAAAAAAATTGAAAAAGACAGTTTGGTTTAAGTCCATTTCAAACAAAAGATGGCGAGTGCCATCTTTTGTGATTTAAAGCGCATCATCACTTTGCGGTTTGGCTCTAAAGGTAACACCAACGGAGGCAATCATAATGCAAACTAGCGCCAGCGTTTGCCACATGCTAATTTGTTCTTTCAGTAGTAACCAACCTGCCAAGGCTGCTAAAGCCGGCGACAAACTTGAAAGCGTCCCATAGCTGAGTTTACTTAAACGTTTCAAAGCCATGAGGTCTAGAGCATAGGGAATGGTTGTGGCGAGTAGTGCAATCAATAAGGCTTTGGGCCAGTATTCCGTTTGCATTAGCGCTGTAGGATTATGCGTGGCACTAATCGGCAGAAGCACCAAGGCTGAGATCACAATAGCAATACTGAGGGCATGCATGCCGATATTTTGACGGACGACTTTTTGCCCAAAATAGATATACAGCGCCCAGCAAGCACCCGCTGAAACCGCAAATGCGGCTCCTAAGAAGGAGAAGTTGGTTGCATTGGCTTGATGCCACGGCACCATCAGTGCAATGCCTAAAATCGCTAATCCGACCCAAATATAATCACGACGTTGTTTGATCGAGAGTAGAGCTAAAGTTAAAGGGCCTAAAAACTCTAAACCTACGGCAATACCTTGCGGCAGTTTACCCAGCGAAGCGTAGAACAAAATATTCATGAGGCATAAGGCTGCTGTATAACTGAGTAAATCTTTCCACTTTAAATGCGGTAGGCGTTTCATGATGCTCCATGAGCGGAACATCAGCACAATTAAAATTGCCGCAAAGCACAGTCTAAGGGTCACCACGGTCAGCGGGTCAAGGATGGCAATCAACTGCTTGGCAAAAGAAGCACTGATTTGATAGGACAGCATGGACAAGACCATGAACATCACTGCCATCAGTTGAGAATTAGGCATCATGTACACATCAGGTCATGGCGACCTGTTATTTTAAGAAGGTGGATTAGTATAACGATTCAGCACCCAAGTTGGATGCTGAATAAGCTGATTTTTTGAAATGCAACGACATGAATTTAAAAGTAATCGATAGAGCCTTTGGATTTAAATGCTAAATTCAAACGTTTGATCACATGGTTTAAACTACAGTTTTTCGGCTTTTCTGGGCTGTATAGGTACAACCAATAGACGCCATGATAATCACGCTGAGCGCAAGCCACTGTGACCACAATAGTTGCTCGCCTAGAAATACAAAACCAGATAGTGCTGCAATGGCAGGCTCAAGGCTCATGAGCGTTCCAAAACTTAGAGCGGTTAAATTGCGTAGCGCAATCATTTCCAAGCTAAAAGGCAAAGCGCTGGCCAAAACTGCTAAAGCCACGAAATAAATCAGGTTTGAGGGTTCAAACACATTTGTGGGTAAACCACTGAATACGGCGAGTGGCATTAATATCAGCATGCCGACAAACATACCTAAGCACACGGTATGATTGCCCGAAACACCCGATGGGCGCTGCCCCGCCACGATATACAAGGCCCAACATGCACCTGCACCTAGTGCAAATGCAATCCCAAGAGGGTCTAAAGGTTGAGCTGCTTGGTCGAAAGGAAACAGTAAAACCAAGCCTAAAATAGCCAGCCCGACCCAAACAAAGTCAAAGCGTTGTTTGGCATAAAACAGAGCAACACTGAGCGGGCCAATAAACTCAAACGACACTGCAATGCCGAGTGGCAGGCGAGCAATGGATAAATAAAACAATAGGTTCATGCCTGCCAAAGCAAAACCATAGCTGAGAATGGCTTTATATTTGACTTGCTTAAAATCAACCTGCCAAATTTTAAATAATACGGCCAAAATGATTGATCCCAACAGCAAGCGCATGGCGGAAACGGTTAAAATGGGAAATTGATCGAACAGCACTTTGGCCAGTGAACCACTACTTTGCAAGCTGAGCATTGCAATCAGCAATAAAACGGTCGCTTGGAGGTGGGGAGTACTTTTTAGATTTGGCATTATTAGAATACTAGATAGAGAAGTGAATACTTGCGAAAAGTAGCGGAGAATGTGCTTGGGTGGCACATAAAATTTTAACAAGTATTCAAAAATAAAAAAACCACAGCTTGGCAGCTGTGGTTTTTAAATAGAGTCGAATTAGAACAATACGCGAACGCGGATTGTGCCTTCAACGTCTTGTAGAGTATCTAAAGCTTCTTGAGATGCTGTTGCGTCTACATCCATCACCAAGTAACCCACATCACCTTTGGTCATTAAAGACTGACCAGAAATGTTGATGCCGTGTTCAGCAAACAAGTTGTTGATTTTTGACAACACGCCTGGCACGTTTTTGTGGATGTGAAGTAAACGGTGTTTGCCTTCGGTCAACGGTAACGCGATTTCTGGGAAGTTCACCGCAGATAAAGTCATGCCTTTATCTGAATAAGAAACGAATTTCTCAGCCACTTCTAAACCAATGTTCGCTTGCGCTTCCATGGTCGAACCACCCACGTGAGGGGTTAAGATCACGTTTGGAATGTTACGTAGTGGAGAAATGAACTCTTCACCATTGGCTTTTGGTTCTTTCGGGAACACGTCAACCGCGGCACCAGCAACATGACCTGATTTCAAGGCATCTGCTAAGTCTTCAATCACGACACATGTACCACGTGCAGCATTGATGAAGATGGCACCTTCTTTCATTTGTGCAAATTTTTCTTTGGTCATGAAGTTACGTGTAGACGGAACATCAGGTACATGCAAAGAAACAACATCAGCATTGGCTAAAAGTTCGTTTAAACTACCGACTTGACGTGCATTACCTAATGGTAGTTTTGTTACTGTGTCGAAGTAGATCACTTTCATACCCAAGCTTTCAGCAAGGACAGAAAGTTGTGAACCGATTGAACCGTAACCGACAATCCCTAAAGTTTTGCCACGAGTTTCGAACGAACCAACCGCTGACTTGTTCCAACCGCCTGCATGTGTATCTGTCGATTTTTCAGGTACACGGCGAAGAAGAAGAATAGCTTCAGCAAGTACAAGTTCAGCCACTGAACGTGTATTTGAGTATGGTGCGTTAAATACTGGAATACCACGAACCATCGCAGCATTTAAGTTCACTTGGTTGGTACCAATACAGAAACAACCAACAGCGATTAATTTATTCGCTGCTTCAAACACTTCTTCAGTGAGTTGTGTACGGGAACGAATACCAATGAAATGTGCATCTTTAATCGCTTCTTTCAACGCTTCACCTTCAAGCGCAGTTTTACGATAATCGATGTTGGTGTATCCGGCAGCATTTAGTGTGTCGATTGCGTTTTGGTGAACGCCTTCTAACAACAAGAAACGAATTTTATCTTTAGGAAGTGAAAGATGTTGGCTCATTACGGCTCCGCTACAAAGGCCAAATTTAGTGGCGATATAATAGCACGTACCGCGCCCGATATACATTTCCTTTATGCAGACTCTGCTGGGTATTTTTAACCTCTATGGTGCGTAAAAAAGTCTTTTTGGTCTAATTAAACTAATCATTTCAAAGGTATCCTGAATAAAACAGCTTTTTCTGCGGGAAACAGAAAAAATGCCTTATAATATGACTCCGTGAAAATAAGCCAGTTGCACACTGCTGCTTAAATCCTCACGAACTGCCTGAGCCTTAGGGCATGGAAAGACTGAAATGAAGCGCTTTTCATGCAGAGAACCCTAGCGCCACAAACAACTTGTTTACTTCTTGCAAGGTCTGAAAACGATGAATGCTCCAGTCGCTTTAACCCCAGAGTTATTGACCCAATTGACAGCAATTGTAGGTGAAAACCGCATTAAAACCGATGCGGATAGCCTTGAAAATTGGGGACGCGATCATACCAAACATTTTGATCCAAACCCGTCAGTCATCGTTTTTCCATCGAGCACGGAACAAGTGCAAGCGGTTGTGAAACTTGCAAATGAGTTTAATGTTGCGATTACACCATCAGGTGGTCGAACTGGCTTATCTGCCGGTGCAGTCGCTGCCAACGGTGAAATTGTGGTGAGCATGGACAAGATGAACCAAATCTTGGAATTCTTCCCAGCAGACCGTATGGTTCGCGTCCAAGCAGGCGTGGTGACTGAGCAGTTGCAAAACTATGCTGAAGAGCAAGGCATGTATTACCCAGTTGATTTTGCTTCTGCGGGTTCGAGTCAAATTGGTGGAAATATTGGCACCAATGCAGGCGGTATTAAAGTGATTAAATACGGCATGACGCGTAACTGGGTACTCGGTTTAACTGTAGTCACAGGTAAGGGTGATGTGCTGCGTTTGAACAAAGGCATGATCAAAAACGCGACTGGTTATGCACTGCAACATTTATTCATTGGTGGTGAAGGGACACTGGGCTTAGTGACTGAAGCTGAAATCAAGCTGGAACGCCAACCGCAGGACCTTCAAGTAATGGTATTGGGCGTACCTGACTTTGATGCTGTGATGCCTGTACTGCATGCTTTCCAAGCAAAAATTGACCTGACTGCATTTGAGTTCTTTGGTGAACTTGCAATGCAAAAAGTGTTGGCACATGGTCATGTACAACGTCCATTTGAAACTGAATGTCCATTCTATGTATTGTTAGAATTTGAAGCGCCATTTGAGCCAATTATGGATAAGGCGATGGAAATTTTTGAGCACTGCATGGAACAAGGCTGGGTACTGGATGGCGTGTTGAGCCAAAGCCTCGATCAAGTGGAAAGTTTATGGCGTTTACGTGAAGACATTTCTGAGTCGATTGCGCCATTTACACCATACAAAAATGACATTTCAGTTTTGATTACGCATGTGCCTGCATTTATTAAAGAAATTGATGCGATTGTGGCAAGCAACTACCCAGACTTTGAAATCTGCTGGTTCGGTCATATTGGTGACGGTAATTTACACTTAAATATTTTAAAACCGGCTGAATTAAGCAAAGACGAATTCTTTGCCAAATGTCAGGTAGTGAATAAATATGTCTTCGAAACTGTGAAAAAATACGACGGTTCAATTTCTGCTGAGCACGGTGTTGGTATGACCAAAAAGCCATACCTTGACTACACGCGTTCGGCGGAAGAGATTGAATATATGAAGGCATTGAAGCAAGTTTTCGATCCAAACGGAATTATGAACCCAGGTAAATTATTCGACCTTTAAGTTCGAATCGAGTTTTAAAAGCGCATCCATTGTGATGCGCTTTTTTATGGCTGAAGGGACTGAATTACATTTACTAAATAGTGTAATAGGCCTAAAAAAGGCATGATGGACTGATAAATAATGAATTTTGGGTGGGATTTATGTTGCGTCTTATTTTAGCATCAGCCGTATGTGTGGGATTATTGTCAGGTTGTGCGACGACCAAAGAGTTTGTGAATAAAGTCGGTTCGTCAGATACGCCGTTGGCTCAGGTACTTAAAGAGCGTCCAGATTTGCGTAATGAGTTGGCTACGGTTGAAATCCGTCAGTACTTTAATACAGTTGAGTCTCCGACTGCGGCAGAAGTTAAAGTGACTGAAACAGGGTTGTTAGATGATTCGGTGAAGTCGGTGCGTACCGTATATAACTTTAAGTTGGTCGATGGCGACTGGGAAAAAACTGCGACGAAAACCTCTTACCAATGTGCGCGCGGTAAAAATACCAAGAACTTCCAAACAGCGAAGTGTTCTTGATTGAAGTAGATCCTTGTTTTGTTGGTGATAAAAAGGCGTATTGGGTTTACGCCTTTTTATCATGGTCATGTTGAATCATTCAAACAAAGATGACGTCTTAAAAATGCGTCAGTCGATTCTGAATAATAATTTTAGAGCTGAGCTCACTTTTAGAATGAGCACCTAGCTTCTTCATTAAATTGGCTTTATGAACCTCGACTGTACGATGTGACAAAGAAAGTTTTCGTGCAATTTCTTTGCAGGTTAATCCATTTACAATGAGTTGCGTAATCTCAGACTCACGTTTGGTTAACTTCTGTTTATTGGTCAGCGGATGTTGTTCTTTACGTTCAAAATGCCACACCATCAATTGAAAAGGATCTTCAGGGGTGAGTGTACGTCCATGGGTATGTGTCCAGAAAATCTCTCCACTTTTATGCTGCATAAAACGTTGATCCGAATAATGCAGGCTATTTTTTTGCAATAGGCTTTGCAAAGCATCATTTCCGACTTTTTCATAGTCTTCAATACTGGGGAAAATTTTAATAATGGAGTGATGAAGAAGCTCTTCACGCTCATAACCAAACATCTGAGCGAAGGCGTGATTCATTTCGACCATATGCCGATTACTGAGCACCACGATAGGTGCAGGGCTAAAATCAAAAGCCAATTTATTATAGTGAATCATAATAAGTATCCATACTTAGTATATGAAGCAATATAGTAAATTGTGCTGAATTAGCAATTGTAAAAAATGACCTTTTTATTCTTTCTGTTGTTCTTAATAATGCATTTCTGATTCAAATATTGCGGTGGCTAAGTGCTTTATCAGCGCTTAAAAAGCAGTAATTTATTTTTAAGTTTATGTAATTTAAATAAAAAACATTTTATAAAAACTACTTAAGTAATTAAGTAGATTGACTCTGTTTCAAGATTAATCCACATTAATAAATTAGTGAATTTTAGTTCACTTTTATAATATTTTTCTTAAAGTTATGAGTGGTCATAGCTTTAAAACTCATGAAATCATAACCAATATCGTTATAGTCACGTGGTTTAAAAATCAGGACAGATTTTAACCGTGACAGAAAGCAGACAATACTAAGAATTGCAAGAGGTGGGTATGGAGCAGATACAAGGATCGGGTCTTCCACATAAAAAGGCTTCTCACCGTTTGGCTGGAATCTCCAGCATGGTAGGAACGACCATAGAATGGTACGATTTTTTTATTTATGGTGCCGCTGCGGCGCTGATTTTTAATAAATTGTTTTTCCCCAATTTAGACCCTTTAACTGGGGTATTGGCAGCTTTCGCCACCTATGCGGTGGGATTTATCGGACGACCACTGGGCGGGATTATTTTTGGACACTTTGGTGACAAAATTGGTCGTAAAACCATGTTGTTAACCACCTTGCTTATGATGGGAGTTCCGACGGTTTTGATTGGGCTGTTACCCACTTATGAAAGTATTGGTTATTGGGCAACCTTCTGTTTGGTCATTCTTCGATTTATTCAAGGTATGGCGATGGGGGAGAGTGGGGCGGTGCTGTTTTGATGGCAGTTGAGCATGCACCCGAAGGTGGTAAGGGTTTCTGGGGAAGTTTACCTCAGGCCAGTGCAGGGGGAGGTTTATTACTGGCTTCTCTTGCTTTAGGCGCTGTTTCTTTACTGCCTGAAGCTAGCTTATTTAGTTGGGGATGGCGGTTACCATTCCTTGCCAGCATTTTGCTATTAGGAGTAGGTTGGTATATTCGCGTAAAAGTGCCTGAATCACCTGACTTCGAAAAAGTGAAAGAGCAGGCGCAGGAAATTAAAGTTCCTGCTATGCAAGTCTTTAAAAATCACCCACGTGAGTTGCTGACGATTATTTTTGCCCGCGCAGCAGAAAATGCTTGGTTTTATATTGCCTCTACATTTGCCTTGGCGTATACCACCACCAAACTAGGGATTCCGCGTCAGGATATTTTATTTGCAACGATTTGTGGTGCAGGCTTAATTATGGTGATGACACCATTGTGTGGTCATTTATCGGATAAAGTCGGGCAACGAAATATGTTTATGTTTGGTCTCTTAGTCTTGGCATTATATTGCTATCCATTTTTCACCATGTTGGGCACCAAAGACCCAGTATTGGTTTGGACGGCGATTGTGTTAGGTATTGGTGTGGTTTTCCCCATTATGTATGCACCACAAGCCCAGCTATTTGCCCGTCAATTTCCGGCTGAAATTCGTTACAGTGGCATTTCCATTTCTGTGCAATTTGCAGGTGTATTAGGAGGGGGTTTAGCTCCGCTTATTGCAACTAAACTCTTGAGTATTGGCGATGGCAGCCCGCATTTAATCATTAGTTATATTGTGGGGATGGCTGTATTTGCAATCATTTGTTCTTTCTTTATGAAACCTGATCATCTCACTCGTGAACCGAACACGATAAAAGTCAAAACTGAAATCTCAGCTTAGCTACTGTAAGAAAAATTACAATTTCTCAAGTTATAAACTGCTAAACTACACCCACTCAAATTAGTGGGTGTAATTAGTTTGAGTTATAAAAATCTCACAACTGAAATCGTTTGATCTATCTTAGACACCTTGTGAATACGGTGTATTAAGCCGCGAAATCTCAGCGCATTCAAAAAAACGTAATTTAATAAATTTCTCAGTGCTTGCCATTGGGCTTAGTCGTCTCTCCCTCTAACTGACTTTGCTCAGGCTTGTACGCATTTTATATGTAGATAACAATGCAAAACGTACAAACTTTAAAGTTAAACCGTGCCACATTGATGTTTCCTTTGGCATTGGTTTTATTCGAATTTTCGGTCTATATCGGTAACGATTTAGTCCAGCCTGCCATGCTCGCGATTACCCAAGACTTTGGGGTAAGTAGTGCGTGGGCACCATCGTCTATGTCCTTTTATTTACTGGGCGGGGCTTGTGTCGCGTGGCTGCTTGGACCACTCTCAGACCGTTTAGGCCGTAAAAAAGTGTTGCTCGCAGGTGTGGCATTTTTCGTGCTGACCTGCCTCGCGATTTTACTCACTCAAAATATTGAGTCTTTTTTGGCGCTCCGCTTTTTACAAGGCGTGGGGCTATCGATGATTTCTGCGGTGGGTTATGCCGCAGTACAGGAAAGTTTTGAAGAGCGTGATGCCATTAAAGTCATGGCACTCATGGCTAATATTTCTCTGCTGGCACCGCTGCTTGGTCCAGTAGTGGGCGCGTTTATGATTGACCATGTGTCATGGCATTGGGGCTTTATTGGCATCGCCTTTTTGGCTTTTTTAAGTTGGTTTGGTTTAAAAGCCAAAATGCCTGCGACACAACAGCGTCATTCTAAAAAGCCGCTGCGTTATATTTGGGATGACTATAAAACGGTCTATAAAAATAAGACCTTTTTGGCGCTCACCTTTGGCCTACCTATGGTCGCGATGCCTTTGATGCTGTGGATTGCACTGTCACCCGTGATTTTGGTGGAAGAACTCGGCTTGAGCAGTATGCAATACGGCTTGGCGCAGTTCCCCGTCTTGGGTGGTCTCATTCTGGGCAACATTGTATTGATTAAAGTCATCGACAAAATGGCACTGGGTAAAACTGTGTTATTCGGTTTGCCTTTGATGTTCGTCGGTACGCAGTTGGTGGTGCTCGGCACCATTTTCCAAAGCTATTTCTTGCCGTTACTGATTGTGGGGATGACTTTGGTGAGCTTTGGTGAAGGCATTAGTTTTTCGGTGTTATATCGCTTTGCTTTGATGTCATCGGAAGTGTCCAAAGGGACGGTTGCCGCAGCAGTTTCCGTATTGATGATGTTTACATTCTTCTTCGTGATTGAACTGGTTCGCATGGCTTATGTGGCATTTGGTCTTTGGGCCTACAGTTTGGTCTGCCTCATTTTGATTGCACTTTGGTTTAGCTTTCCACGTGTGACCGTGAAAAAAGTGATGCAAAAACGTCTTGAGCGTGGTGTTTACTAAAATTTTATTCGCTGAATTCAGCGAAGTGCACATCATAAAAAAGCGCGCATTCATTTGAATGGGCGCTTTTTTATTAAGGCTTTAAAAAATCCTTTTTAAAGCCAGTTTTTTAAACTTAGGCTTCAGCTTGCTCAGGTTCTAATTTTTTAATTTTGGCATCAAACACAAAAGGCCCAAAAGGTAAGATTGAAGCGATCAAACCTAAAATAAACATCTTCAAAGACCATTTTTGCTTTTCACAGACCACAAACAGCACGATGAGAAACAGGATAAATAATACGCCATGGCCCATACCCACGTATTTGACTAGGATCGGGTTATCAAAGATGTATTTCATTGGCATCGCAACGAATAACAACAGTAAAAAAGAAATCCCTTCTAAAAATCCTACAACACGTAATGTCTGAATGTTCATGGTCAAAAAATCTATGAGAATGAAGCTCGAGTGTACGCAAGAACCAGATAAAAATGAACCACAATACACCCGTACATCATGAACCATTTAAAGATAGTCGTTGTGTCGTCCGTTTTATTTAATGTCTCGGGCCAGCAGTTCAGTTTTTAACTTCAGCAATTCAGGCAAGGTTTCCAGTAGTAGACTGATTTGTTTGAGGACCAAGTGTAAATTCTGACTCATTGTTTCTTGCGCATTTAAACGTTTAATCTCTGCCAGTTTCTGCTGGATGTCGAGTTCAGCTAATGCCTGCTGATGGAGTAGTAAATGATTCAGCGTATTTTGACACCAGAGCATGAGTTCCAGCACTTGCGTATCCTGCACCAATTCTCGGTGACTTCCCAAAGCAGAAATATAACTGAGTTGACTGTGGCTATATACCAAGTAGCGAAAAGCATGATGTACCAGTTCTGGGTTTGGATTGGGCTCGGTACTAAGACTGGAGATCATGTTTGCCAGTTCAGTTTGGGCATTATGCGCAGTACGACGCGCACTGCGGTAAGCCAGACTATTATTTTTACCGTGTTGATATTGCTCACAGATGGCATTGAAATAGTTGAGGGTTGCATCGGATGCTTTTTTAATGGTGTTGGAAATATTGCGGAAGTCCCAATCGGGCCAAATAAAACTCACTGCGAACCAAGCAATGGCACAACCAATGAGGGTGTCTATAATTCGCGGTAAAATAATGGCATAGCCTGCACCTTTTAAATTAAAAATCAGCAGCACCATGAGTGTTGCCATCAGGGTTGCCATGGCATATTTCTTGGAACTGAGATAGAAAAAGCACACGCCAAAAATAATGGTTAGTAGCAGTTGTCCTTCAATACTCGGCACAAAATACAGCAGCGGAATCCCTAAAACAACGCCCAAAATTGTGCCTAAGGTTCGCATTTTTAAGCGGCTTTTGGTGGCGAAATAACGCATTTGGCAAACGAATAAACTGGTGAGCAAAATCCAATAGCCATGTTGCGCAAAGGGCAGAAGCGAGATGCCATAACCTACAGCAAAGACAAAGGCGATGCGTACCGCATGTCGAAACAGTGCGGATTGGGGGGTGAGATGTTGACTGAGTTTGAGCCACAGATCATGCCAATCATGGATATCATCATCATATAAGTTGAGGTTATCAATATGCTGTTGATAACGCTGTTCTTGGCGCGATTGTAGTTCGTTGAGGTGCTGAAAACGTTCATGAACACTGTCCAAATTATTTAAAATCAGTTGTAGGTTTTTGACTTCAATATTGTGTGGATGATCTCGAACCCAGTCCTGCATGGAACTGTGTAAATTCAGCAACGCCTGAGTGGTCGTTGGATCTGATACATAGGTTTGATTGTTCAAAATACACCGTGCCAAAGCCTGACAGGCAAGGGCTTGCAGTCGAATATTTTTTTGAATACGAAAAATGAGATCAGTTCGGCTAAAGTTTTGATGTAACTGCTCATAGTGTAAATAATTAGAGCTGGCTTGTTCATGAATGTCTTGAACGAGAAAATATAGGTTGAGCCAATAAATTGTATTTTGGTTGGCGCGAGATGCTTTTAGTCGCGTCAGTAGTGAACTTTTGGTGTGGTTAAAACTTTGCACCACAGTACTGTTTTGTAGGGATAAATCGTAGAGCAGCGCTTCTACATTGTCTCGATTGTCTGGGTCGAATAGACGTGCTTTTGCGTTGAGCAAATCGGCAACTTGATTAAAACAGCGGGCTAAGTTGTCCTGAACGGCCAAGGTGGGTTTAAGAATATAAAACACAATGGCGGTACAGCCATACCACAATGCTCCCAAGACAAAACAACTAGGTTGAAAGTACCAAGCCGAATATTCACCTAGGCCAAACATACTGTATAGGGAAAGTAAAATGGTACCAAAGCTCATTGCTGCATAGCGTTGCCCCAGTGCCCCCAGTAAAATAAAACAAGCACTAGACAGTGATAAATATAAGATGAAGAAGAATTTATAAGGATGTAAAAAATCTAAAATGCTACTAACACTAAAGAACAAGATACAGACATAGGCAAGGTTTCTGAGACGAATGCTGAGCCGGTCATCGAAGTCGGTCAGGGCTGTTGCAATTGCACCTAATGTGGTCGGAACAATAAGCTGTTGTAGTCCTAAAAAATATAAACCTAAGGTTGTGCCACTCAGCACAATCAAAATTTGCAAGCAATACATAAAAATTGCATTGGACTGAAAGGACTGAAACCACTGACGAAGATTGTTCACGATGTAATAGTCTAGGCTTAGTTTTATTTTGGTTTTAGCCTGAACTTTTTTCAGGGCACTGTCAATTTAATGCGGTGCTCCATTGCATCAAAAATTCGCCTATGACAATAAAAATGCAGCGGAGCCATGCTCCGCTGCATTGTGTGTATAAGTCGAAACTTATCCACATGTGTGAGGTCAAAACACTGCTTTATTCACAGTGCAGGGGGCGATAGAGTTACTTAATCACGCCACACGCGATACGGTCACCGCCACCGCCAAGTGGTTTAGGTGTATCTGAATAGTTATCGCCACCTGCATGTACCATCACCGCTAAGCCCTCAACGTCAGCTAAACTTAAGCGAGGAGCGAGTAAATTGACTTTTGCATTACCTGCTGAGTCGACATTCAAGATTGGTAAATCACCCATATGGCCATTGAGTGGTGTGCCGTGGTTTGGCGCTTTTTCTGGGTTAAAGTGTCCCCCAGCGGCTAGAGCAGCCACAGGTTTTCCTTCTTTTTCAGCCACATCACACGAACCTTTTTCATGGATATGAAAACCGTGTGGGCCAGGTGGAAGTTGAGTCAAATTGGTTTGAATTGCTAAACCAACAGGGCTATCAATAAAACGAATGGTGCCAATTTTTTGTCCCACACCTGTAGTTGAAACAGCGTGTACATCGACGTCTTTGACCATCGTGTTGGTTTCAGTAGGTGTAGTGGTACATGCCACAGTCCCTAAACCGATTAAAGTCACAAGTGCGCTTAGTTTGAAAGCAGAAGACAACATGTTGGATCCTTTTTTCCTTAAAATTCAGAACCATTCAAACAAAGCCAGGGCTTCTGTTCAATGTTGTCCGTACAGCGTTTTTGTATCTGACATAAAAAACGCATGGTTTCATTGAAAGCATGCGTTGAAGTCATTTCACTGAACTTATTTTTTTGGCGTATCTAAAGGCTCTTCGGGTGGATCATAAGCCAATGTCGCTTTTGGCATCATTAGGGGTTCATTGACTTGTTCATGTAGCCATTCGCGCCAAATGGCTAACAGTACCGCTAGAATCACGGGGCCGACAAATAAGCCGACCATACCAAAGCTGGCTAAACCACCCAATACACCAAACATGATCAGTAAGAACGGAATTTGCGTTGCACCTGAGATCACCAATGGGCGAATCACATTGTCTGCTGTGCTGACCACACAGACACCCCACACCATCACACCAATCGCTTCAATAGTCTGCCCTTGAGAGAATAACCATAAAGACACGGCGCTATATGCCACAGGAGGGCCAAAAGGAATGAGTGCAAAGATAAAGGTCACAATGGTCAGTACCATTGGGTTTGGGACACCAGCAACAAAATAGCTCAGGCCTGCCAAGAGTGCTTGCGCAATTGCAGTCAGGCCAACCCCATAGACTACAGCACGCGTGGTTTCAGAAATAGTATCTAAATAGTGGTGGATACGTGGGCCAATCACCATCTCCAGCGCTTTACTGACCTGATTTAAAATGGTCTGGCCATCACGATAGAAGAAGAATAACGACATCACCGCAAAACAGAGTTTAAAAATATTTTTACTGATTTCACTCAGCACCAAACGACCATAATTTAAATGGCTTTGAAACCAGCCTGAGACATTTTGTACAATACTGTTCGGATCGGTGTTGATTTCTTTTAAAGTACGGGTGACTTCTTTACCAATAATGGGCAAGTCCCGAATAAATTGAGGTACATCTAAATGACCTGAGAACACTTGTCTTTGCAGTTCATAAAACAGATTACGGCCCTCATGCTGCAGCATAAAGATGGCAAAGGTCAGCGGGATGCCGACAACTAAAACCACCATACTGATCATGATGGTGGCGCTTAAGGTTGGACGCGGTCCACAGAGTTTCTGCACTGAGTGATATAGAGGCCATGTGATGTAGGCAATAATCGCAGCCCAAAGCACAGGTACAATAAAGTATTTCAGGACTTGAAAGCTCAAATAGAACAGAATAAAAATCAGTCCAAATAACAATACTTTTTGTAAGGCTGGTGCGTATCGTTGCACGGTATTCACTGCTATATCTCTAAGGTCAAAGTCATATTAACTGAAAAAAATGCGCACGAGAACGTACCCTTGGTAAGTTCTCGTGAATAACCGACTATAAATAGGGAATAGCCCCGTTTTATCTATAGCAGAATATTTTAGAACCAAGCACTTGGGTCATCGACAATGGCGTTGAGCAGCGGTTGCCATTGGCTTTGAATGGAGAGGTAATTCTTTTGTGTTTTATCAAATACACTTAAACCGTGCATTGCCAATTGGCCATACGCGGTACGTTCTGAAATCCATGCTACAGGTTGCTGTTCAATTTTCGCAAAAAAATCTTGGATGTCTTTGGCACTGGCGCTGTTGGCTTTGACCCGATTGGCCAAAAGCAAAATTTGCACTTTGCCTTTACGAATGCGTTTAATGTCTTGTAAATGTTTTAAAAAACGACGGGTACTGTCAATATCAAAAAACGAGGGTTGCAGTGGCGTCACAATCGCATGCGCTTCACTGACCAGCTGTTCGGCATGCTCACCAGACAGCGCACCCGGCGCATCGATAATTAAATATTCAATGTTTTTAGGCACTTCACCTATCGATTTCTCATGGCGCCAATCTAAACTTTGAATATGCGCCACTTGCTCTGGACGCTGTTTTAACCATTGACGAGCAGATTTTTGATTATCGGCATCGGCCAAAGCCACTTTATAACCTTTTTGTGCGAGTGCCGAAGCTAAATTGATTGCGGTTATCGTTTTGCCACAGCCACCTTTTTGGTTGGCGATTAATATCGTTTTCATGACCTTAAATGATTTTATTCTGCTCACCCCTAGCATATCATTCTTTTGTGTGTCGCATATGACACCAAACCAAAGTTGTAAGTTTAAATCTTGCTACCTGTAGCACAAAATTAGGAAAGAACCATGTCCATATGGATGGCAATGTTGATCGGTGCAGCAATTGGTGTGGTCTTGACCACCCTCATTTTAAGTCACAGCCGAAATGGACGCATCAAAGCAGAATATGAGCGCTACATTGCTGAATTAGAACTAGAGCATCAGCAGGCTTTGGCTCAAGCACAAAAGCGCAGTGTCAATACCAGTCGTGCAGTGCTCAAAGGCAAAATGGCGGAGCAACTGGCACCGATTATGCCGCAGTTTGAATACTTACCTAGTGATGCCAAGTTTTTGGGTGATCCTGTCGACTATGTGGTCTTTGATGGTTATACCGACCTGCGTGATGGAGAAGGGCGACCAGAGGACATTGAAATTGTTCTCATTGATATTAAAAGCGGTGGGGCGAGGTTAACCAAAGGACAAGTTGCCATTGCACAAGCGATTCAAGCAGGGCGGGTTCGTTTTGAAACGGTCCGCATCGACTTCGATACGATTGAATAAGCTTGATAATGTCTACCCATGAAAGCATCTTGCTTGATATAGAGCAGATGTCTTCTACATGACTATCATGACCCATCGCTTGAATGTAGCTTTTGAGCACGTGCAAAAAACATCAGTTGTCCGAGTTTCGGAATACCTTCGGCATAAAAGTAGTGTTGTTCTATCAAATTAAAACCTGCTGCTTTTAAGGCCAGTTCAATGTTTCGATTGAGATGGCAACCATCGGCTAAACGCTTTTGCACAGGTGTGAGTAAGTGTTGTAGACGCTGAATATAAAGGTTATTTGTATTTAATACATGTTCGACCACATGTAAGGTGCCACCCGGTTTGAGCACGCGTAATATTTCCGCCAAAGCCAGTTCTAGCTCAGCAATACTACACAGTGTCCATGTACTGACCACATGCTCAAGGCTCTGGTCAGCAAAAGGCAGCTTTTCCGCACGGGCTTGTACATGATGCACTTCAAATGCTGCTGCTTGTACTCGCTCTAAAGCTAAATGATAAATCTCAGGACTGGGTTCAAGGGCAAAGACAGTATCGACATTTTGATAAAAGGGTAGATTCAGCCCTGTACCAAAACCAATTTCTAATACCTCTCCCTGAATTGGCAAAAGCAGTTCGCGGCGTTTGTCCATTAAGCTTGGTACTTGCATGACCTGATTCAGGACATGCGGAAAGATGTGTTGTTGATAGTATTTATAAAGCATGATTGTTTTTGGGTCTCTGTTCTTCAGCTCTAGCCTAACTGAAAAGTTCTGTGGCTAAAAGTAGACTGCATAATTCGTTCACAATGTTACTAAGTTCATAAGCTTCTTTTCAGGAAACTGGACTAAGATGAAAATTGGTTGATATTTTCCTAGGTCGATGGGAATGAGGTTTGCAATGAAATCTAAATTTATCCTGCTTAGTTTACTCAGCAGTTTGCTGTTGCCCATCAGTGCAAGTGCCACGGTAGATTACAACATTGCCAAAGGTTTAGCGCCGACCTCTAAAGATCAATCGATTTCGGTATTGAAACCGTTTAAAGGTGATTTTCGAATTTTAGGTTCTAAAATGTATTCGGATGATGCACAAGCCAAATTCTCTCCGATTGACTACGCAGTGAGTTGGGGCTTATTTGCTGAACCTGAAATTGCACGTCATATTACCGTGAATCAATACGACCGTTATCTCAACTGGAAAATTGATCGTTTGCCTGTGCCTGCCGAGCAAGCCATGCAAATGGTGTCAAATATGCACATCATTCCAGCCAACCCTGAAATTGCTAAACAAATTAAACACGTGAAACGTGGTGATTTGGTCCGTTTAAAAGGTGAGTTGGTTGAAATTAAAGACAAAGATATGGTCTGGACCTCATCCTTAACCCCGACCGATACGGGCGATGGAGCATGTGAAGTATTTCGGGTCAGCTCAATCCAATGGATCGAACGGGTAAAGGGGTAATGTGGAAGTAGCGCTGAGTTACTTCAGCGTGCTGTTTTAATGTTTTATAGCTGATTAACACCCATATGAAGTCTTGCTCCACGTGAAACCTACTTGTCAAATCTGTGGATGCTTATAGGTGTATCAATGTTAATAGTGTTTATAAATATCTGATAATAAAATTAATATTGTATTTGTTTAAAACCACGTTCAAGTTACTTGGACGTGGTTTTTTATCTTTATTTTGCAGTTAATGCCGTACCCTCAAATTCAATACCATCCCATCCATTCAACATGAACTGACGAATATTTTGATGATCTGTTGCATCAGGTGTGGCTAAAACGGAAGCATAGTGTTCAGCAAATAGGCTTAAAGTTTGCATTTGATCGAGACCTTGAAGTTGTGCAAACGAAAACACTTTTGCGCTACCTTGGTTTTCAGTTGCCGCATTGTGCTGCAAACCATTTTTAAATGCAGTTGGTGTATGTGTATAGGCTGCTTCAATAAAAGCCAATACATCTGAAAATTTTGCTTCGCCCGCTGCAAGCTGAGCCAATAGTACTTGTGCCATGCGTCTATTTCCGACTAAATTTATGTCCACATCATACCCAAAAATTGCATGTTTGGGAGTTTTTGCCTGAGAGAAAACCTTCTGTTTTGCATGAAGAACCTATGTTAGTGATTTTGTGAATCTATGTTGCATTGGTCATAGTGCGCACTAGGGTGAAGTAAAGATATTTGGCGATCCTGAGTTCATTATCCAATGTAAAGCATGTGTGAGTTTGAATGCTGAAGTTCACTTTTGAGAGTGAGACAAGAAGATATATAAGGATCAACAACCGATGTTGAAAAACCTTGAAGTGCAAGGATTGATTCAGGTTTAATAGCGTTATAGTTGATGAACTGTGGATAACTTTGGACTTATCCATACCGCATTTTGTAAAGAATAGGATAGGTCAATGAATTGGATCTTGGTGGCAATGGGGGGCGGAATAGGGGCCTGTTTACGCTACGGTGCAGGATTATGGTTGTTTAAACCGAGTATGAGTTTTCCATGGCTGACATGGTGGATCAACATCATCGGTTGTTTTGCTGCGGGTATTTTCTTTGCTTTTAGCCAGAAGTTTCCAGTACTACAACAAGAAGCACGTTTATTTTTGATGGTGGGCATATTGGGCGGTTTTACGACATTTTCTAGTTTTGGCCTCGAAACTTTTCAGTTATTTAGACAGGGACAAACAGTGCTGGCTTTGAGCTATGCGCTGTCGAGTTTAGTGGTGGGCGTCATCGTGCTTGGGATCGGATTTTATCTGTTGGATAGTGTGCTTAAACATTAAGAAAAAAGCTGGTCAAAATAGGAACCAGAAAAGAACGCATAAAAAAGAAGCCTAAGCTGGAGGAGGTCTTAGGCTTCTTGATATCTTTACTATAACGCGTATAGCTTAAAGAAAAATGAAATTATTGTGAGCGTTTGAAACGCGCGAAACGTTTATTGAAGCTTGCAACACGACCTTCATTACTGGTTTGACGTTGTTCACCTGTATAAAACGGATGTGAAGCACTTGAGATATCTAAACTGACGTAAGGATAAGTCTTGCCTTCATACTCACGAGTTTGATGACTTTGTAAGGTACTGCCGATCACGAAAAACGCGTCGGCATTGGTGTCGTGGAACAGGACTTCACGATACTCTGGATGAATATTGGCACGCATAGACTTCTCCTTAAATGCATTATTTTGAAATGTTATAATATAACAATTGAGAAGTCAAAATAAACCCAGTGACTTTATGTAACTGGATTTATAGAGTTGTAGCGATTTTATCGTGCCCGCAGTTCTTATTTAGGCAGAAGGCGGGACCAACTCTTCAAATAGATCATTGAGGTTGTCGTGTACTTTGAGATGAATCAGGTTCCAATAATGTCCTGAGACTGTGCGATTGACCATTAGTGTATCGGGTGAGGGTTTAAATACATCCCAGTATTTTAGCGATGGTTTGACCAGTTCAATACCATCATGATGCGCTGAGTTCTCAGCAAAGTCATACAAAGTGGTCAGTGGACGCATGAGCACCTCTAACCATGCTTCATACAGTTCGGCAGGGAACTTGCCTTGCTCAGACATAGAGTGCAAAGCAGTCAGTTGCTGTTCCATGGCCAAGATATCACTGTCGCGCGCCGCTTGAATCAGCTGCTTAAAATGCATCACGATTTCAGTCGATAGGGTTTTTACACCGCCGTAGTCATATACGATCACGCTACCATCTTCTCGGAAAGCAAAGTTGCCCGGATGGGGGTCACAGTGGAAGCGCTTTAAGAAGAAAATCTCACGCCCAATGGCACGAAATAAACGACGGCCCAGTTCATTGCGCGTCTCTTGTGACCATGTACTAGCAGTTTCAATGCTTTCGCCGTGCTCTAAGCTTAAGGTCAAAATATGACGGCTTGAATAGTCTTTGTAGACTTGAGGAATAATAATTTTAGAGTCTAAAGCTTGATGAAAGGTTCTTGCGACCTCTAAGTTTTGGGCTTCTATTTGATAGTTTAGCTCGTTGTCTAAACTGTCCTGAATTTCTTTAAAGAGTTGATCTTGCAGCTTACGGTCAATTTTGAGCACGCCCATCAAGCGAAGCGCTAAGCGTACTTGTTTTAAGTCACTTTCACAGGCTTCTTCTACACCCGGATATTGAACTTTAACCACAACTTGCTCACCACTCGGTAAAGTGGCTTTATGCACTTGGCCAATGGAGGCCGCGGCAAAGGGTTGTTCATCAAAGGCGGTAAAAATTTGATTGAGCGGCTTGCCGAGTTCATTTTCAACTTGAGCTTTGATCTCTTGAAAAGGCATCGCAGGCGCTTGACGTTGTAATTTACTAATCGCACGTGCCACTTCAGGTGGGAAAATGTCTTTGTATTGAGATGCAATTTGCCCGACTTTCATCACGGCACCTTTCATTTCACCTAAGGTGTCTGCAATTTGAAGTCCAATGTCCTGAAAAAGCTGACTGCGCGCCGCATTTTTTTTATCTTCATCGGCATTGAAGTTTTTAATTGAATTGGTCACAGTTTTGGTTGCGATACTTGCTGTCATGCTGGCAAGTTTCATAAAGCGACGACCGGGCGTACGAGTCGTATTTGCCATGCGATATTCCTCGGGGAATTTTCATTACATCTCAGATTTGATCATAGGCGACAAATGCAAAACTGCCTACTTTAAATTGTTAAGCTGATGTTTCTATTTAAATAGTAGTGGTCGGTTGAGTGAATTGCACACAAGATGTCGCTGCATTTAAAAATCGCGTTACACTGTGCGAAAAATTTTGAGTAAGAAATAAATGAAAGTTTATCGTTATTTTACAGGCAAGGATGATGTGCATTTTTGTGCGCGTGTCACCAAAGCACTGAATGAAGGCTATAGTTTGTATGGTTCACCCACCATGACCTTTAATGGCAGTGAGGTGATCGTGGGGCAGGTGGTGGTTAAAGACGTTGAGGATGAGAGTGAAGTGCCACAAGGTCTGAAAGACGCTTTGGCACAACAGTAGAACAACTGGAATAGGAGAAGAGTCTGGCTCCTTCCTATTCTATGCCATGCATGACTTATGGATAGTCCTGACTGAGGCGTTTATTGTTGTTATAAAGTCGGAGCAAGAGCAGGACACATGCCACGCTTAAACCGACAATCAGTCCAATCCAAACACCTGCTGCACCTATGTTGGTGTAGCGCGCTAAATAGATACTGACTGGGAAAGCCACGATCCAATAGGCAACCATGGTAATCCACATTGGGCCTTTGGTATCTTGCATGCCGCGTAAACAGCCTGCGGCACTAATTTGCCAAGCATCCATCAGCTGGTAGGCCAGTGCAAATAATAGTAAATACATTGCAACTTCCGATACTTCATGATCAGAGGTATAAATCGCCACAATTTCAGGACGAAACAGTGCAATCAGCAGCATGGTCATCAGCGCCAAAACCGTGCCTGTAGCCAGTCCAAGCTTTTGTACCTTGCGCATCGCGATCCAGTTTTTTTCACCATAGTAAGTCCCGACACGAATAGTCAAGGCGATGGCAAGGGACATCGGAATCATAAACAACTGAGAGGTGACCGACATTGCAATTTGATGCGCTGCCACAATGGTTTCACCCAATGGACTGAGAATAATCGCAGCGGTACTAAAAATACTGACTTCGAAGAAAATAGCTAAGCCAATGGGTAGGCCAAGTTTTAAAATACGCTCGATCCAATAGCGATCCATCTTCTCCCAAGTGCTAAACACTTGAGTTTTTTGATATGCCGAGGCTTTAAAAATATAAGTGGCCAAGGTGAAAAACATGATCCATTGTAAAATAGCAGTGGCAAATCCGCAGCCTGCCGAACCGAGTGCTGGAATCGGGCCGAAACCATACATAAAGACAAAGTTCAGTGGAACCAAAAGAACCAAGGCTGCTAAGCTAATCACAGTGACAGGGCGCGGATGACCAAGTGCCTCAGAATATCCACGCAGTGCCGCATACATAGTCACCGCAGGCATGCCAAAGCCAATGGCATGTAAAAATAGGCTGGCTTTAGGTAGTAAGTTTGCAGGTACACCCATGAGTGGCAGTAAGAGTGGCATGCTTTGTAAAATTAAACCCGCAATGCTCCCCAAAATAAAGGCGACCCACAGGGACTGACGAGCAATGGTGGCGATTTTTTCAGGGGTGCGTGCACCATTGGCTTCTGCCACCAACGGTGTTGTCGCAATCATGATGCCGCTGAACAGCAACATCACTGGTATCCATAAACCAACACCGACGGCAATCGAGGCTAAATCGGTAGGGGATAAATGCCCCGCCATAATGGTATCAATTAACCCGAGACCCGCTTGAGAAAACTGCGTGATCAGGATGGGCAGCATTAACACCAATAACTTTTTTAATTCGAAACGATGGGACGTGATTTTATTTGTAGTCGACACAAAAATTACTCATATTCATCATGTGCTTGGTCTAAATAAATTCAGCGTTGTAAAGTGAGAAGCACACCAATAAAAATTACGACGCCACCAAGTAAACGCTGCCAATTGACAGGGGTTTTTTCGGTACCAAGTAGACCATAGTGGTCAAAAATCATCGAGGTCAGGATTTGTCCAAAAATAACCAAACCTGAAAACGTGAGAAAGCCTAATTTAGGCGCAGTATAGATGCTTATACTGATGGCATAAACCCCTAAGCAGCCACCGAGCCATAAGTACCAAGGAATATTGGAAAAATCATGTAACTGTGGTTTGTCGACGGGCTGGACTACAACCAAAAGTGCTAAAACGCAGGTTCCAATGAAGAAGGATAACAATGCGGCTTGTAGTGGAGAGTAAAAATATTCTCTGAGCTGTGTATTCAGCGCCGTTTGAAAAGTCATAGCAATGCCAATACCAAAGGCCAGTGGTAGCATAAACAGCAAGTGGCTCGATATTTTCATCATTTTAAACCATTCATTCTTCTTGTCTTTTTATCAGTCTAATCCAAATAGATTCAGATTTCATAAGTGTCTTGATGCAGTCATGTTAAAATATGCAAGATTACCGCTGTGCTTTAGAGTCTATTCCTTGACTGATTTACATCCTGCAAATATTCCGTTGTCTTTATATATTCACATGCCGTGGTGTGTGCGTAAGTGCCCCTATTGCGACTTTAACTCGCATGCGGTGCCAGATGGAAAACTGTCTTTAGATTTAGAGCAAGAATATTTACATGCTTTGGTGGAAGACTTTAAAACTCAACTCGAGTTTGCTCAAGGGCGTCATATTCATAGTGTGTTTATTGGGGGCGGAACACCGTCATTAATTTCAGCACAAGGATATCAATGGTTATTTGCCCAGCTGAAAGCACTGCTGCCTTTTGAGGCGGATTGTGAAATTACCTTAGAAGCCAATCCAGGAACAGTTGAACATGACCCTTTTGCCGATTATTTGGCAGCAGGTATCAATCGCTTGTCGATAGGGGTTCAAAGTTTTAATACTGAACATTTAACCAAGTTGGGACGAATTCACAGTAACGCCGATGCGATTTCTGCAATTGGCCTTGCGCGTGATGCAGGTTTTAAACGTATTAATGTCGACCTGATGCATGGTCTGCCTGAGCAAACTTTAGAGCAAGCTTTACTGGATTTGAAGCTTGCCGTGGATAATGGTGCAACGCATATTTCATGGTATCAACTCACGATTGAACCAAATACCGTGTTCTTTAGAACCAAGCCTGTCTTACCTGTGGATGATGTGCTTGAAGAGATTCAAGCCCAAGGTGAAGCTTATTTAAAAGCACAGGGTTTTATCAATTATGAAGTCTCGGCATGGCGTAAAGAGCAGCCTTCCACGCATAATTTGAATTACTGGCAGTTTGGCGACTATTTAGCGATAGGGGCAGGTGCACATGCCAAATTGACCCAGCCAGATGGAGTCTATCGTTTCCAGAAAACTCGTTTACCCAAAGACTATTTGGCTAAAGTCCCTGCGGAGCATGTGCAGTTTAAGCGGATTGAAGCCGACGAACTTCCATTTGAGTTTATGATGAATGCTTTGCGTTTAAATGATGGGGTTGCAGTTGAATATTATGCGCAGCGTACAGGTTTGAATCTGGATAGTTTGGCTGAAACGTTAGACTCACTACGCAGTCGAAAATTAATGGTGGATGATGCCATGCGCTTAGCATGTACCGAGCAAGGGCATATATTTTTAAACTCAGTGTTGGAAGAATTTATCTAAGTTTTATAAAGCCATGATTGTATGAGTTGCCATCATGGCTTTGAATTTTGCTCAAAAGCGATACATGCGCTGTGGAAGTTCTATAAAAATTCTAATTTTTGGTATTTTTTATAAGATATAGATTTATATAATAAAAAATATTTTACTGTTATTGATTGTAAGACCTATAAATCAGCACGGCACAATCTTCATTTCATAGTCGGCTAAGATATGTGAGAAAAAATAGAAGACATGAAATTGGGGGAACGAATATCACGGCCTTCGTTAAGAATCTTCATTTAATTAAAAAACTGAGAATTTGGGTATTCAAGCATGGCAAGAGTTTATACAAAGATCGGCGATATTTTTTCTGTAGACTTAGAGCATGGCACGAAGAAATATTTTCAACTTATTGCTTATGATCAAACACAACTGAATAGTGATGTGATTAGGGTATTTAAAACTGAGTATCCATGTGGACCTCACCTTGACATATCGGATATTGTTCATGGTGAGGTCGAGTTTTATGCTCACTGTGTGACGAGATGGGGAGTAAAAATGGATCTGTGGACTAAAGTTGGCAAGAGTACGGAGCTTGGAGATATTTCTAAAATTCTATTTAGAGATTCAAGAGATTATGGTGCGAAAGTAGGAGAGGAAACAATAAAAATATCTCAAAACTGGTATGTATGGCACATCAATGATGATCAATTTACTTATGTTGGCGAGTTAGAGGGGGAAAACCGTAAAGCCGAAATAGGGGTGGTTGTGAACCCTTTTGATATAGTGAAACGTATAAAAACAGGGTATTACGATTTCGTATATCCACAATTTGAATAGATATTTTCTTTTAAGTTTACTTAAGTTTTAGCTCAAATATTAAACAATAAAAAGCTTATGATTCAATCCCTCTTTTTACATAGAGTCTCATTCAAAGCCCAATCTGTGATTAGTGTTTCATGTATCTATATTGTTTTGATTTAAAAAATGACTGGATGATTTAATCATCATAGATCAGATCATCTTCATGCACATTGATAAAGTCAGGTTGCGGATTTGTATCAAATTGAACCGCAGAAATGGACGCCTTGCCTAAAATCTTTGCTTTTGCCACTCTGTGCATACCATCCATTAATCGGCCTTGAGCACATAAAATTATGGGATAAGATAAATCTGCATCTAGAATGAGTTGCATATGCGCAATAATGTCTTGAGTGGTGGGGTGAGTATCTGGATACCAATAAGCTTCGTCTAATTCCTTCATTTCTGATAGCGGAACTTGTCTGACTTGAAAAGATTGAGTGAGCTCGACCAAGTGATCGACATCCCAGATATAGGTATCGTTTTCAACTTTTCTAAAATGGTATTGCTTTCTCATCAGGATTAAACCCAGCTAAAATACACAAGAATTAAAACATAAAGTCTAAAAGAATACCTGCGCGTGAAATTAAGCGAGTTAATAATCATCAGGTTTTAAATGGTCAGCCATTTTTGATTCAGCCGATAATGAATAGGGTTGATTCATTTGTACGAATTAGCTTACATCAATTCCCGCTTTTTTCGCCTATACGTCTGCTTGTAAGTTTTCTAATATAGAACCATAGAGAGCAGGATGCTCCAATAGAATAACAATAAAGATCAGCTCAAGGACGAAGGTACGACAGGAGTCATACCTCAGCACTTAATACGAAAAACCCCGACAGGATGTCGGGGTTTTTTATTGTTCAAATTTTTATCTTGTCATACAGGCAAGCTTATATTTACATCTTAAAACAGAGCCACGTTGAAACTTTGTTATGCTGAATAAATGAGCTGTGGTACAGAACTCTAGGTTTCGTAAAACTGAAAATATCCAAGCAATAATAAAGGAGAATCAGCATGGCACAGACCAGCCAAGACCGTAATCCAAGCCCTGATTTAGCTGAAGATAATGCCTTTTTCCCATCACCTTATTCACTTTCCCAATACACCGCCAGTAAAACCGACTTCGATGGAACCGACTATCCAACACCCTATATTGGGCATAAAAAAGTTTTGATGGTCGCAAGCGATGAGCGTTATCTACTGATGAAAAATGGCAAGTTCTTCTCCACCGGCAACCACCCAGTAGAAACTTTATTGCCTATGTATCATTTAGACCGTGCGGGCTTTGACATTGATATTGCTACGTTATCCGGCAATCCAGTTAAACTTGAAATGTGGGCGATGCCCCATGAAGATGCTGTCGTGCCTGCAACATTCCAAAAATACCTAGCCCAATTTAAGAAACCCCTAAAACTGGCAGATGTACTGAAAAACAGTTTAGGTGATGACTCTCCCTATTTGGCTGTTCTTATTCCTGGTGGGCATGGTGCTTTAATTGGTCTACCTGACAGTGAAGACTTAAAAACCTTACTGAAGTGGGCGGTGGCAAAAGATAAATTTGTCATTTCGCTGTGTCATGGGCCAGCAGGCTTATTGGCTGCCGCGGTTAATGAAGCGCCTGAAAACTATATTTTTAAAGGCTATAAAATGTGTGTGTTCCCAGATGCACTCGATCAAGGGGCAAACTTAGACATAGGTTATATGCCAGGAGAATTACCGTGGTTGTTGGCAGATCGCTTAGAAAAGTTGGGTGTTGAAGTGGTCAATAAAGAGATGTCGGGACAGTGTATTCAAGACCGTAAGTTAATTACAGGAGATAGTCCTTTAGCATCGAATACCTTGGGTAAAATGGCAGCACAAGCGCTTTTGGCTGAGGTTCAGTAGTTTATTTTCTTCAATCAAGAGCGCCGTGGCGCTCTTTTTTATGTCCAATTTTCTTATTAAAAGTTCGATTTTTTAAGCTTGGAAACTGATCTTTAATGTGAGTCAAAGATTAAAATTCAGCACTCATTTGTTCCAACCAAACTGTTTAAAAATCGCATGGCCTTGTGGAGAACTTAAAAACGTAACAAAACTTTTTGCTTCAGGATTTTTTAGACTGTGCTGAGTCAGTGCAACACCTGCATCACGGTAAATCACCAGTTCAGGTTCGATCGGAATAATTTGCCCAATGTCTGGATTACTGACTCCCCAAATATTAAATACCAACCATGCATCATAACTGCTGTCTGTTTCCCATGCTTTTTTCGCTGCGCCTGTATTGGGCGCATACATGGCGATATTTTTACGGAAGGATTTTGTGAGCTGAATGTTGCCTGTTCTACCTGCAATATCTTCCCACATGCCCACTTGGCCTGCGCCATGTGTGACCAAAACTTTAGTGTTTGGTTTGCTTAGGTCTTTAAATCCTTGAATATGTTTTGGATTTCTTTTTCTGACTAAAATGGCAGCAGGGCGTAAGTAGAGTGGTTCAATCGAGTCCTTTACGATTTTGTCAGCAAATACGCTTTCGAAATCTGACATCATCGCTTCTGAACCGCTATAGATGATGTCGGCATCGAGTTTGGCTTTGTCGGCCCATTGTGAAGTAGGACCAGCGGTTACATGGACATCTATCCCTGTCTTATTTTTAAATTGTTTCGCTGCTTCATGCATCGCTGGTGCTGGCCCACCTGGGCCATAAACATTGATTGCCGCAATAGTGTCCATTGATAAAAAGCCCAGCATGAGCGGAAAGATATAGTAGCTCAGCTTATATATTTTTAACATAGTTATTTCCTTTACTGATATTTGAATGCTGATCATATTTGTTTTTCTGATGTAATTGAATATTTATATTATTTTTTTTGTTAAATGGTTTTTAAAATATTAGCGCGATTTTCTTACTTAAATTTAAGTTGTAGAAAGACAGAGCCCTGACAAAATTTTTAACGCACTAACTCTAAAAAACTATCTGGAAGCGTAGAGAGCCCTTTTTAACTGTAGGGGGCACTTTTTCCAAAGTCTAAGGATGAGGCCAGAAAATTGGAGCTACGGCTAAATTACAGGGGGAGTTGAATTTTAAGGTCGGACAGGAAATAAAAAGAGCGCCTGAGCGCTCTTTTTATCGGTCTAATACTGTTAATTAGTAATCAAAGCTAAAGTGTTCAGCAGCCAATGAGGTCATGGTTTTTGAAGGATTGACCATTGCTTCAGCATGACCTTGAGTGCGCGGTAACATGCGTTCAAAGTAGAAGTCAGCCAGCTTGATTTTTGCTTTGTAGAATTCAGGTGTTTCTTGACCTTCACCTGATGCCACTTTAGCAGAGGCTACAGCTGCTTGTTGAGCCCAGAAATACGCCATCATTACATAGCCCGAGAACATCAAGAAATCGACAGATGCAGATGACACGATGTCACGGTCTTTACGAGCGGCCAGCATGATACGAACAGTTAAAGCATTCCATTGCGCGCAAAGCTTAGTTAAGTCCCAAGCAAAACGGCGCATGTATTTGTTGCGAGCATGTTGGCCACAGAATTTCAGAATTTCAGCAGTGTAATCACGAATGACTTTACCTTTAGAGGTCAGAAGTACTTTACGACCAATCAAGTCCAGTGCTTGAACTCCTGTAGTGCCTTCATACAGTGTTGCAATACGTGCATCACGTGCAATTTGCTCCATGCCCCATTCTTTAATGTAGCCATGACCGCCATAGACTTGCATACCGTGGTTTGCAGCTTCCAAGCCCAATTCAGTTAAGAAGCCTTTTAAAATTGGGGTATAGAAACCTAAGTGATCATCATGTGCTTCAAATGCAGCAGTATCGCCACGTTCAAGCGCATCTGCCATTTTGTCGGCAATTTGCGCGGCATAATAAATCATTGAGCGGCCGCCTTCAGCAATCGCTTTTTGTGTGAGCAACATACGGCGAACGTCAGCGTGATGAATAATGGCATCCGCGACTTTTTCAGGGTCTTTCTTGCCAGAAAGTGCACGCATAGACATACGTTCTTTGGCATATGGAAGTGCACCTTGGAAAGAAAGCTCAGCATGTGCAATACCTTGAATTGCCGTACCGATACGTGCGGTGTTCATGAAGGTGAACATGGCATGTAAGCCTTTGTTTGGCTCACCAATCAAGTAACCGACAGCATTATCAAAGTTCAACACTGCGGTTGCAGAAGCACGAATCCCCATCTTATGTTCAATTGAACCACAGGTCACAGGGTTACGTTCACCAAGGCTACTGTCTGCATTGACCAAGAATTTAGGCACAATGAACAGTGAAATCCCTTTGGTGCCTGCAGGTGCATCTGGAAGACGAGCAAGTACGATGTGAATGATGTTTTCCGTTAAATCTTGTTCACCTGCAGAGATGAAGATTTTGGTGCCTGAGATGTTATAAGTGCCATCAGCATTCGGTTCGGCCTTGGTTTTGACTTGGCCTAAGTCGGTGCCACACTGAGGTTCAGTTAAACACATGGTACCAGACCATGTACCTGCCACTAAGTTCGGCATATACAGATTTTTCTGTTCGTCTGTACCAAACTGTAAAATGGTGTTCATACAGCCGATGCTTAAACCTGGGTACATTTGGAAAGACCAGTTTGCTGTGCCCATCATTTCCGATTTAATCAGATTTAAAGATTGTGGCAGATTCTGACCGCCAAATTCTTCAGGAAAAGACAAACCTTGCCAGCCACCTTGGACAAACTGGTCGTAAGCTTCTTTGAAGCCTTTTGGTGTTTTCACTTCACCATTGTCGAAGGTACAACCTTCTTCATCGCCCGATTGGTTTAAAGGAGATAAAATATTTTCACAAAAATCTGCTGCGCCTTCTAAGATCATATCTACCGTATCAGCGTCGGCAGCTTCACCATTCGATAGGGTTTGATAATGTGCAGGATAATCCAGCACTTCATTCATTAAGAAGCGAATATCATGTAAGGGAGCTTTATATGCAGGCATGTGTGTAATCCTAATTTAGAAATAGTATTGGATTATTTAAATCGATCATTTCATTATTCATACATCGTATCAAAATACATTGATAGATCCGACTTGAGAAAATGTCAGAAAGGCGAATTGGTAGATAAAATCATCAATCTAAAAAGACAGTTCTGTTACACTGACTCGATGGTCTTTTGATCATGTACTTTTTTAATAAACTATAATTAACTCAGGTTTTCAGCAAGTATTATGCGCTTAAAATATATAACACTTTGTTTATTGGGTTTGAGTATCAGTGGGTGTACTCAGCATGTCATTAAATCCAATGCCTCTTCAGATCAGCAGCTCGGGCAACAAGCCACGCAAGGCCTAAATGCCATGTTTGAAAATGCCAGCTATGATTTTAAAGGTCAGTTCTCTATTCAATCTGACTTTAATTTTAATGAGTCCAAGCCAAATTCTAAGTCGAATACTCAGTCAAATGGGACGAACTTAGATCCAGAGTTGAAAAAACAATTAGATCAACTATTAAAAAATCAAAAGATTTCTTTTACGGCCAAAGAAAAACAAGCCCTATATGATGCACTTGCGCGTGAACAAAATCCGTATGCATCGTTGTATGGCAGTGGTGAATCACGGTCTGCTAAGGTTCAAATCGCAGAATCTTTGGTAAATTTACTCAATGACTTACAGTTTAGTTATCAAGGCTCTGTGCATTTCCGTCAAAAATTGGCAGCATTGACTTTGCAGTTAAGTTATCAAAAACCAACCCTACAAGTGCAAGCACAGTTGCCGATGGTGGTTGATTTTAATGATTATAAATTCTACACCAACTACTTTGCCTTTATGCCGTTCATGGTGAATCGTGAAAGTCAGGATCGTTTTGCCTACATTGACTTTTCTAAGCATAAAGAAGCATTCGGTCATATTGATTTTAAAAAGTTTGCTGAATATTTGAAGCAGATGAATGCACTGCCATATGCTTTGGCAGAGCCAAATCAGGTGCATAGTGTTGATTTAAGCAAGTCAGAAAAAGAAGCAGGGCTAAGCAAGAAAATTCGCTATATGGGTGACTTAGAAACAGCACAAGTACAATTGGGCTTGTTTGAATACGTCAATAAACTGCACTATACCCAGCAGATACAAGCTTTTGATGCTGAGCGTCTGATTGAGGATGCTGCAAAAACGCCAAGCGCAGCGGAAGATGCAATGCAGGCAGTGAAAGAAGTAGAGAGTGCTGCAAGTAGCGCAAGTGAAGATCCAGCCTATGATTCACTCGAACGAGTCAGTCATTTGGTAAACCAAAAAATGCAGAACCTGAGTGGTTATGGGCAGAGCGATGAACAAGACATTGTTGTAGATGCAGCAGCAGATGTGGCTTATGCGCAGGCCGCGACAGAAGATGCTGATGAGACAGCAACTGAAGTGTCTACTTCTGCAGCACCAAATACACTCTCTGAAGAAGCTTGCGATGCCCTCATCAACAGCAAGAGCATTCCTATTGGGAAGGTGACCGCATGCCGTGATTATCAAGATATTGATGTACTTGCACCTAAAGTAACCAATGAATCTGCAGATGAAGAGAGCTTTGGACAAACAGCGACCAATGTTTTGGAAGAGCTGAAACCACTCTTTAGCGCGTATCAAACAGAGCAACTGGTAGACGCACAAAGCTTTAAACAACTTTGGCAAAAACATCAGGCTGAAATTACACCGATCATGGCGCAGCTGGGTAGCGAGCGTTCACCGTTTGTGATGGATGTTGGACTCGACCAAAAAGGTCGTGCGCAAAACATGGATTACAACATTGTGATTAGCGATGAGCAAATTGGTAAGCTACAAATTAAGAGCACCAATCAGGTGTTTAATTATGGCAGTGCGACCGCCATTGACCGTCAAGCTTTAAGAAATGCCAAATCGATTGAGGAAGTATCTAAAGGTTCACTGCTGGAAAATGTAGTGAAAGGCATGCTGGGCCCGTTAGGTGCAGATTCATCAAGTGTAGAGAGCGCATCATCAAGCACAACAGAATTACCTAAGGCTATTTCAGATTATTACCAGCAGGCAGCGCAGCAAAGCTATGCACGTCAGCATTCTGAAGTCAAAGCCTATCAAGCGGTATTTGCTTTGATGTTTGCTGCACAGCGTCCAGAGTATATTCGTTACTATAGCTCAGCGACCATCAATGAAATTTCAGAAGTTTATGCCTATGAGTTCATGGATGTTGCAGAGCCGAAGGGTGCAGCACTTAAACGTCTGAATCAGTTACGTCAAAAACATGCTTTACAACATGAACAAGACTTTGATGAGCTGGGAGAAAGTATCGCCAATATTGTTAATGATGCACTGGAAGATGTACAAGAAAATCAGCATTGGAAGGATTTGGCGAAGAAATACAAAACCAAGCAAGCGGTTTTTGCTCAGGTCTATCAAGACAAATTCACCGATACCTATGAGATTGACCAAGAGCAAACTGCATATTTGACTCAGTCTGCACAAGTCTTTGCTAAAGCATTTGCAGATGACTTAAAAGGTCAATTGACAGAAAAATCGTTGCAAGGTTTGAAGCTTGAACATGACGACTTCTTTAGCGATTCGACCTATTACGAGACCTATAAAGCCGTACAGAAACACATGAACTAATCTGAAAAAAAGAACCTCTGCGGAGGTTCTTTTTTATTTGTGCTTATAAAAAATCTTTCAGGTTAGGTTTGACGCTATTCCAAATTGAAAAAGATTCAATCGCCTGACCAACCAGCATGCCGTAGCCTTCTGAGGTAGGTATGCCGCGAGCTTTGGCTTGATCTAAAAAGGTTGAGGGTTTGCCATAGGCCATTTCATAGGCATGTTGAAACTGGAGTGTTTCTGGCAGAACGAGGGCATCGCCGCTTAGGCTGGCAGAGGTTGCGTTAATCACCAAGTCAAACTGACCTTCGAGCGCATCTAAGCCGATGGCTTGCAATTCGGCTTGCGGTACAGCTGTTTTTAAGTCAGCAACCAGTTGCTCAGCACGGGCAAGGGTACGATTGGCAATCACAATTTTTTTCACCCCTGCTTGGACCAGTGGATAAATGACGCCACGAGTTGCACCACCTGCACCGATGATCAGTGCATCTGTCTGGTCTAAGTTCCAGTCCAACGCACGAATGGCATCGACTAAGCCTTGTCCATCGGTGTTGTCACCATGTAATTGACCATCAACCATCCACAGCGTATTGACTGCTTTTGCGATTTTAGCGCGTTCAGTGAGGACTGCGCAGGCTGCAAAGGCTTGTTCTTTAAACGGGACCGTGACGTTTAGACCCATGCCACCTTGTGAGAAAAATTCTTGGATGTTGGCGAGGAAGCCATCCAGTGGTGCAAGACGTTTACTGTAGTTGAGGTTGAGCCCCATTTTTTGTGCAAACGCATGGTGAAGTTCAGGTGAGCGAGACTGCTCAATTGGGTTGCCAATGACAGCGAATTGTTTGCTCATCGCACCAAGTCCATGTGAGAAATGCCTTCAATATACGGCAAATTACATGCAGGCTAAAGCGTTCAATGGTGTTTATAAATAGAAAAAATAGTTAAATTATGGATTACAGATGCTGTGAATCGCATCAAACAATAATTTTGCTGCAGTCAGGGTTAAGCCGATACCTGCAAATACAGTGATGCTGATGGATGCATTGTCATTAAACGCACTTTCAGAAAAAATTGTGGTACTGATCGAGCTTAGCAACACAATAGCAAAGCAGAAAAGAACCATAGTGGTCGAGCTAACTCTTTTTGCGAACATGTTTTGGGCCTCATAGAACACAAAGGAGGATACTAAATGTTGATGTCATTAAAATGAATATATTGCAAATGACTTGATTTAGCTTACGACTTCAATGAACTCAAAAGAACCCAATTACTGTGTTAAACCTGTGACAATGCTTTAATAGATGCAAAGAAATGACGCTTTGTGTAGTAGCTATTCTACGGGGAATTGATCGGGAAATATATAAAATTTAATGGATAGGCTGCCCTAATCTAGTGAAAAGGGCATGCGTGGGGGGTGTAGAATTGTAAGCCTGTGTGTCTATTTGAGTAGGTTGAGCCAATCTTGCGGTTTGAGGTAAAAGGCGGTCAGTTTTTTCTCAGCGGAATCGACCTCCCATTCAGGTCGATATGACCAACCAGCCAAATTCGGCAAGCTCACTAAAATCGATTCAATCCGGCCACCTGTTTGTAACCCAAAAAGTGTACCGCGGTCATAAACCAAGTTATATTCGACATAACGACCACGACGATAGATTTGAAAGTCGCGTTGCGCCTCGCTAAATGGCTTGTCTTGGTTACGCTGGAAGATCGGAAGAATAGCTTCTAGGTAGCCATTGCCCACGGCTTGGATATATTGGAAACAGGTTTCAAAGTCCCATTGATTGAGATCATCAAAGAACAATCCACCGACACCACGTTGTTCGTCACGGTGTTTTAAATAGAAGTAGTCATCACACCATTGTTTATGTTCGGCATAGACTTCAGCGCCAAAGGGCGCACATAAGTCATGCGCTGTCTGATGCCATGACAGCACATCTTCATCATTTGGGTAAAATGGAGTGAGATCGAAACCCCCTCCAAACCACCAAATTGGATCTTGACCTTCTTTTTCAGCCACGAATAAGCGCACATTGGCATGTGAAGTCGGGACATTTGGATTTTTCGGATGGATCACTAAGGACACACCCATAGCCTGTGCTTTGGCACCTGCAATTTGCGGATGGCGCTCAGTCGCTGAAGAGGGGAGTTTAGAAATGTTGATGTGTGAGAACATCACTCCGCCTTTTTCAATCACTGTGCCATTTTGCAGCACGCGTGAACGACCACCACCGCCTTCAGGACGCTCCCAATCATCTATTTCAAACTGCGCAGTCCCGCCACCTGCACGTTCTTGTTGTTCAAGTGCGGCACAAATACGAGTCTGTAAGTCGAGGAGAAATTCGCGAACACGTTGGATATCCGCAGACGTTGGGTGCTGCATGAAAAGCCTCATGGGAAAAGATGAAAACTGCCTACATCAAAACATAAAACAGCAAAAAGATTAAGAATATTTTCCGAAGAGTCCTACCGCAGCATTCGATGTTGTGAAGCAATTCAAAAATGAAATGTTGCTATGTGCAAAATAACCTGACCAATTCGCTAGGTTGAATTCTGATACTAAGCTCAGCAGAATAACCACAGTACAGACCCGAGTTTGGCGATGCAGAATAGGCTGCATTTTCTGAATGTGGAAGAGCTGATGGTAAATATGCGCGATTCATTGATTCAAAAATACAATGTTCCTGGTCCACGTTATACCAGTTACCCAACGGTGCCGTATTGGGAAGAGCCACAGTTTTCTTTAGAGCAATGGAAACAGACGCTGAAAACATCGTTTGCTGAATCGAATTCGACTGAAGGCATAAGTTTGTATATTCATCTGCCTTTTTGTGAAAGTCTCTGTACTTTTTGTGGCTGTCACAAACGCGTGACCAAAAAGCATGAGATGGAGCAGCCTTATATTCAGGCGGTTTTAAAGGAATGGTCTCTTTATTGTGAATGGCTTGAAGAAAAACCCCGCATTAAAGAAATTCATTTGGGTGGAGGAACGCCCACTTTCTTTTCTCCAGCGCATTTAACTCAACTGATTGAAAGTATCCTTGCGCAAGCAGAGATTGCCGAGCAGCATGAGTTTAGCTTTGAAGGGCATCCGAATAATACCACACGGGAGCATTTGCAAGCCTTGTATGACTTGGGTTTTCGCCGTGTCAGTTATGGGGTGCAGGATTATAATGAAACCGTACAAAAAGCCATTCATCGGATACAGCCTTTTGAACATGTCCAGCAAGTGACGCAGTGGGCACGTGAAATAGGCTATAGCTCAATTTCACATGATTTGGTCTTTGGTCTGCCTTTTCAAAACCTAGATGATGTGCTCAATACCATTGATCAAACCAATCGTTTACGCCCAGATCGTCTGGCATTTTATAGTTATGCGCATGTGCCATGGATCAAAGGCAATGGGCAACGTGGTTTTAAAGACCATGATGTGCCGAAAGATGAAGTAAAACGCCAGTGCTATGAAGAAGGGAAGAATAAATTACTGGCACAGGGTTATCATGAAATTGGTATGGATCATTTTGCTTTAGAAAATGATGCGATGTATCAATCATTTCAGGCAGGCACTTTGCATCGCAATTTTATGGGCTACACCGCATCAAAAAACCAAGTGATGATAGGTTTAGGTATTTCATCCATCAGCGACAGCTGGTATAGCTTTGCGCAAAATGAAAAGAAACTCGAAGATTATTATGCGCGACTCGAAAACAATGAACTTCCTGTCTATCGTGGGCATATTTTAAGTGCTGAAGATCTGATGATTCGTCGTCACATTTTAAATTTGATGTGTAGCTTTCAGACGTCGTGGGCAGAATCAGATATGCAATTTCCTGAATTGGCTGAGGTCTTGGGACAACTGGAAGAAATGCGGGACGACGGTTTATTAGAGATTGGGCCACAGAGTTTACGAGTGACTGAGCAGGGTAAAGCCTTTGTGCGCAATATTTGTATGGCGTTCGATTTACATTTAAAACGCCGTCGACCCGAGAGTCGTATTTTCTCAATGACCATCTAATGTCATTAAAGCGCTCTAAGCCGGCCTTTTTCAAGCAGGCTTAGAGTATGTTTTCAAATTTTAGAAATCATCTTTCTTGTACAAGTGTGCCATGCGTTCATGTTTGGTTTTTAAATACTCTTCATTGAAAGGATTTAAACCGACCGTCAAAGGCACACGATCTACCACATTGATCCCTTGCTCTTGCAGTGCTGCAATCTTCAATGGATTGTTGGTAATCAAACGGACTTGTTGAATATTTAAATGCTCCAACATAATACTGACCATGTCATAACGACGTGCATCGGCAGGGAGGTTGAGCATTAGGTTGGCATCGACCGTGTCATGCCCTTGATCTTGTAGCGCATAAGCACGAATTTTATTGGTCAGTCCAATGCCACGACCTTCTTGGCGCAAATACAGAATCACGCCTTGCCCAGCTTCATTGATCAGTTTTTGCGTGGCTTGCAATTGTGGGCCACAGTCACACTTCAAGGAAGCAAAGGCATCGCCCGTGAGACATTCGGAATGAACACGGACTAAAACGGGTTCTGTGATCGGCTGATCCAAACCTTTTGAGAGTGCAACATGTTCTTCACCGGTCTTAGGATCTTGAAATACGGTGATGTTAAACTCACCAAAAGCAGTCGGTAAACGGGATGTAGCAACAAATTCAATAGGCACAGCTAAACCTGTAAATAGTTCAGAAATTGGCTAAAGTATAGCGTAATGCATCGACATTGGTAGAATTGCATCCATGAATTTATGCAGAAGATTTTCTTTTTTGTATAAAGCGAACGATAATAGTTGATAAATAGTAAGATTATTCAGGATAATCACCTGCACTAAACGAACACCCAGTGAGAGCACTGCTCAAAACTGCATCGCTAGAAATATGGCTGATTGAAGGTGATAGCATTCGACGATATGATCGAATTACCCATTTGACCTAGCTAGATTTGCCAGGCTTTAGAAGGCTTTGCCATATTATGTTGTATACAGAAATACCAGCTCATCGCCCTGTAACACCGTTGTTGGATACGATTGATCATCCTCAACAACTTCGCTCGCTTGAGCAAAGTCAATTAGCACAAGTGGCAGACGAGCTACGTCAATTTATTCTGTATGCCGCAGGACAAAGTGGGGGACACTTTGGTGCAAACCTCGGTGTAGTCGAGCTCACCGTGGCATTACATTATTGCTTTAACACGCCGAATGACCGCTTAATTTGGGATGTCGGTCATCAAGCCTATCCGCATAAAGCTTTGACTGGGCGTCGTGAACAGCTCACCACGATTCGTGCCAAAGATGGTTTAGCTGCCTTTCCTGCGCGTGATGAATCGGTATTTGATACCTTTGGAGTCGGACATTCTTCGACTGCGATTTCAGCAGGTCTAGGTATGGCGCTGGCACGTCGTTATCAAAACAATCCATGTGAAGTGGTCGCGATCATTGGTGATGGGGCGATGACAGCGGGTATGGCCTTTGAAGCTATGAACGATGCAGTCGCGCATGATGCGGACCTGATGGTGGTGCTGAATGACAACGATATGTCGATTTCATGCAGCACAGGTGGTTTTGCTAAACATTTGGCTTCGATTTGGGAAAGTGGGCAGTCCATTAATATATCAGCGGATGGCGAAGCTTATGTGCAGCCACATCCTGAATGGATCTATAACTCGCGCTTACATAGCGCAGCGACAGATGCGGCTGACAACGTATTTAAAGCGATTGGTTTTGATTACTTTGGGCCTTTCGATGGGCACGATGTCGAACAACTGACACAAGTCTTTACCGCATTGAAAAAACGTAAAGGTCCACGTTTGATCCATGTCTATACCAAAAAAGGCAAAGGCTTCGCCCCTGCTGAAGCTGACCAAATCAAATATCACGCGATTGCAAAAATAAATGCCAAGTCTGCGCCACAAACAGCGCCCAAATATTCAGATGTCTTTGGTCAATGGTTATGTGATGAAGCGGCACAAGATGAGCGTTTACTGGCGATTACCCCTGCCATGTGCGAAGGCTCAGGTATGGTCGGTTTTGCCAAACAGTATCCACAGCGCTTTTTTGATGTCGCCATTGCAGAACAGCATGCTGTAACTTTGGCGGCGGGTATGGCATGTGAAGGCTTAAAACCTGTGGTGGCCATTTACTCGACCTTCTTGCAACGCGGCTATGATCAATTGATTCATGATGTGGCCCTGCAAAATTTAGATGTTACCTTTGGTATCGACCGTGCAGGTTTAGTGGGTGAAGATGGCCCGACTCATGCTGGGGCCTATGACTATGCCTTTATGCGTACCGTACCGAATTTGGTGATTATGGCGCCAAAAGACGAAAATGAATGTCGTCAAATGTTGCATACCGCTTATTTATACAATGGTCCTGCCGCAGTGCGTTACCCGCGTGGCAATGGTTTGGGTGTTGAAATTCAACAAGAGATGATCCTGATGGAAATTGGTCAGGCTGAAATTGTAGCGAGCTTTAATGATGCCCAAGACGACGTTATTAGCATTCTTGCCTTTGGTAGTCGTGTTCAGGCCGCAGTAGAGGCAGCACAGAAATTGGCTGAGCAAGATTTAGCAGTTCGTGTGGTGAATATGCGCTTTGTTAAACCGCTTGATGAAAAAGTGATAGCGACTTTAGCGCCATCAACGGCTTTATTTGTTACGGTTGAAGAACATGCGGTGATGGCGGGTGCGGGCAGCGCGGTTAATGAATATTTGGCACAAGCTCAAATCGTGAAACCGATGTTAAATCTCGGATTAGCGGATACATTTATGCATCAAGCGACTCATGCGCAAATGTTGCATCAGGCAGGACTAGATGCAGAAGGCATTGAAAGCTCAGTGCGCCAAGCCTGGTCGAAACTTGTACATATGGTTTAAGCACCGTTTTTAAATTTTAGAAACATTTTTTCCCTAAAAGCCCCGATCTTTGATAAGATGCGCGGGCTTTTATGCATTATTCTTTATCAATATCTTCAAATTGTAGTGGGTGTTCAATGGAACCTATGGTGGTGATGGCTGCGCGTGCGGCTCAATTAGTCGGTCAAGAGCTTTTAAAAGCGCATCAAAATCGTCATAAGCTCGATCTACAAGTCGAAGAAAAAGGAATTGATGGTCCTGTAACGCGTGTAGACCGTTATTTGGAACAATTGGCTATCGATACCCTACGTAAAAGCTATAAAAATCACAGCTTCCTTGGTGAAGAGTTTGGTTTTCAAGAAGGTAAAGGTCACGACGCAGATTGGTGTTGGATCATCGACCCACTTGATGGAACTCTAAACTTCATTAACGGTGTTCCTCACTTCTGTATCTCTATTGCAGTTCAACATAAAGGCATTACTCAACACGGCGTGATTTATGACCCTGTGAAAGATGAGTTGTTCTCTGCAAGTCGTGGTCGTGGTGCCATGATGAACCAACGCCGTATTCGTGTAAATGTGAAAGACAGTCTTGAAAATACATTCATGTCTGTGGGTCATGCTTACCGTGCAAAACGTAATGGTGAAGTGATTTCTTATGCAAAAAATCATTTTGATTCATTGTTAAATGTGACTGAAGCTGGCGCGCAATATCGTCGCACAGGTTCAGCAGCATTAGATTTGGCGTATGTTGCAGCAGGTCGTTTTGATGCGTATTTCGAACTCGGTTTAAAGCCTTGGGATATCGCAGCTGGTGAGTTAATCGTGAAAGAAGCGGGCGGTACAGTGGTGGATGCACGTGGTGGTAGCGAATCTATGGAAAATGGCCAAGTACTGGCATGTTCTATGAAAATGTTGAAACCTCTGATGAAAGCAGTTGTCCCTGCTTGGGGTGAAGCGGCTAAGTAATAGCATGCAGATCGTGTTTTAAGACATTGGAAAAGCCCTCAGAAGAGGGCTTTTCTTTGATATGGATGAAAAAAATAAAGGCCTTTGTGGGGATTTACTTTATGGCTTTAATCTCTATTAGATTGTATAACATAGGCTGTGCCAGATTCTGATCACTTCTTAATGAAGATCACGCTATACAGAAATAAAGCGGGTTAAAATTAACCAGTGTATAGATACCTATTCAAGCTTGTTGTGTCTAATGTTCATTACAGGTCAGATAGCATGTCAAATCACGGCAGCATTAGAGCAAGAGCTAGTACAATTAATTGCGTCATATGGCTGATAGTTGAGGGATAGAACGTAGAATGCTATTCAATATTTTTCTAGATGGTCAAAAAAATTAAAGTGAAAACCTGCATTTATTCAATCTTTGAGGAAAATATTGTATCAATTTCACGAAAAGAGGTGACTTTTAAAAATATCCTGCTATACTCCGCCCACGCACTAAATTTCGTTCATTACCTGAACATTCTCTTCTATCATTGTGTATGCGCGTCCGGTCCAAAGAGAGGACATTATTTCGCGCCCCACCCAATCGCTTAAGCGATTCCTTCAGGTTGCGGCTGTAATCAAATGTGCGTTATACGCATCGTCGTTCTCGGATCGCCGCTGATTCTATATTTTCAGCGATTATTGCTGTGCCGCTTTTTGCCGATGTCCATCAGACCATATATTTAATGGAGCACCCATTTTTCGGGTGAAATACTCTATGAGCAAAACTTTTGCTGATTTTCCTTTACATGAATCGTTACAACAAGCTTTACAAAGCTTAGGTTTTACTTCTCCTACGCCTGTACAGGAACAATCGATTCCTGCAGCTTTGGAAGGTAAAGACCTTTTAGTATCTAGCCAAACGGGTTCAGGTAAAACTGCAGCGTTCTTACTTCCAACGTTAAACGCACTTGCAGCCCAAGAGACTTTCGTTCCGTTCAAAGAACGTATGAAAGCAATTACACAACCGAATATCTTGGTTCTTTGCCCAACTCGTGAGTTGGCGCAGCAAGTAAGCCAAGACGCGATTGGGTTTGTCCGTCACATGAAAGGTGCGCGTATTGCAGCGATCATGGGTGGTATGCCGTTTGGTAAGCAAATCCAACAGTTAAAAGGTGCGCAAGTTGTTGTTGCAACACCAGGTCGTTTACTTGACCTTGTAAACCGTCGTCAAATTAAATTAGACCAAGTTGATGCGCTTATTGTTGACGAGGCAGACCGTATGCTTGACCTAGGTTTCTCTGAAGACTTAGAAGCAATTAGCGATCTTGCTGCAAACCGTAAACAGACTTTAATGTTCTCTGCAACATTTGCTGGTCGTATCATTACACTTGCTGAACGCATGATGAATGATCCACAACGTATTGCAATCGAAACTGGTCACTCTACGAATACTGACATCACTCAGACTTTACACTGGACTGATGGCTTTGAGCACAAGAAAAAATTACTAACGCATTGGTTAAGTGCTGAAGACTTAGATCAAGCTGTTGTATTTGCTTCTACTCAAGAAGACACCGATATGTTGGCTGAAGAACTTGCTGAAGCAGGGTTATCAGTTGTAGCACTTCATGGTGCTATGCCACAAACTGTGCGTAACCGTCGTTTACGTAGCATCCGTGAAGGTCGTGCAAAAATTTTAGTTGCAACCGACGTTGCTGCACGTGGTCTTGACGTACCAACCATTTCACACGTAATCAACTTCGGTCTTCCAATGAAGAACGAAGACTATGTACACCGTATTGGTCGTACAGGTCGTGCGGGTCGTACTGGTAAAGCAATCACTTTAGCAACTTACCGTGAACGCGGTAAAATCCGTGCTTTAGAAGATTTCTTAGATGCGCGTTTGAATGTATCTGAAATTGAAGGCCTTGAGCCATCTCCACCTCCTGCACGCGGTAGTCGTGATGGCGGCGGTCGTGGTCGTGGTCGTGATGGCGGCGGTCGTGGTCGCGGTGGTTTCGGTGGTCGCGATGGCGGCGGTCGTGCTCGTTTCGAAGGTGAGTCTAACTTTAAACGTCGTGAAGGTGGTGATGACCGTCCACGTCGTAGCTACGATGACAAACCTCGTGGTGATCGTCCATCATTTGGTGGTGAAGATCGTCCACGTCGTGAGTTTAATAATGATCGTCCACGTCGTGAAGGCGGTTTCGGTGATCGTCCGCAACGTTCTTTTGATGACCGTCCAAAACGTGATTTTGGTGATCGTCCAGCGCCACGTCGTGAAGGCGGTTTCGGTGATCGTCCGCAACGTTCTTTTGATGATCGTCCAAAGCGTGAATTCAACTCTGATCGTCCACGTCGCGAAGGCGGTTTCAACGATAAGCCACGTTTTGACTCGAATGATGACAACCGCGGTAACCGTGTAGATTACAAACCACGTCGTGAAGGTTCTTTTGGTGACCGTCCAAAACGTGATTTTGGTGATCGTCCAGCGCCACGTCGTGAAAGTGGTTTTGGCGACCGTCCACAACGTTCTTTTGGTGATGACCGTCCAAAACGTACTTTCGGTGGTGAAGACCGTCCTAAGCGTACTTTTGGTGGCGAAGACCGTCCGAAGCGTGAATTTAATTCAGATCGTCCACGTGCTGAAGGTGGTTTTGACCGCCCACGTCGTAAGTTTAACGACTAAGTCTGAATGAATAAAAAAACCAGTGGAAACACTGGTTTTTTTTTGTCTGAGGCTGTAAAAAAATAAATTAAAATGTATACTGAGTCATATTTTAATTGTATTGATAATAATGATGCACAATAATGGGGTTGAATCAATCGCCACACTCTCTGACATGAAAGAGGTCAATATGGCACATTATCTCGGACTCTTTTTGCTGATTTGCAACATTCTTTTCTTTGTCTATAGTCGTTATGGATGAAGCAATTCATCTTATGTAGCTTGTTTTCGCAGTTCAAATAAATATAAATACAACCAACTGAAATCAATTCGTGCACAAAATTAGACACGGAATACGCTAACATATCGTTTTTTAATCCTTTATAGTATGCATGCTGAAAAAATGCAGGAAAACGCACAGCTATGAATAATCAAGCGCCTCTGACTGCTCAAGCCCTCATTGAGGTCAAAGACCTGAGCTTTAAGCGAGGGGAACGTGTCATTTATGATCAGGTCAATTTAAAAATTCGACAGGGTCAAATTACGGGCATTATGGGACCATCGGGTACAGGTAAAACCACTTTACTACGTTTAATTGGCGGTCAATTGACTCCCGACCAAGGTGAAGTGCTTTTTGATGGGCAAAATATTGCGAAAATGTCACGCAAAGAGTTATTCGCTGCGCGTGCGCGTATGGGAATGCTTTTTCAAAGTGGCGCATTGTTTACCGATATGTCGGTGTATGAAAATGTGGCCTTTCCGATAAGAGCACATACCAAGCTGCCTGAGCATTTACTGTCAGAAATTATATCTTTAAAACTAGAGTCTGTCGGCTTACGTGGTGCAGAACAGATGATGCCTTCTGAGCTCTCAGGCGGGATGAACCGTCGTGTGGCTTTGGCACGTGCAATTGCACTCGATCCTGAGCTGATCATGTACGATGAGCCATTTGCAGGACAAGATCCAATTGTGAAAGGTGTACTGACACGTCTGATTCGATCATTGCGAGAAGCTCTTGATTTAACAACAATTATTGTCTCACATGACGTGGCTGAAACCTTATCGATCGCAGACTATATCTATGTTGTTGCTGAAGGTAAGGTGCAAGGTGAAGGCACGCCTGAACAGTTACAGGCGAATGCCTCTCCGTTTGTTAAACAGTTTTTAACAGGTGCAGTTGAAGGGCCTGTCGATTATCAATTTAGCCATAAGGCATATCTAAATACTGAGGTGCAAGCATGAATGCGATAGCACTCTTGGGTCGACGCGTGATTGAACGGGTTCGCGGCATTGGTGTTGCTAGCCTGATGTTATTACAAATTTTATTTTCGATGCCCACTGCTTTAGGTGTTCGGTTATTTGTTTATCAAATGTACCGTGTTGGAGTGTTATCACTGCTCATTATTGTGGTGTCAGGGCTATTTATTGGTGCGGTACTCGGGTTACAGATGTATAGCATCTTGGTGACCTTTGGTAGTGAAGCGATGCTAGGTACAGCGGTTGCTTTGACCTTACTTCGTGAGTTAGCACCTGTGGTTGCAGCATTGCTGTTTGCAGGTCGTGCGGGCTCTGCATTGACGGCTGAGATTGGCTTAATGAAAGCCACAGAACAGCTGTCCAGTATGGAAATGATCGGTGTTGATCCACTTAAACGTGTAATTTCACCGCGACTTTGGGCCGGTATTTTTAGTTTGCCGATGTTGTCTGTCATCTTCGCTGCGGTGGGGATTATGGGCGGTAAAATGGTGGGTGTAGACTTCTTGGGTGCAGATGAAGGCTCTTACTGGAGTGGCATTCAAAGTAGCGTAGAGTTCTATAAAGATGTCCTGAATGGCACCATCATTAAAAGTTTTGTTTTTGCTTTAATTTGTACATGGATTGCGGTGTATCAAGGCTATGCCTGTGAACCGACATCTGAAGGTATTGCGACATCAACCACACGCACTGTGGTGTATTCATCGCTCTGTGTTTTAGGTTTTGATTTTGTGTTGACTGCGGTCATGTTTGGAGGTGTTTAATGAAATCACGTGCAAGTGAGCTGGCAGTCGGCATATTTGTCATTTTATTCGGTATTGCTTTGTTTTTTATCGCGATGCGTGTGAGTGGCTTGGTGGGATCGAATCTCAGTGATCGCTATGAAATGAGTGCAACCTTCGATAACGTAAATGGTTTAAAACCACGTGCGAAAGTGACGATGAGTGGGGTAAAAATTGGTCAAGTCGATCAAATAAGCTTAGACCCTGTGACACGTTTAGCGACCGTTTCTTTTTCTTTAGATGGTAAATTAACGACTTTTAATGCAGCACAACTTAAAGAAGTTGAAAAGAATGCACTTGAAGAGCTTCGTTACAGTAGCGACTATACCGCTGCGGATGCTGCGCAACAAAAAGAAATGGAAAAGCAACTTATTGCGAACATGAAGTCCATCACCAGCATTGATGAAGATGCTTATATTATGGTGGCAACCAATGGTCTGCTAGGTGAGAAGTACTTGAAAATTGTTCCAGGGGGCGGTTTGAACTACGTGAAACGTGGTGAAAGCATTGGTAATACCCAAGGCACAATGGACCTAGAAGACTTAATTACTAAATTTATTACGGGTGGTGCAGGTAAATCGAAAGATGCTTCAGCAACAACTGAGCAACCTGAAACCACTGAAACAGCAGATGCCAACGTGTCATTTGTTGAATGATTTGAAGAGGACCAATTGTAGTGAATACTTTATTGAAACAAACACTGACAGCTAGCATTTTAACTACAATGTTTGCAGGTACTGCTTTTGCAGCACCAAGTGAAGCACCACCTGCTTTTGTTAAAAAAGTGGCAGATGGCTTGATTGCGCGTTTAAAAGCGGACCATGCCAAGCTACAAAACAACCCAGCTGCTGTGAAAACGATTGTTCGTCAAAACTTAGACCCGTATGTGGATTCACAAGCGTTTTCTCGTATTGTGATGGGGACTTATGCAACCAATCAATACAGTACTGCTGCACAACGCGCGAAGTTTGAAAACAATTTCCGTGAAACACTGATTGAAAATTACGGTACTGCATTTGCGAAGTTCAGCAATCAGACATATACCATCCGTCCGTATAAAGAAACCAATAGCAAAAACCCTGTGGTGACGATCGACTTTAATAACAAAGGCGAAAAAATCCCAGTGTCTTTCCAGTTGGCGGATAAAGGCAACCAATGGAAAATCCGTAATATCAATGTGTCGGGTATCGACCTTGGTTTACAGTTCCGTAATCAGTTCGCGGCAACGGTTAAACGTAATGGCGGCGACCTAGATAAAGCGATTGCAAACTTCCAACCTGATGCAGAAGCAGCGGTTGAAAAGAAAAAATAAGTAGGTGAAAGGTGATTAACTTTAGCAATCAGGAAATGCAGCTTTCAGGTCAGATTACATATGACAATGCTGAAAGCTACTATCAACAAGGTCTGAAGGTGATTCAGTCACAGTCTTATCCTGTGGTGGTGAATCTGGCCCAGCTTGAGCATGGTAGTACATTGGCACTGGCGGTTTTGGTGCGTTGGTTGCGTCAAACACCCGATGCACATAGTTTACATTTTAAAGCTGTACCTGAGAAAATGATGAAAGTGATTCAAGCCTGTCATTTACAGGATGATTTAAAGTTAATCCCTTAAATAAAAAAAGCACCCTAAGGTGCTTTTTTTATATGTTGCTTTTCTTAAATATATGAGGAAAAGCAATGTTTTAAGCTGTACTCAAATCCATTTTTTCCAGCGGAAGTAAATGAGCGGGCCAATCAGGAAGGCCATTAAGATTAGGCTCACCACAATAAAACTGGTGCCGCCTTTGGCAAAAGGCAATACATCGGTGTTCATGCCGTAAATACTGGCAATCAGCATTGGTGGAGCAAGCATACTGGGTAAGATAGAGAAGCGACGAATCGTGTCATTCTGCTCGGTGTTAATGAAGCCTGAGGTGGTATCCAGTAAGAATCGCACTTTTTGGAACAAGAAGGCATCGTGCTCAACCAGTGAGCGAACGTCTTCACTGAGCTCTCGAATGTCTGCATCATAAATATGACTGCCTAAAGCACGCGGGCGTGATAGAAAGGTCAGTACACGACGTAAGTCAATCAAACACAGCTGTGCTTTTCCAAGCATATCTTCCAAGTGGGCTAGACGGGTAATCATGTCATCTAAGTCGAGAATCATCTCACGGTGACGGTTATTCAGCACTTCTGTGGAATACTTTTCCAAGTCCTTGTGGATATCTTCTAAGATATCCGCAAGCTCGTCCAGCTTCGCCTCGAGCAAACCGAGTAAGATCCACGTTGGATCTTTATAGTCGATTTCGTAGTCATTACGGCGCGCACGCGCACGAAAGGCACGGAACGCCACCAGTTTTTCCCCGCGAAGGGTAAAGAGACGTTCTTTATGTAAAATGAAAGCGACAGTTTGTACCGTGGCAAGGGCACCGCTGCTTTCTTCAGGCTCACCATCGACTTGATAGTTTTTATTTTTCGTTAAAAAATACGTACTGATATGCAAAATACCGTCGTCATCACGGTAGAATCGAGCTGAAGATGAAATGTCTTCGAGTGATTTTAGCGTAGGTAAATTTTGTTCATATGCATCTAAAATCCACTGTTGTTCTTCTTGGGAGGGAGCAATGAGGTCAAGCCAGACCAAATCGGGCTGAAGATCGAAATCGCCATTAATGGTGATGTCTTCTAAGCTACCGCGCTCTGTGGCGTAAAAGGCTTCAAGCATGCCGTCTTTCTCCTTTGCGCAGTAATGGTTGAAGTGGATGGGTGTATTTTAGACAAGGATTGCAATAAAAACACTGATCGAATGGTTAAATTGCTAAAAAATATCCATTCATTTTAGTGAAGTTGCATGACAATTAAATATCAGAGTAAAAAATGACAAATTCAATTGCGATCTTTTGTGGTTCCGCATTAGGTTCAGATCCAATCTTTTCTGAAACAGCACGTCAGGTTGGACACGCCATTGCAGAACAAGGCAAAACCTTGGTCTATGGTGGTGGTCGTTCGGGCTTAATGGGTATTGTGGCGGACAGTGCTTTAGAGGCAGGTGGTCAAGTGATTGGCGTGATTCCACACGTGCTGGTGGATCGTGAGTTGGCACATCAAGGTCTGACCGAGTTACATGTCGTCAAAGACATGCAAGAGCGTAAACTGAAAATGTCAGCCTTGTCGGATGGATTTATTGCAATGCCAGGCGGCGCAGGGACTTTAGAAGAAATCTTTGAACAATGGACGTGGGCGCAACTCGGTATTCATCTCAAGCCGAATGCCTTTTTAAATGTAAATGGCTTTTATGATGATTTACTTAAATTTCTGAAAATGACCACCGACAAAGGCTTTACCCATGCACGCTTTACCGACAGTCTGATTGTATCGGATTCGGTGAAAGCCATTTTAAAGCAGATGGATCAGTTCCAAGCACCTGAACCGAAGTGGGGTATGGTTGATCCTGAGTTGTTGGATGTCAAAGCATGAAGGTGATTACGGTCGCTGCGGCTATTATTGTGAATGAACAGCAGCAGCTTTTGTTGGTGCGTAAGCAGAACACCGCATGTTTTATGCAAGTTGGCGGTAAGCTTGAGCCCAATGAAGCACCTGAGCAAACCATGCTGCGTGAGATTCGGGAGGAAATTGGAAGTGATGCGACGATTGAACAGTTTGTTGGTCGTTTTGAAACAGCCACCGCCAATGAACCTGATTTTAAATTGGTGAGCTATGTTTACCATGTTCAGCTTCAGCAAGCGCCACAAATTGCGGCTGAAATTGCAGAAATGAAGTGGGTCAGTTTGAATGACCAGCAGACTGCACTTGCACCGCTAACCACTGAGGTGGTCATGCCATGGGTACGTGAACATTTGATGATTGACGTAGTCTAATTATTCAAGTGCATAGGCAATACACGCGGCGCTGACTTTATGACAACCCAATTGTTCAAGCTGTAAAGTCAGTGCCTGAATCGAGCTGCCTGTGGTCACGACATCATCCAAAATCAAAACACGCCGATAGAGTTTTGCGTACTGACGTTGCTGTGTATCGATTTTAAACTGTTGATGAATTTGATCTAAGCGTTCCAGTCGACTGAGTCCTTTTTGCGAATGTTGATGCAGTCGTATCACAGGCTGCCAAATGGGAACATTGAACTGCTTGGCTAAGTCTTTGGCGAGGATCATTGATTGGTTATAGCCACGTTCTGCTAAACGCTGAGTCGAAATCGGCATAGGAACAATTGCTTGTACTTTAGGTAAGCGAATTTGCTGAAGAATGCCTGACAGTAGAGGCTGCCAATGCAGTTGTTGTTCATATTTGAACTGCTGAATAAGGTGATCTAAAGGATATTGATACTGTCCTGCGACATGAATACTCAGTTCTTGTTTTTCAACGGTCTGTGGATGCAGTGGGAGTTGTTGCCAGCAGTCCAGACAGACCGAATGCAGATCTGCGCGTACAATGCCACACAACTGACAAGGTTGTGCTTTGTGTAGCAACTGTTTGGCGGTGTGCCGTAAATGACTAAACATAGGCATAGCGTGGTGCTTCAGGTAGCCAGCGTTTCAGTAAGGCTTCAGCATTTTTAGGATAGTCCTTTAAAATCTGCGCTGCGACAAAATGTGCTTGATTGAGCAAATGATCATCGCGTTCCAGTTTGGCTACACGAAAGCCCATATCACCCGTTTGTTTGGTACCGAGCAACTCACCGGGACCGCGGATTTCCAAATCTTTTTCGGCAATTAAAAAGCCATCATTGGTTTCACGCATGATGCGTAAGCGTTCTTGCCCATTTTGAGACAGTGGGCTTTTATATAATAGGGCGCAAAAGCTAGCCTTGGCGCCTCGACCAACACGGCCACGTAATTGGTGCAATTGAGAGAGTCCTAAACGTTCCGCATTCTCAATCACCATGATCGAGGCATTCGGTACATCGACTCCCACTTCAATCACTGTGGTCGCAATCAAGAGTTGTAATTCATTGGCTTTAAACTGTTGCATCACTGCTTGCTTTTCATCGGCTTTCATTTTGCCATGTACGAGGCCAATGTTGAGTTCGGGGAAACGTTCTTTAATTTCTAAATAGGTCGCTTCAGCAGCTTGAGCATCTAAGGTTTCAGACTCTTCAACTAAGGTGCAGACCCAGTAAGCTTGTTTGCCTTCTAGGCAGTTGCTGGCAATACGCTGTAGGACTTCTTCACGGCGGTCGAGTGGAATGGTCACGGTTTGAATCGGGGTTCGTCCGGGGGGAAGTTCATCGATCACAGACGTGTCCAAGTCTCCATAGGCAGACATGGCTAAAGTTCGTGGAATAGGGGTTGCGGTCATCACCAATTGATGTGGGGTCATATTCTGCGCGCCTTTATTGCGTAGGGCTAAGCGCTGATCGACCCCGAAGCGGTGCTGCTCATCAATAATTACTAATCCAAGTTTGGCAAAGCGGACATTGTCTTGAAACAGGGCGTGTGTACCTACCACCAGATGTGCTGTGCCATCGACAATCGCTTGTTCGGCTGTGGCACGTGCTTTGCCTTTTTGTTTACCTGAAAGCCAAGATACACTGAGTCCCAAAGGTTCAAACCATTTTTTAAAATTGAGATAATGTTGTTCCGCCAAAATTTCAGTCGGTGCCATTAACGCCACTTGCCAACCTTCCTCTAAGGCATGGCAGGCTGCGACTCCTGCGACCAAGGTTTTGCCTGCGCCGACATCTCCTTGAACCAAACGTAACATCGGTTTATTGAGTTTTAAGTCTTGTACAATTTCTTTGGAGACGCGCTTTTGTGCATTGGTCATTTCAAAAGGCAAGCTGCTGAGCAGTTGTTTGGCAAACTGACGACTGGCAGAAATACGCGGCGCTTCAATTTGTTGGATATAGGCACGACGGCTTAATAGACTGACTTGATGCGCAACCAACTCTTCAAAAATCAAACGTTGCTGGGCAGGGTGTGAGCCTTGGCTCAGTTGCAGCATATTGGCATCTACAGGAGGATGATGGATGTAATCCAACGCCTGTTTAAGTGCATAGCCATTGGTAAATTTTGCGGGCAGCAGTTCAGGTAAATCATCACTGTGCTTGGCTAAAGCCTGTTTGATGTATTCACGAAACTTAGGTTGAGTCAGACCCTCTGTGCTGGGGTAAATCGCAGTCAGTTGGGTTTGTGGAAGCGGGGTATGTTCTGTAATGATTTGAATTTCAGGATGATACATTTCCAAGCCACGCGCACCCACACGGACTTCACCAAAAATACGTAGACGATTACCGATCTTTGCGCGGTCCGTTAAGCCTTTATAAATATGGTAAAAGCGCAAAGTCACTTTGCCAAAGTCATCTTGCAGTCCAATCGCCATCGATTTACGCTTACCCGGCGGAAAGTCCACGCCTTGAATCGTTCCTTCGAGTAGGTAGCTACGTCCAACCATCAATTGGTTCATCGGGATGATCGTGCTACGATCTTCATAGTCTCGTGGCAGATGAAACAGCAGATCATCTGTAGTGAAGAGATTCAACTTTTCAAGTAGTACAGCAGAGGCAGCTCCGACCCCCTGCAACTGATGGACTGCAGCCATGTCCCCTCAACTTTGTCTGTGATTTGGTGCTAAATGCATATTTTATTTATAGGTTATGGTAAAACATCTCAGCGTGTTGCTAAACAGTTATTTCAGCAAGGCCACCAAATTACCACAATTAGCCGAAGTCCGAAATCAGATGATTGGGCTGAGCATTTGACTCAAGATATTCATCAGTTGGATTTGTCTCAAGTCGCACCGATTGATGCCGTATATATCTTACTCTCGCCTGAGAGCAGTACGGTGGAGGCGTATCAGCGAACTTTTGTAGACTCGATTGCACCCATGCTACATGCCTTAAAAAGTCATCCTTTAAAAAAAGTGATCGTGGTTTCTTCTACACGTGTTTATGGTGAAAGTGCAGGTGAGCGGGTTGATGATGACACGTGTCCCCAACCGAGCGATGCGCAAGGGCGAGTGCTATTGAACATGGAAACTTTGTGGCAACAGGCTTATCCATCTGAATGTGTGATTGTTCGTCCAACAGGCATTTATGGAACCTTGGTTAGTCGGATGATTAAACTTGCGGAAACCACAAAAACTTACCCAAAACTGCATTGGTCGAACCGAATTCATATTGAGGATTTGGCTGCTTTTCTAGCGCACTTGCTTCACGTGGAACATACTGAAAAGTCTTACATTTGCAGCAATAGCCAGCCACTGCCTTTACATCAAATTATTCAATGGTTTCAACAGCAGTTAGGACTGCCAGTTTTTATTTTGGAAAGTGATGTGCCATCAGGCAAGCAAATTTATGCTTCACGTATGCAACAGATGAATTTTGAATTACAGCATCCACATTGCTTTGATGATTATTTGGCGTTGTTAGCAGAGCGTGAGTCAAAATAATTTTTTATTTTCACTCATAAAAAATGTGAAACGTAGCAGAAAAATGACTACGGAGCGTGAAGAATCATAATAAATCCGTTCTAGTTAGCTGAACTGCATATAAGACATTGATGTTTATGTGAAAATTTTAATAATTCGTATGGGGTGTATTATTTTGATTTTAAAAGTATTGATAAACCCCTAAATTATGTGCTACTCAAAATTCAAAAAATTGATGATAGGAAAAAGATGAGAAATTACAAATTTTATCTAATGTTTATTTTATCGACATTGATACTTATTATTTTTATAACATCATCGCCACTATTAAAAAATAAATTTTTTTTAATGACTCATAGTAATTGGGTTAAAGTTAATAATTTTAAGATTATAGAAACATATACTTATTGTTCAAGTGAACCTTGGAGGAGGGGCATCGATAGAGCTGCTTACCGATACATCAAGTATGAATACTCTTTTGATAAAAGGAAATATATTGAAGAAAACGAAAAACTTTTTGGAGTATATAGAATCAATCTTTTAGACAACTGTGAAAAACTTAAAGAAAAAAATGAAGTGCTATGGAATGAATACAATAAGAATAATTATCCATTATATGCAAATATAAGTAATAGTAAAATACTAATTTCAAATGATTTATTTAAAATTGGTACATCTTCATTTTTATCTATACTATTTGAAATACAAGGAGTAATTATTACTCTAGTTATAGTTGTTTCATGTGCGTTATTCTATGATTTAATTAGAAGATAGTTCATTCAACTCTTTTAAAGCTTCACCTGCTGCCGCATTGCCATTTTCATATGATTTAATAAACCAAAATTTTGCTTTTTCTAAATCATTATAAGTATTTGCATATATATATGCTGCATTATTCTGAGCTTCAGGTAGGTTTTGTTCTGCTGCTTTAAGATAAAGTTCTAGAGCCTTTTCTTCATTTTTCTGAACAACTACACCATCACGATAAGCATTAGCTAAATTATATTGAGCCTCTGGTAAATTTTGCTCTGCAGCTTGCTTATAGAGTTCTATCGCTTTCTTAGGATCTTTATCAATACCATTGCCTGATAAGTAGGCATTAGCTAAATTATATTGAGCTTTACTTAATCCAGACTTAGCTGCTAACTGATAAAATTCTAAGGCTTTTTTTCTATCTTTAGTAACGTAATTCCCTGAGTCATATATTAACCCTAAATTATATTGAGCTTCGGGAAAATTTTGTTCCGCAGCTTTATTAAGCCAAAACAATGCTTTCTCAGGATTCTTATCTGTGCCTATTCCCTTAGTTAACATGGCTGCTAAATCATTTTGAGCTGCAGCAGATCCTGCCGTAGCAGCTTTTTCAAAATAAAAAAATGCTTTTTTATAGTCTTGAGGAACATCTCGACCTAAAAAGTGCTTTTCGCCTTCACTATATAAAGATTCTACTTGTACATTTTCAGTAGTATTGTCTACTGGATTGACCTTTGTACAACTAGGTAAACATATGATATTAAAAATAATGATAAAAAATAATTTATACATACGAATCTAATCTGATGCCTCTATCTGCCATTCTAACATAGGATCATTATTTATCGCTTTTTGTTTTCGTCTCTCTTCTGCTTGATCCTCCATTTTGTTTACAGCATCAAGACCATTAAGTAATCCCTGTGATACCTGAATAGCTACATTACTCTCTCCAACCTTTTCACCTAATTTATTGCCTAGTTCTTTATTTCCATATTTCAATACAGTCCCTGCAGCGATCGAACATGCAACACCAGCTATTGCAATTTTTTTAGGATCTAATCTTTTAGCTGCAATTTTTGTACATTTACCAGCTATATGTACGGCTGCTCTTTCTCCAGACGCTTCGCCTACCTTAGATAAGACTAATGTTGATGTCTTTGTCGCTAATGCTTTGGAATCTCTTTCAGTGACAGCTAAGAGAATTTCCCCTCCATCCCCTAAGTTACCTAAAGTTGAACCTACTTTATCAACATTGTTTAAAACTTTTTTAGTATTAAATACTTTCGTATGCGGATTACCTGTAAATATCCGACCAGTTTCAGAGTTTCTTGAATACATTTTTATCTCAGTAACTTTTTTAAAGCGTTCTCTACTTAACATAGGGGCATTCTTTGAATGAATTATTCCCCATTTAAAATTAAAATTTTCTGCTTTAAATACATCACCAGTATCTTTAACATACCCTAACCAATCAGAAGCTGTTTGACCATACTGAGATGCCTGTTCTAAATGTTCTTTACGAAAAACTAGTACTGGTCTACCATTTTTATTCGTTTTTTGTTCATTATCAGCCATATAAATACCCTTATGTTTGCTTATCTGAACTTATTCTGAGTAATTACTTCTTAAATAATCACCCTCTTTATCACTCTCTGGGAGTAGCTCTACATCTTTTAAAATTTTAGGGCTTATAAAAAGAATTTCTCTTACTATGTTTGTATCTATTCGTATAATAGGCTTATATTCATTACCTATTATTTTCTTAATTAATAGTAAAGGTAAACCATCATTTACGCACTGAAAAGCAGCCTCACCATCTTGATTTGTTTGACATTTTACAATCAATTTATTATTTTCATCGTGTAAACAAAATTCTAAATTAGGAATAGGCTCCCCAATGAAATCTATAAATTTTATATATGTTATATCTTCTACTGATCCACCTAGGCGACGGATATAATAATGCCACTCATCGCCTCCAATAAGAACTTTCACATTCTTTTCTCGCTTGATTTTATTCTGTTTGTTCTACCATATTTATCTAAAGAGCCCTTTTTAAACTCACCATTATCATATAAGACTGAATAATTTAAATTTTCGACATTTTTGAAGGATTCATTAGCAAAGATATTGTAAACATCTACCTTGTTACTATACAAAGGAGAAACCTCTGGTAGATCAGGTAAGGAATAATTTATTTTTGCTCCACTCTTAAAAAGGTATTGCCCTGATTTCGCTTCAAACCTTGCAGGAGTTATAATTTTAATCCCATCTTTATTAATGATAATCTGAGAACCACCAGCCATAGCTTACCTATTTTTATCAATCGTAAAACCTAATCAAATTTAGATTTATAAAATTTTTTAATTCAATATCTTAGAAGAAAATATGACTTTCATCGTAGCCATACAGTTAAATGATAGCATTATTGTCACAGCAGACAATAAAAAAATCGCTTTAAAAGAAACAGGGGAAATTCAATTTAATAATAAAAATAGTCAAAAAATTTACTCATGGGATAACGGTATTATTACAGGTACAGGGGAAAGCTATGTGATTAGCCGATCCATTGAATTATTTAAGAAACTCACTCATGCAGACATTAATACACTGCCTCAATGGTTGGATATATCAAGGCAAATAAGAGAGCTAGAAATAGGTACAGGCTACTTTCAGGTCGAGAATACTAAAATCCTTTGTAGCAGCTATAGTGAAAATGGAGCCCAACTTTATAAGATAGAGCGTTTTGATAACACACAAGCTTATACATTCACAGCTATTAAACCGATGAATATCACGGTATGGATGTTTGACCCCAATATTGAATTGATTTCCACAGATCTCCAGAACCTTTATACTTATTTAAAGGACTATGCAGCATTTTCTAATCAAACAGAATGGATTAATTACTATATCAACCATCTAGCTCCGATTTACCAAAAGCAAAGCCAGCAAGATTTACTGATGAGTCAGAGCTTTGATTTCTTTTTTCAAGCGAAGAGTGAATACATTATTGGTCATGTACCAAATACTCAAAATTCAACCCTAGAATTTAAAGAAATTTCTTCTAATTTTGAGTCTATTTAACCTAATGGCGCTTATACGAAATAGATTTTAATTTTTTTCATTTACAGCACAAGCACCTACCTTTTGTAGATACCTATGCTTTTAAAAAGAAATTACTTCTTCTTACGTTTCAAACGCTTCTTCGCTTGTTCAGCAGCGACTTTGTCTAGCGTGTCTTTCAGTTCTTCATCGCTGAAAGTGGTGATGTGTTGCAACATTTGTAGCGTGACATCATCTAGTACCAAGTTGGCATATTGAGCAACGTTTTGAAAGTTCTCATCAAACACAATCGCGTTGTCCGAGTTGGTGCTGATATACCCCTGTTGCGTTAGTACTTTAATAAAGCTTTGGAACAGGGCTTTATCAAAGAATTCAGGTGAGTTGAACTCATATAGGACAGAAAGACGCTGACCGACCAAATGACTCAGCTCTTCCACCTGACGCGCTGAAATGTTCCCAGAACCGCGCTGTGTAATTAGCGCAAGCGTCATGTAGTAACGCTCAAGACTCTGCATGACTGGCGCAGCCAATACCACCAATTGGTTATGATCTTCACTGTTTGGAGCAGGAGAAATCAAGTGGCCTTCGGCATCTTCAGAAATCAGTTTGGCTTGAATCAAACCATCTACATAGGCACAGATTTGATCTTTGAGCTCAGCATCTTCCCATTTTAAGAACAATTCAGCTTTTAAGAATGGATATAGCGTGCGAATTACATTGATTAAATCACCACGGCCAATGGTTCCATTGTGTTCAACTAAAGCGGCAACAAGAGATGGCAAGACAAAGGCATGCAAAATATTATTACGGAAGTAGGTCAGCAGTACCGCTTGATTGTCCGCAATTGCAATAATGTCACCGAGTACGTGATTGACGCGTTTGATTAGTTTCAGCTTTAAACCATAGGCAATGATTTCTTTACCTGATAATGGTGTGACCAAAAGGCGCTCGTCATAAGGAAGTGTCGTCAACAACTTACGATAGGTATCGAGCTGTTTAATACAAATTTCTTCATCCAGCGTATGTTTCTCAGTGGCCAATAGAACCAAAGACAGTAATGAAACAGGATTCACCACAGCCGCACGGTTAATATTTTCTAAAATTGCATGTGCTGAACTGTTGACTGCATCAGAGACTTCTTGCGGAATTGGATCATCATTTTTAGCAATTTGTACATTCTCAGCGCCATGCTTTTTCAGCATGTCATCGAGGAAAACGGGCTCACCAAAGTTGAGATGGACTTTCCCGAAAATACGTTCAATTTTGCGTAAAGTTTGCAGAATCCCAAAGACAGACTCGGCTTCTTTGGGTTTACCGTTCATCTCGCCGACGTAGGTTGCACCTTCCATCAAGCGTTCATAGCCAATATAGGTCGGAACAAAGACTATCGGTTTGGCACGACCACGCAAGTGACTGTGCACCGTCATGGCTAACATACCTGTCTTCGGAGGTAGCAGACGACCTGTACGTGAACGACCACCTTCGATGAAGTATTCTAAAGGCGTGTTACGCGACAAAATGCTGTATAGGTATTCTTTAAAGACCGAAGTGTAAAGTGCATTACCACGGAAGGTGCGGCGAATAAAGAATGCACCGCCACCACGTAAAATTTGCCCAACAAATGGCATATTCAGGTTATCGCCCGCAGCAATATAAGGCACCATCAAACCACGGTTATACACCACATAAGACAGCAGTAAATAGTCGATATGGCTGCGGTGACATGGGGTATACACAATTTCGTAGTCTTTAGCCAACTCACGAACCGTATTGAAGTTATGCACTTCAACCCCGTCGTAGAGCTGCGTCCATAAACGTGCCAGTGCCATTTCTGCAAAACGGATGGTCGAATGCGAGTAGTCAGACACGATTTCATTGACATAACCAATGGCACGACGTTCAGCATCCAACATGCTAATTTTGCCGCGGATACTTTCACGGCGAATCGCATCTTGTACATCACTGGCTTTAATCAATGAATGCATCACGTTGCGGCGGTCCGAAAGATCGGGACCGAGTACCGCTTCACGGTGTGCATCGAGCTGATTATTTAGAGTGTTTAGAATATAAGTCGCAGGGGATAAATTCGGATAGGTGGTTTTTGCAAAGTCAACCAAAGCACGTAAAGACTGACTTTCATGAAACTCTAAAAATGACTGACGACCATGCAAACCAATATTCATCAGCTGCTTCACCGTACTAGGTGTCGCCCAAGTATCGGTAAATAACAATTTAAACCAAGAGTCTTCTTTGTCTGGTGAACGTCCCCACAGTACCGTCACAGGCACCAGCTCCACGTCTAAATCGGGTTGTTGCTCTAAAGCTTCAACGAGACGTAACAGGCGCGGTGGAAAGGTGTGTGGTGAAGGGTTAAGTAAATTATTTTCATCGCTATGCTGTAAAAACACGATCGATGCTTTTTCTTGATGTGTCCCCACGACCAAAGGGTCGAGTGCAGGAGCAAGCTTTAAACGACGTGTTTCACCATCCACCAACAACGCATTACTGCGTGAGTGATTTTGAAGCACATAACAGACAATTTTTTTGGGATGGCCTGAAGCTGCTGGGTCAGCATCTGTTGCTGTCGGTTCTGTTGGAACCTCACCCAATACATGTGGGGTTACTATGAGGTCAAGAAGCTTACTTGAAAGCTTTCTATACATTTGACCAAAGCCACTTTTGGACATATACACTCCTGCTTAAATGACCAATCCCGCAGTTTGTCTGAAGGGGTATTTATTTTGCGTAATTGTAAACATAAACCGTATGTCATTTCCTGACAAATTTGTTTTATATGGTGAATTTTATCGTTAAAAATCGTATTTTTAGTCGGAAATAACGAAAAAAACTTATGACAACTCAGTCAAGCAATCTATAGGGTTTTAGTCTGAATTTATGGCAAAATAGATTTTAATATCGATATCATGCCTCATCACTTTACAGAAAAATCTGGTCTCTCACCATTAAGTAGGTTGCTTATGAATGCCTTAACCCAAGAGTTGGTTGAATTACTGAGCCTCGAAAAAATTGAGGAAAATATCTTTCGTGGACAAAGCCGTAATTTGGTTGGGAAGCGTGTTTTTGGCGGACAAGTCTTAGGTCAGGCCCTACGTGCGGCGTCATATACGACGGATCGTCCAGCTCATTCTTTACATGCATACTTTTTATTTGGTGGCGATGTGAACGCACCGATTATCTATGAAGTTGATCGAATTCGTGATGGTCGTAGTTTTGTCAGTCGCCAAGTGCGCGCTATTCAGCACGGTAAAACCATCTTTATGTGCATGGTGTCTTTTGCTGACAATGAAGAAGGGCTGAATTACCAAATCGGTGAGCCTGAGTATCCAGCACCAGAGTCTTTAAAGTCTGAGGCTGAACTGAAAAAAATGATGGTGGAATTTGTGCCTGAAAATGTGCGTGCAAGTTTCATGCGCGATCGTCATGTGGAAATTCGTCCCATCAATCCACAGAACCCGTACCAACCGCAGCCTGAAGCACCCGTATATGCGCACTACATTCGCACGCATGACCGCATTGCAGCAGAAGTGGATGAAATTTCATTGCATCAGGCGATTGCTGCATTCTATTCAGATTTCACTTTAATGACCACGGCACTGCGCCCACATGGTTTAAGTTATCTTTCGCCAAGTTTGCAGTGTGCGAGTATCGATCATGCTATGTATTTCCATAAACCCTTTCGCGTGGATGACTGGATGCTGTATGACATGGACGCCACAGTCAGTGCCAGTTCACGTGGTTTAAACTTTGGACGAATGTGGCAAAACGGTGAGTTGGTGTGTAGTACCACTCAAGAAGGTTTGATTCGGCTCCGTGAAATCGAAGCCCAATAAAGCCTAAGTACAGAAAAAGCTGAGTGATATCACTCAGCTTTTTTTATGACCGACTTTATGACTGAAAGGTGGTCAGAGCAGAGCTAGGAGTTGAGCTTCAATTGTAATGGTCTCATATTTTTGGGAGAGGCATATGGGGAAATGTGCAGTACTTGTGACAAAAAAATGCTCGATTCTAGCCCGTTCACATGGCATAGTTTCCCAAAGAAATCTTTGAAAAGCATGAAGCTATGAGCTTAAACACGCAAATTCTAATTGCAGCGATCTTCGGGGTCATCTTCGGATTTATTCTCAATCTTTTCCCAGGTAGCGCTTTTTTAGAGATGAGTTTGTATGGAATCGGGGTGGTCAGCAGTATTTTTATTGGTCTATTAAAAATGCTCTTGATTCCCCTTATTTTTAGCTCAATTGTGGTGGGGGTATCCAACTTACAAGCGGGTGGCCAGCTCTCCCGTGTTTGGAAAATTACGGTGGCATGCTGTGTCACCACCACGACTTTGGCCTTGATATTGGGTTTAAGCTGCGCGCATTTATTTGAAGTCGGCAAAGGTGTCGATATCGCCATGTTCCAAGACGCTATGGCCGCTCATCAAACGCTAGATACGCTCACGCCATCTTCTTTCTTCACCAACTTTATTCAAAATACGCTGATTAATCCCTTCAAAGCTTTTGCCGAAGGCAATGTTTTAGCGGTGGTGGTTTTTGCTCTGTTCATTGGAGTGGCACTGGTTAAAGGCGGAGAAAAATTCCGTACGGTACGTAAGCTGAGTCAACAGTTCTTTGACATCATGATGTTGATGATTGGTTGGGTGATGAAGCTAGCCCCGCTAGGAATTTTTGCCTTACTTGCTAAGTTGATTGCCACTGAAGACATTTCGGTATTGAGTCGTTTGGCTGAGTTTGCGGCTGTGGTAACGGGCACTACCATTTTTCATGGTCTGGTGGTCTTGCCGCTATTACTGTGGATTTTTGGCAAGATGAATCCGATGACCTTTTTTAAAGGTACACGTGTGGCGTTAATTACGGCTTTTGCCACCAGTTCAAGCTCGGCAACTATGCCTTTATCCCTCAAGTGTGCGCAAGAAAATCTTGGTGTACGTCCGCAAACGGCAGGCTTTGTGATTCCGTTGGGGACGCAGCTCAATATGGATGGTACTGCGCTGTATGAGGCAGCGGCGGCTTTGTTTATTGCCAACTTGATGGGACTAGATTTGACCTTGAGTCAACAGTTGGTGGTATGTCTGACGGCGATGATTGCCTCTTTAGGTGCTCCAGGGATTCCGAGTGCAGGCATGGTCACTATGATTATGGTATTGCAGTCTGTCGGGCTTCCTGCTGAAGCGATTGCGATTTTATTACCTATTGATCGCTTACTGGATACCGTACGTACTGTGGTGAATGTACAAGGTGACATGATGATTAGTGTGGTGGTGGATCGACATACCAAGGATCTGGATGCACCTTTGCCCAATTTATCGAATCCGTCTTAAGTTTTGCTCTAAAATAAAAAAAGCAGCCGATTGAGCTGCTTTTTTTATTTTAGGATTTAAGCGACTTTGAGCATGGCACGTTTAGCCGCTGGGGATTGGTCTAAGTAGGCAATCGCATCTTCTGTTTTGGCTTCGTGTACAGGGTCATACCATGGTACCAAATAGCCAAATTGCTGTGAGATGAGCCATAACGGACTTGGCAACACTTGATGATTCCGTTTAGAAATAGACAGCCACTCACGCCAAATCCAAGGTTTAAACAGACTGGGTTGAATCGACTTAAAGCGGTCATCTTGTTTCATAATATGAGCTGCACCATCGACCCATAAGCCCAGAACGGCAGCAATCACCACCAGACTCAAATAATAACGTGAAATATAACCCCCGTCTAAATGTCGGTACAAATCAAATGCGACGGTTCGGTGTTCAATTTCTTCTGCGCCGTGCCATTTGATCAAGTCTAACATCGCAGGGTCAGCGCCCATTTTCTCCCATTCGGTGTTGTCTAGTGCATATTTTCCAAGGACACAGGTCATGTGTTCCACCGTGGCAATAATACCGAGTCGAAACAGATCCCACTGGTGCTCTAGTGCTTTGGGTACAGTGAGATCAAGTGGTTTATCGGCCAGTAATTTTCCAAATAAGAAATCCATCAACGCTAGATTACGGGAGACATCAATCTTTCTTTGGCTGAGATACTCTTTATTGGCTGAGTTGTGTGCCTGCGCATGCATGGCTTCTTGGCGGATAAAGGCTTGTACATCCTGCTTCAGTTTTTCATCGCTAATTTGCGGTAAAACTTTGTTATAGAGGCGGCAGAACCAGAACTCACCTGCGGGCAGGATCATATTAATTTCATTGATGAAATAGCTGGCAAAAGGGTGGTTGGGAATCCAATCAATCGGACTGTCTTGCCACTCAAATTTAACTTTTCGGGGCTTAATGGTGTAGGCAATAGAGGAACGAATTTTGTTTTTTTTCAATCGAGACCATAATTTCATATGCTGACCTATTTTTATATGTATTGAACTTTTTCACGAGCTGAATAAAGTCAGTATAAAAAAAAGTCCCCGATTGCGATTAGCAATAGGGGACACAGATACAGCAATAGATGATGCTTTTATAGGTTGGCGTTTAAAACTTAAGCCTCAGACTGTGGTTTGGTTTCCACATCGTCTTCAGCGTCAAGATCTATCGCGGCTTCAGGATCTTCATCGAACTCGTCTGCATCCAGCTCATCGGCTGTTGCATCTGGAATGCTGCTTAAGTCAAAATGTTGGGCTTGATCTAAAGTAAAATTCAGTCGTCCGCCCATCACACTTGCCAGTTCTTCTAGGCCTTGTTTATTGAGAGAAGAGAACAATTGAATTGAGAAATCCAGTTTCATCTTTTTCAATTGGGCTTTCACTTCTTGCAATGCTTTAGAAGCAGGGCCACGGTTGAGTTTATCGGACTTGGTTAGCAGTACATGCACAAACAATTTACGTGAATACGCCCATTCCAACATCATCACGTCAAAGTGCTGTAGCGGATGACGAATATCCATCAACAACACTAAACCTTGTAAGCTTTTACGCTGAATCAGGTAATTTTCTAACTCTTTTTGCCACACGATTTTCATCGCTTCAGGCACGGCTGCATAACCATAACCGGGTAAGTCGACGAGACGTTGATCAGGATTACCCAGACTGAAAAAGTTAATCATCTGCGTACGACCCGGTCTTTTCGAGGCACGAGCCAATTGCTTTTGGTTGGTTAAGGCATTGATCGCACTGGACTTGCCTGCATTTGAACGACCCGCAAAGGCAATTTCATAGCCTGTATCTTCTACACACAGATTGAGCTTCGGGGCACTCATTAAAAACTCTGCTTTACGCAGCCAGTTGAGAGCGCGCACAGCATATTCAGTAACTGCAGAATCTACCTTTTTTTCATAGCTAATTTTTTGCTTTGGGGCAGCAGCAATTTTACTGTTTTTGGATTTTCCTCGGCTGTGGTGCATAACTCAACTTCAATTTATGATCTACAATCAGCCATTATAATGGAAGTCGAGCAGGCAATCGACCTTTGCAGCGTAAAGTCCGTAATCTTGTCTATAAAAGACCTTAATCGGCAAGATTGATCAGGTTAATCGGCGAGTGGGTTGTGAACTTATTTTGAGCTTCAGTGCCCAGTACATCTGCTAAGGTATATTGGTCTAAGCTGTGATAGAACTGATCCAGCGCTTGATCTAAGATCCCTTTGAGTCCGCAATTCGAGCGGAGTACGCAAGGCGGGGTGTTACATTCCACAATGTTCTGATCCGCTTGTAAGACCCGCACAATCTCGCCCAGTCTTAAATGTAGGGTTTCTGGATTGAGTCGAATCCCACCGCCACGACCGCGTGCAGTAATAATCCACTGCTGTTTCGCCATAAAGTGTACGATCTTCATCAAGTGGTTTTCAGACACTTGTAGTGCTTGTGCCAGTTCTGCGATGGTATGCGGCAGCGCTTTCGGCTGTGAAACATACATCAGAATTCGCAAAGCATAATCGGTAAATTTATTGAGCTGCATGAGGGTACTGGTCGTTGATAAGCAAAAAAACAAAGGGCTAGTCTAGCATAACCTGACTAACCCTCTCTATTTTATGCCGATGGCATGGATTAGTGATGAACACCACCTGTGCCAAAAGCTTCACTGTGAATATTTTCGGCAGGAACACCACGAGCAATCAGGGCTTTTTGTTGCTCTGCCATAAATGGCATTGGGCCGCATAAGTAGTAGTCTGCTTGAACAGGTAGAATCGCGCTATCAATGGTACTCAAATCAAGGCGACCCTGCGCATCATAATCTTGACCCAAAACATCGCTTTGATGTGGGAACTCATATGCAGTAAAGGTACTTAAACGTGGATATTTGGCTTTTAAGTCATGAATATGTTGTTTCATGGCATGCACTTGTTTGCTACGGCAGGCGTGCACAAAAGTCACAGGCTCTGGCATATCCAAAGTCACCAATTGATTCAGCATCGCCACCATTGGCGTGAGGCCTACACCACCACTAATAAAGACATTGCGTTTATTTGGGTCAATCAGGTAGAAGTTACCTGTTGGTGCAGACACTTCAATTTCAGCACCTTCGGCTAAACCATGCAGAGTATTTGACACCCAGCCTCCTGCCAAATCGCCTTTTTCATCTTCGCGTTTAACCGAGATACGTAAATAGTCAGCTTGAGGGCTAGTTGAAAGGGTGTATTGGCGAGGTTGTTTTAGACCAAGTTCCTCAACAAATACACGTACTGAAATGTACTGACCTGCTTCATATTTTGGTAAATCACCACCGTCCACAGGGGCAAGATAGAAAGAAGTGATTTCATCGCTTTCAACCACTTTCTTCGCGATTTTAAAGTTGCGCCAGCCTAACCAGCTTCCTTTGGTTTGTTGATGTTGCTCATAAATCGCTTTTTCAGTGCTAATGAATAAATCAGCCAATTGACCATACGCCGCAGCCCAAGCATCAATCAATGGATCCTCCATTGAAATACTTAAAACTTCACTAATCGAATGGAGGAGGTTTTCCCCAACAATATTGTAGTCGGGTGCTTGAATATTCAAGCTGACATGTTTGTGGGCAATCAGCTCAACCACAGGAAGCAATACAGAAGGATCTTCAATGTTTTCTGCATAGGCCAACACTGCACCCGCCAAAGCTTGGGCTTGAGCACCACTACGCTGATGCCCCATATTAAAGGTTTCTTTTAAATTAGGATTGTTACCTAACATGCGGTTATAAAAATAACCCGTGAGTGCGACACCATTTTCACGAAGGACAGGAACAGTTGCTTTTACAAGTTCAATTTGCTGCGGAGTCATGTTTGATCTCTCTTGGCTATCATTTATAAGATGTATTTAAAATATACCTTTAAAGATGTAATGTAAATACATCTTTTGGTAAAAGCTTAACTTTTATATGGGATATATGAATATCCCATAAATTTTGATTTTTAGATTTAAAAAGTAGATCACTTACGACCAAACAATGAGCCGAGTAAACCACGGACGATTTTTTGTCCCGTACTGCCCCCGAGACTACGTGCGGCGCTTTTGGCAAAAGTTCCTACTGTGTCTTGAATTAGCTTCTCACGCTGTTTTGCGTCACGTTCAGCTTCTTTTTGCTGTTCTTTCGCAATCCGCTCTTGCTCACGTGCTTGTTGCTTCGCTAGTGTTTCAGCTTCTTTGGCCTTCTGTTTCGCTAGCGCCTCTTGTTCTTTGGTTTGTTGTTTCTCTTGCTCTATCTGTACAGCTTGTTGTTGGCGTTCAACCACTTTATTTTGTAGAAGTTCAAAAGCGCTTTCACGGTCTAGGCTTTTTTCATAAATGCCTGCCACGATACTTTGTGAAATCAAGGCTTGACGTTGCTCTGGGCTAATCGGAGTGAAAGACGAATAGGGTGGCATCACCCATGCACGCTCTACGACTTGCGGCGTGCCTTGTTCATCGAGGCAACTAATCAAAGCTTCACCCACAGCTAGCTCGGTGATGGCTTGCTCAACCTTAAATTCAGGGTTGGCACGGAAGGTGTCTGCAGCTGTTTTAACCGCTTTTTGATCTTTCGGGGTAAAAGCACGTAAGGCATGTTGTACGCGATTGCCGAGCTGTCCTAGGACGCTTTCAGGCAAATCCAGTGGGTTTTGCGTGACAAAGTAAATACCCACCCCTTTGGAGCGGATTAGGCGCACCACTTGTTCAATTTTTTCTTGCAGTGCTGCACTGGCATTATCAAACAGCAAATGTGCTTCATCAAAGAAGAACACCAGCTTGGGCTTGTCCATATCACCAACCTCAGGCAGCTGTTCAAATAACTCTGAAAGCATCCAGAGCAGAAAAGTGGCATAGAGCTTTGGGGTATTCATGAGCTTGTCTGCGGCTAGAATATTGATATAGCCATGACCATTACTGTCGGTCTGAATAAAGTCGAGAATATTTAAGCTGGGCTCTCCGAAAAATTGATCACCGCCTTGATCGGCCAGTGCCAATAAATTCCGTTGAATTGCGCCAAGGCTGGCAGGAGATAGGTTGCCATATTCGGCTTTAAACTCTGCGGCATGTTCACTGACATAACCAATCATGGCTTTTAAGTCTTTAAAGTCGATCAGTAACATGCCTTGATCATCTGCAATACGAAATACCGCAGAAAGTACCCCTTCTTGGGTGTCATTTAAATTCAGCATACGTGCTAGCAACAGCGGGCCAATTTCGGTAATCGTGGTACGAATAGGATGACCTTGTTCAGCAAATAAATCCCAAAACACCACGGGGGATGCAGCAAAGGGAATGCTGTCGATGCCTAAACTTTTAATGCGTTCATCAAATTTGGGATTGGATGCACCGGCCTGCGCTAAGCTGGAAACATCACCTTTGGCATCGGCTAAAAATACGGGCACCCCGAGTCTGGAAAAACTTTCAGCCAACACCTTCAGGGTTACGGTTTTACCTGTCCCTGTTGCCCCTGCAATTAAGCCATGACGGTTGGCAAACTTCGAGTGTAGAACAACATCTTGTTGGGTATTCGTGGTTTTCTTGGCAATGATGATCGGGGTGCTCATACTTCTTCCTATTCAATTTTTTTGTGATGGTTATTCAGTTGTTTTAGTGCGTTTTCTATATCTTGAATTAAATCGGCAGGATGTTCTAGTCCTATACAAAAGCGAACCAATAAACCTTGTTGTAAATGTGTATGCTCAAGTGCACGCATGTCTTTGAGGTCATACAGCATCACTAAACTTACAGGACCGCCCCAACTAAAGCCGAGTTTGAAGAGCGACAGGGCATCACAAAACTGACGAATATCCTGTAGATCAAATTCGGGTTTGAAAATGACACTGACTAAACCTGCACTGTGTTGATCGACACAAATGTCTTTCCAATATGAATGACCTGCAGCACTCGAGTCAGCAGGGTGTAAGACCTGCACAAATTCGGGTTGTTGTTTTAGCCATGCCAGTAGCTGTAGCGCACTTTCAGACTGTGCGGCATACCGAACGCGCATTGATGCCAGACTACGTTGGACTTGAGCAACATCATCCCCAGAGACGCTAATGCCTTGAATGGCATGCGTGCGAAAGAGTTGATGATGTAAAGCTCGCTCACGTGTCACGACTGAGCCCATTAAAATGTCTCCACCGCCACTTGGGTACTTGGTTAAAGCATGTACCGTCACATCTACACTTAAGTGCTCATCACTAAAATCAAAAGCATTAAAGGCAAGACCTGCGCCCCATGTGTTGTCTAAAGCAGTGAGCACATGATGCGCTTGTGCCTTTTTCACCAATCCGACCAAATCTGGAAACTCCAGTGTGACTGAGCCTGCAGCTTCTAGCCAAATCAGTTTTGCTTTTTCCGTCGGTTGGAAAGAGGACACATCAATAGGGTTATAAACACGAACATCAATGCCATAGCGTTTTTCTAGATTACGAAGATGCTCCATGTTTGGCCCGTAAATATTATCTGCCACCCAAACTTCATCACCATGACTCAAAAAACATGAGTTCACTAGGTTGATGGCAGATAAACCACTTGGTGCCAATAAGCAGTAGGTTCCACCCTCAATTTGTGCAATGTTATCGCCTAACGTAAAGGTGGTGGGGGTGCCATGGGTGCCATAACTATAGTCATAGTCATCGGTCCAATGGCGATTAAACAGTGCATCGGTATCTTCAAAAATAATCGTCGATGCACGATACAGGGGAGGTTGGACCGTTGAAATGTACTGAGGCGCTTGTCTTGGTGCATGAACCAAGGCAGTTTGCGGATTTTTTTTCACGAATCGACTCATCATAAAGCGATAAATTGTTTTTAGCTTAAGAGAAAGTTTCTAAATAGGCGAGAAAATTGAACAAATGTGAATAAAGGTAAGCAAAATAAAAAGTTGGCTTCAATTTTGCTAAATCATCTATAAGGATAGTAAAAAGAAGGCATAAGCGCATGACGTCGCATTTAAAAGTACATTATTTTCAGCATATTGCTGGTGAAGGGTTCGGCAGTTGCTATACATACTTAAAACAACAAGGTGCAGTAATCAGTGCAACAGAGTTTTTTGCTTTACCTATAGATCAAGCCTTAGAGATAGAGGCCTTACCGAGTATTGAGGATGTTGACTTACTCATCATTATGGGGGGCACCATGAGTGTGAATGATGAAGTGAATTTTCCATGGTTAAAGATCGAGAAGCGTTGGTTAAGACGTTACTTGGCCGCAGGAAAACCCGCGATTGGTTTATGCTTGGGTGGGCAATTGATTGCGAATGCTCTCGGTGCCGCGGTCAGTCGCAATGAACAACAGGAGTTGGGTTGGGCGACAGTACGTAAAATCCAGCACGTCCCAACAGAATGCTTTGAGTTGCCTGAACAGTTTAATGTGATGCAATGGCATAGCGAGACCTTTGAAATTCCAAAAGGTGCTGTACATTTGGCTGAAAATACCGTCTGTCGCAATCAAATGTACCAAATTGGAAAGAATGTATTGGGTTTTCAATTTCACCCAGAGATCGTGCCAGAAACCTTGGCACTCTTTTTAGAAAATGATGACGAGCTGAATAAGTTTTCGGGGCAATACGTGGCAACTGAAACCGAATTGAAAAAATCACCAAAATTAAATTTTATTGAGGGAAATCAAATCCTTAATAGTGCAATTGATTATGTGCTGCGGCAAACAGTCTATTGATGCTTTTTTAAGCTACTGATAATCCAAACAAATTGAATATATTGTAAAAAATCAAAAATGGATTTGCTTATGCATTAAACAATGGCTATAATGAGCGACCCTTTAATGAAAGGGGGTTAACTGCGAATAAAGTAGTTAACATCGTGACAGTCGTGGCATCGATCATGACCTTAGTGATATTTCACTGCTCTTGACACTTACCTTTTAGTGGGGTGAGATGCGTCAGGAGTGATTCTTTATATATTTGGCTTGGAGTTTACTGGTATGTCTAACCAGAGAATTCGTATCCGTTTGAAGTCTTTTGATCACCGTTTAATTGATCAATCAGCTCAAGAAATCGTAGAAACAGCAAAACGTACTGGTGCACAAGTTTGTGGTCCAATTCCAATGCCTACACGCATTGAACGTTTTAACGTTTTAACATCACCACACGTTAACAAAGATGCGCGTGACCAATACGAGATCCGCACTTATAAACGTTTGATCGATATCGTTCAACCTACAGACAAAACTGTAGATGCATTGATGAAGTTAGATCTTGCAGCTGGTGTTGATGTTCAGATCGCATTGGGTTAAGGCTTTCGGGTTAATTAACGCTCTAAGTTAATTAGGCCGCTTTTTTAGAGGTTTATGCACATGGCTATTGGTTTAGTCGGTCGCAAGTGCGGTATGACACGTATCTTTACAGATGCTGGTGTTTCTGTGCCTGTTACAGTGATTGAGGTTGATCCTAACCGCATCACTCAAATCAAAACGCTTGAAACTGATGGTTATCAAGCGATTCAAATCACTACTGGTGAACGTCGCGAATCTCGCGTAACTAACGCTCAGAAAGGTCACTTCGCGAAAGCGGGTGTTGCTGCTGGTCGTCTAGTTCAAGAATTCCGTGCAACAGAAGCTGATCTTGAAGGTCGTGAAGTTGGTGGAACTATCGGTGTAGACATGTTCACAGTTGGTCAAGTTGTTGACGTAACTGGTCAGTCGAAAGGTAAAGGTTTCCAAGGTGGTGTTAAGCGTTGGAACTTCCGTACGCAAGATGCTACTCACGGTAACTCACTTTCTCACCGTGTTCTGGGTTCTACAGGTCAAAACCAGACTCCTGGTCGCGTGTTCAAAGGCAAAAAAATGGCTGGCCATTTAGGTGCTGAGCGCGTAACTGTACAGGGTCTAGAAATTGTATCTATCGACGCAGAACGTTCAGTTTTAGTAGTGAAAGGTGCGATTCCTGGCGCTACTGGTGGTGACGTAACTGTTCGTCCTACGATCAAGGCCTGAGGGGAAATAACGTGAATTTAAATACTGTTTCCGGCTCTGCTGTTGAATTATCAGAAGTTGCGTTCGGTCGTGAATTCAATGAAGCTCTTGTACACCAGGTTGTTACAGCTTATTTAGCTGGTGGCCGTCAAGGTTCAAAAGCTCAGAAATCACGTGCAGACGTTTCTGGCGGTGGCAAAAAGCCATTCCGTCAAAAAGGTACTGGTCGCGCTCGTGCTGGTTCTATTCGTAGTCCAATCTGGGTAGGTGGTGGTAAAACTTTTGCTGCTCGCCCACAAGATTGGTCTCAAAAAGTTAACCGCAAAATGTATCGCGGTGCAATGCAATGTATCTTAGCTGAACTTGTTCGCCAAGATCGTCTTGTATTGGTTGAAGAGTTTGCTGTTGCTGCTCCAAAAACTAAAGAGTTGCTTGCAAAACTTAACGACTTGAATGCTACTCGTGCATTGATCGTTACAGAATCTGTAGATGAGAATCTATACCTTGCAGCGCGCAACATTCCACACGTTGATGTGGTTGATGCTGCTGCTATCGATCCTGTTAGCTTGATTGCGTTCGATAAAGTTGTTATGTCTGTAGCTGCTGCTAAGAAAATTGAGGTAGAACTCGGATGAACAACGAACGTATCTATCAAGTCCTACAAGGACCTGTATTCTCAGAAAAAGCACAAGTTTTAGGCGAAACTGCTGGTGTTCAAGTTTTCAAAGTTGCACTTGATGCAAACAAACTTGAAATCAAAAAAGCTGTTGAGCAATTGTTTGGTGTTCAAGTTGTTAAAGTTAACACAACGATCACTAAAGGTAAGACTAAACGCTTTGGTAAAACATTAGGACGTCGTTCTGATGTTAAAAAAGCATACGTCACCCTGAAAGCTGGCCAAGATGTTGAAATGGCTGACTTGGGCGATACCGCTGAAAGCGCAGCGGAATAAGGACGAGAATTATGCCAATTCAAAAATGTAAGCCAACGTCTCCTGGACGTCGCTTTGTAGAGAAAGTCGTTCACGACCATCTTCACAAAGGTGCGCCTTATGCTCCGTTGGTTGAAGCTAAAAAACGTACTGGTGGTCGTAATAACAACGGTCACATCACGACTCGTCACGTTGGTGGCGGTCACAAGCAGCACTACCGTCTAGTTGACTTTAAACGTAACAAAGATGGTATTCCTGCAACTGTAGAGCGTATTGAATACGATCCTAACCGTACAGCACACATTGCACTAGTATTGTATGCTGATGGTGAGCGTCGCTACATCATCGCGCCTAAAGGCCTTCGCGCTGGCGATAAAGTTCAATCTGGTAACGATGCTCCAATTCGTCCAGGTAACTGTTTACCGCTTCGCAATATGCCTATCGGTTCTACTCTTCACAACATCGAACTTAAAATCGGTAAAGGCGCGCAATTAGCTCGTTCTGCTGGTACTTCAGTTCAGTTGTTGGGTCGTGACGGTTCTTACGCTATCGTTCGTTTACGTTCTGGTGAAATGCGTAAAATTCACGTTGAGTGCCGTGCAGTTCTTGGTGAAGTTTCTAACCAAGAAAGCAACCTTCGTTCACTTGGTAAAGCAGGTGCAGCACGCTGGCGTGGCGTTCGTCCTACCGTTCGTGGTATGGCGATGAACCCAGTAGATCACCCGCACGGTGGTGGTGAAGGTCGTAGCAAAGGTATTCAACCTGTAAGCCCATGGGGTCAAAAAGCTAAAGGGTACAAGACACGTACCAATAAGCGTACGACTAAGATGATTATTCGCGACCGTCGCGTTAAGTAACAAGTAAAGGAATCTGACAATGCCTCGTTCTCTGAAAAAAGGCCCATTCGTCGATGCGCACTTGTTCGCTAAGGTTGAAGCGGCTATCGCGGCTAATAACCGTAAGCCGATCAAAACTTGGTCGCGTCGTTCGATGATCCTCCCAGATTTTGTTGGTTTAACAATTTCTGTACATAATGGCCGTAACCATGTTCCAGTAATCGTATCTGAACATATGGTTGGTCACAAACTTGGTGAATTCGCGCCAACTCGTACCTATCGTGGTCACGGTGTTGACAAGAAATCTAAACGTTAAGGTGCTATGATGGAAGTTACTGCTAAATTACGCGGTGCCGCTATCTCGGCACAAAAAACTCGTTTGGTTGCAGACCTAATCCGTGGCAAATCTGTTGCTCACGCGCTTAATATTCTCAATTTCAGCAACAAAAAAGCTGCAGTTTTGGTTAAAAAAGCATTGGAATCTGCAATTGCAAACGCTGAACACAATAACAGTTTAGATGTAGACGACCTTAAGGTTACTACGATTTACGTTGATGAAGGCACTAGCCTTAAACGTATTATGCCACGTGCTAAAGGCCGTGCAGATCGTATTACTAAGCGTACTTGTCACATTACCGTTAAGGTAGGGGTTTGATATGGGTCAGAAGGTTCATCCAATCGGTATCCGCCTTGGTGTTGTAAAACGTCATAACGCCAACTGGTATGCGAGTCCGAAACAATACGCTGAATACTTGCTTAAAGATCTTCAAGTTCGTGAGTTTTTAACTAAAAAACTTAAGAATGCAATGATCAGCAATATTCTTATCGAACGTCCTACGGGCGCTGCTAAAGTAACTATTAGCACTGCACGTCCTGGTATCGTGATCGGTAAAAAAGGCGAAGACATTGAGAAACTACAGCGTGAACTTACTCAAATTATGGGTATTCCAGCGCAAGTAAGTATCAATGAAATCGATCGCCCAGACTTAGACGCTCGTTTAGTTGCTGAAGCTATCGCTTCTCAATTAGAAAAACGTGTAATGTTCCGTCGTGCTATGAAGCGTGCGGTTCAAAACACAATGCGTGCTGGTGCTAAAGGTATCAAAGTTGAAGTGTCAGGCCGTTTAGGTGGTGCTGAGATTGCTCGTACTGAGTGGTATCGTGAAGGTCGCGTACCTTTGCATACACTTCGTGCAGACATCGATTATTCAACTATGCGTGCTGAAACGACTTACGGTACGATTGGTGTTAAAGTTTGGATCTTCCGTGGTGAGATCTTGGGTGGCATGAAACAAGTCATGAACCCAGCTCCAGCTGAAGAACGTCCAGCTAAACGCGGTCGTGGTCGTGGTGAAGGTCAAGAGCGTCGTGGTCGTCGCAATGATCGTTCTGCTGAAAAAGGAGAATAATCCATGTTACAACCTAAACGTACTAAATTCCGTAAAGTGCAGAAAGGCCGTAACACTGGTCTAGCTCACCGCGGTAGCTCGGTATCTTTTGGTACAATCGCACTTAAATCTGTTGAGCGTGGTCAAATGACTGCTCGTCAAATTGAAGCAGCGCGTCGTACAATCAGCCGTCGTATTAAACGTGGTGGTAAGATCTTTATCCGTGTTTTCCCAGACAAGCCGATTACTTCTAAGCCTCTTGAAGTGCGTATGGGTAAAGGTAAAGGTTCTGTGGAATACTGGGTTTGTCAAATCAAACCAGGTAAAGTCTTGTACGAAATTGATGGTGTTAACGAAGAATTGGCTCGCGAAGCGTTTACGCTTGCAGCTGCTAAACTTCCGTTTAAAACCACTATCGTGACTCGGACGGTAATGTAATGAAAACTAAAGATCTACGTGAAAAGTCGGTAGAAGAGTTGACAGCTTTGCTTGATGAGCAACAGCTTAACCAATTCCGTCTTCGTATGGCAAAAGCAACTGGTCAATTGGGTAAATCGCACGAAGTTGCACTTACTCGTAAGACAATTGCTCGTATTAAGACACTCCTTACCGAAAAACAGGGGAACGGACAATGAGTGAACAAACAGTTCGCACGTTAACCGGCAAAGTAGTAAGCGACAAAATGGACAAGTCTATTGTTGTACTTATCGAACGCCGCGTTCAACACCCGTTGTATGGCAAATCAATCCGCCGTTCAACTAAATTACATGCTCACGATGAGAACAACACAGCTAAAACTGGCGACGTTGTGACTATCAAAGAAAGCCGCCCAATTTCTAAAACTAAGTCTTGGACTCTAGTTGAAGTTGTTGAAGCTGCTGCTGAGTAATTAGACGTATCTGTTGCATCATCGGTTAATTTCGAGTACTCTTTGAGCCTTTCGAAATTGTGACCGGTGATGCTCGGTTTTGGAGTAGGGCAATGATTCAAACCGAAAGTATGCTAGACGTAGCAGACAATAGTGGTGCTCGCCGCGTACAATGTATTAAAGTACTTGGTGGTTCACACCGTCGTTATGCTTCTGTTGGCGACATTATTAAAGTTACTGTAAAAGAAGCTATTCCACGCGCACGTGTTAAAAAAGGTGACGTGATGAATGCTGTTGTAGTTCGTACAAAATTCGGTATCCGTCGTCCAGACGGTTCAGTAATTCGTTTCGACGATAATGCTGCTGTTATTTTGAACAACAACAAAGCGCCGATTGCAACTCGTATTTTCGGACCAGTGACTCGTGAACTTCGTACTGAACAGTTCATGAAAATTATTTCACTGGCTCCTGAAGTTCTATAAGAGGCAATCATGGCTAAGATTAAAAAAGGCGATCAAGTTATTGTGATCGCAGGTAAAGAAAAAGGCAAACAGGGTACTGTTCTGTCTGTTTCAAATGACCGTGTTATGGTTGAAGGCCTTAACTTGGTTAAGAAGCATCAAAAGCCGAACCGTGCAACAGGTGCTGAAGGCGCTGTAGTTACACAAGAAGCTTCGCTTCATATCTCTAACGTGGCAATTTTTAATGCTACAACCCAAAAGGCTGACCGTGTTGGTTACCAAGTGACTGAAGGCGTGAAAACTCGCGTTTACAAGTCAAATGGTGAATCAGTGGCGGTAGCGAAGTAATAGGTTGAAAAGGCAATGGCCAGACTTAAAACGCGTTACAACGACGAACTTAAGGCTCAATTACAAGAGACTTTAGCCGTTAAAAATGTGATGGATATTCCTCGCATTACTAAAATCACGATCAACATGGGTGTTGGCGCAGCTGCTGCTGACAAAAAACTCCTTGATGGTGCTCTTGCTGATATGCAAGCTATCGCTGGTCAAAAACCAGTTCTTACGTTAGCTCGCAAATCAATCGCTGGTTTCAAAATCCGTGATGGTTGGCCGATTGGTTGTAAAGTTACTTTACGCGGCGAACGTATGTACGAATTCTTAGACCGTCTAATCTCGATTGCGATCCCTCGTATCCGTGACTTCCGTGGTTTCTCTGCGAAATCATTTGACGGTCGCGGCAACTACTCAATGGGTCTTAAGGAACAAATCATGTTCCCTGAAATCGATTTTGATAAGATTGATCGTATTCGTGGTATGGATATTACCATCACTACGACTGCTCGCACCGATGACGAAGGCCGTGCGCTTATGCGTGCATTCGGCTTCCCGTTCAAATAAGAGGTCGATATGGCTAAGAAAAGTATGATTAATCGCGAATTGAAACGCGAAGCTACTGTTGCTAAATACGCTGCAAAACGTGCTGAATTAAAAGCTGTTATTGCAAACGTAAATGCTAGCGATGAAGAGCGTTTCGAAGCGATGATGAAATTCCAAGCATTACCACGTAATGCGTCTCCAGTACGTTTACGTAACCGTTGTGGTTTAACTGGTCGTCCTCATGGTTACTTCCGTAAGTTCGGTTTAAGCCGTAACAAATTACGCGATACAGTAATGCAAGGTGATGTACCGGGCGTTGTTAAGGCAAGCTGGTAAGGAGCACTATAGATGAGTATGCAAGATACCGTTGCCGACATGTTAACTCGTGTTCGTAACGCGCAAATGGCAAAGAAACAAACCGTTTCTATGCCTAACTCTAAGTTGAAGGTTGCTATTGCAAACGTTCTTCAACAAGAAGGTTACATTTCAAACGTAGAAGTTGCGGATGCTGAAGGCAAAGCAACTCTTACTTTGACTTTAAAGTATTTCGAAGGCAAACCAGTTATCGAAACTGTGAAACGCGTAAGCCGTCCAGGTCTACGTCAGTATCGCGGTAAAGATGCACTTCCGAGCGTTAAGCAAGGTTTAGGTATTGCAATTGTTTCTACAAGCAAAGGCATCATGACTGATCGCGCTGCACGTGCTGCAGGTATCGGTGGTGAAGTTATTGCTTTTGTTTCTTAATAGGTGATTCCTCATGTCTCGTGTGGCTAAAGCCCCAGTAACTGTACCTAACGGTGTAACAGTTACTCAGAACGGCCGGCAGGTCGAAGTGAAAGGTAGCAAAGGTACTTTGTCTTTCACCCTGCATGCGCTGGTCGAGCTTAAACAGGAAGACGGTATTTTAGCGATTGCTCCAAAAGCTGAGTCGAAAGACGCTTGGATGCAAGCTGGTACTGCTCGCGCTGTGCTTAACAACCTTGTAAAAGGTGTGAGCGAAGGCTTCGAACGTAAGTTACAACTTATCGGTGTTGGTTATAAAGCTGCGGTTAAAGGTAACATTGTTAACCTTAACCTTGGTTTCTCTCACCCGATCGACTATACGCTTCCTGAAGGTGTAACTGCTGAAACTCCTACCGCAACTGAAATCGTTCTTAAATCTGCTGATAAAGCACGTTTAGGTCAGGTTGCTGCAGATATCCGTGGTTACCGTCCACCAGAGCCTTATAAAGGTAAAGGTGTTCGTTATTCTGACGAAGTTGTACTTCGTAAAGAAGCTAAGAAGAAATAAGGCGCGAGGTTCTTATGAACGAAAAGAAACAATCCCGTTTGCGTCGTGCGAAAAGCACACGCTTGCACATCCGTGCGTTGGGTGCGACTCGTTTGTGTGTAAACCGCACTCCGCGTCACATCTACGCTCAAGTTATTTCAGCAGATGGTGGCAAAGTTTTAGCGCAAGCTTCAACTTTAGATGCTACTTTACGTGCTGGCACAACTGGTAACGTTGAAGCAGCTACTAAAGTAGGTGCTTTAATCGCAGAACGCGCTAAAGCAGCTGGTGTTACTAAAGTTGCATTTGACCGTTCTGGTTTCAAATATCATGGTCGTATCAAAGCCTTGGCTGATGCTGCTCGTGAAAACGGCTTGGAGTTCTAATCATGGCTAAAGTTGAACAAAACGAAGGTCTTGTTGAAAAGCTGGTTGCCGTTGATCGTGTAGCCAAAGTTGTTAAGGGTGGTCGTATCTTCTCTTTCACAGCATTGACTGTGGTTGGTGATGGTAATGGTCGTGTAGGTTTTGGTCGTGGTAAAGCACGTGAAGTTCCAGCTGCTATTTCTAAAGCACTTGAAGCTGCTCGTCGCAACATGATTACTGTTGACCTTGTTAACGGTACTGTACAGCACCCTATTAACGCGCGTCACGGTGCAAGCCGTGTTTACATGCAGCCTGCTTCTGAAGGTACTGGTGTAATCGCTGGTGGTGCTATGCGTGCAGTTCTAGAAGCTGTAGGCGTACGTAACGTATTAACAAAATGTTATGGTTCTACTAACGCTGCAAACGTAGTAAACGCGACTTTTAACGGTCTGCGTGATATGACTTCTCCTGAGAAGGTTGCTGCGAAACGTGGTCTTACAGTAGAACAAATTCAAGGGTAATCAATCATGAAAACGATTAAAGTTACCCAGACTAAATCTTCTGCGCATCGCTTGAAAAATCACAAGCTTAGCCTACAAGGTTTAGGTCTGCGTCGTATTGGTCATACTGTAGAAGTGCAAGATACGCCTTCTAACCGTGGTATGATCAACCAAGTCTACTATATGGTTAGTGTAGAGGAATAAGCCATGACTCTGCGTTTAAATGAGCTTGCACCTGCTGAAGGTGCAAAACGTGAAAATCGTCGTCTAGGCCGTGGTATCGGTTCTGGCGTTGGTAAGACTGGTGGCCGTGGTGTCAAAGGTCAGAATTCGCGTAAGAGCGGTGGTACTCGTCCAGGCTTTGAAGGTGGTCAAACTGCGTTATATCGTCGTTTACCTAAATTCGGTTTCACTAGCCAAATCGCTTTGAAAACTGCTGAAGTACGTTTATCTGAGCTTACTAAAGTGGAAGGCGACATCGTTAGCCTAGAAACTTTAAAAGCTGCAAACGTTGTACGTAAAGATATGTTACGTGCTCGTATCGTACTTTCTGGTGAAATTACTCGTGCATTCACTGTTCAAGGTGTTGCTGTGACTAAAGGCGCTAAAGCTGCTGTTGAAGCTGCTGGCGGTAAAGTCGAGGAGTAATCGCTAGTGTCTATGTCTCCTAGTTCTTCAGGTCATGTCAATATGATGAAAGGCCAGCCATTTCATGTGAAATACCGTGAAATTATTCGCCGCATGATGTTTCTCATCGGTGCATTATTGGTTTTTCGACTAGGAGCACATATTCCAGTACCAGGCATTAATAATGCTGCACTTGAAAATCTTTTTAATGCAAACCAAGGCACGATCCTTGGTTTGTTTAACATGTTTTCGGGTGGTGCATTAGAGCGTATGTCCATTCTTGCTCTTGGGATTATGCCGTACATTTCTGCATCGATTATTGTGCAGTTAATGTCTACTGTTATTCCTTCGCTGGAAGCTTTAAAGAAAGAAGGCGAACAAGGCAAGCGTAAGATTAATCAATATACGCGACAGGGTACATTGTTCCTTGCACTCGTGCAGGCAATTGGGATGTGTGCTGGTCTGATCAGTCAAGGGATTACCTTAACTGCAGGTCTGGCTTTCTACGTACCAGCTGTAACCTCTTTGGTTGCAGGTACAATGTTCTTGATGTGGTTAGGTGAGCAAATTACCGAGCGTGGGGTGGGCAATGGTATTTCCATGATCATCTTCGCCGGTATCGTTGCAGGTTTGCCGAATTTAATTCTGCAATCAATATCATCAGTAGATAATGGTCAAACCAGTCTAATCGGCTTGGTAATTTTTGGCGTGTTGTCGCTGGCTGTATTAGCTGCAATTGTGTTTATTGAGAAAGCGCAACGTCGTATTCCAGTAAACTATGCTCAAAAACAACAAGGACGTCGTGTATTTACTGCACAACAGTCGCATTTGCCATTAAAAATTAATATGGCGGGTGTGATCCCAGCGATTTTCGCAAGTTCATTGCTTTTGTTCCCTGCGAGCTTAGGTCAATGGGTGGGTAGTGCAGATCCGAATGCGGGTATTATCAAACGTAGTTTGCAAGATTTGGCATTGGTGCTTTCGCCTGGTCAGCCGTTGTATTTGGTGCTCTTTGGTGCGTTAATTATCTTTTTCTGTTACTTTTATACAGCGCTTGTATTTAGCCCGAAAGAAGTATCGGAAAACTTGAAACGCAGCGGGGCTTATGTGCCTGGTATTCGTCCAGGTGAGCAAACTGCTCGTTACTTAGATCATATTCTTAACCGTTTGACATTTATTGGCGCGATTTATATCACCATCATTTGCTTAATGCCGATGATTTTACAAAGCTCATTTGGTATTCCATTCTCTTTAGGTGGTACCTCTTTGCTTATTGTTGTGGTGGTAGTGATGGACTTTATGGCTCAGCTGCAAGCACATCTCACCTCGCATCAGTACGATAATCAAACGTTAATGAGAAAAACGACTGCTCATCCTAAGGGATAAGCGCACTTGAGGTTTCATCATGAAAGTACAAGCTTCTGTAAAGAAAATTTGTGGTAGCTGTAAAGTTATCCGTCGTAATGGGGTTATTCGCGTAATTTGTAGCGCAGAACCTCGTCATAAGCAGCGTCAAGGTTAATCTGATCAAGACCTGTTGATTTCAGTAGGCTAATTAGGTTATTATCCGCCCCTCAAGATTTTTGTGGGGCGGTTGATTGTCTTAACTGCCTTTTTGGAGAAAATTGAATGGCTCGTATTGCCGGTGTAAACATTCCGGATAACAAGCATGCTGTTATCTCTCTAACGTACATCTTTGGTGTAGGTCGCCACACTGCTAAGAATATCTTGGCTGCTGTTGGTATCGCGCCGACTACAAAGATCCGTGAATTAGATGACGCTCAGCTTGATGCGATTCGTGCAGAAGTTGCTAAGGTTCCGACCGAAGGTGATTTACGTCGCGAAATTTCCATGAACATTAAACGTTTAATGGATTTAGGCTGCTACCGCGGTCTTCGTCATCGTCGCAGCTTGCCTGTCCGTGGACAACGCACCAAAACTAACGCACGTACCCGTAAAGGTCCGCGCAAACCTATTAAGAAATAAGATTTCTGGAAGCTAAAAGATGGCTAAAGATACTCGCACACGCAAGAAGGTCACTCGTACCGTCTCTGAAGGTGTTGCACACATTCACGCTTCTTTTAATAACACCATTGTGACTATTACCGATCGTCAAGGTAATGCACTGGCTTGGGCTACCTCTGGTGGACAAGGCTTCCGTGGATCACGTAAATCAACTCCGTTTGCTGCTCAGGTAGCTGCTGAAGTTGCTGGTAAAGCTGCTTTAGACTACGGTTTGAAAAACTTGGACGTCCTTGTAAAAGGTCCTGGTCCTGGTCGTGAATCTGCGGTTCGTGCTTTAGGTGCAGTGGGTTATAAAATTAACAGCATTACCGATGTGACGCCAATCCCGCACAACGGTTGCCGTCCACCTAAAAAACGTCGCGTGTAAGGAGAAACATTCATGGCTCGTTATATTGGTCCAAAATGCAAACTCTCTCGCCGCGAAGGGACAGACCTGCAATTAAAATCTGGCGTTAAACCATTTGACGTCAAAACTAAAAAAGCTGCTAAAGCTCCTGGCCAACATGGCGGAGCGCGTGGTGGTAAACAATCTGAGTACTCACTACAATTACGTGAAAAACAAAAAGTACGTCGTATGTACGGTGTTTTAGAGCGTCAATTTAGTAATTACTATAAAGAAGCTGCTCGTGTGAAAGGCGCAACTGGTGAAAACTTGTTGAAACTGCTTGAAAGCCGTCTTGATAACGTCGTTTATCGCATGGGTTTTGGTTCTACACGTGCAGAAGCTCGTCAGCTTGTATCTCACCGCTCGATCACTTTGAATGGCCGTCGTGTTAACATCGCGTCTATCCAAGTTAAAGCTGGTGATGTAATTGCTGTGCATGAAGGTGCTAAACAACAATTGCGTATCAAAAACGCAGTTGAATTAGCTGCACAACGTGGTATTCCTTCTTGGATGGAAATTGACCATTCTAAGCTGGAAGGTACGTTTAAAGCTGCACCAGATCGTTCAGATTTACCTGCTGAAATCAACGAAAGCTTGATTGTAGAATTGTATTCTAAATAATCCTTGAGGTAGCAATATGACGCGTACTGCAAATGAGTTTCTAACTCCGCAAGCGATCAAGGTCGAAGCGGTTAGCGGGACCTCGGCAAAAGTTATTCTAGAACCCTTAGAGCGTGGCTTTGGTCATACTCTGGGCAATGCTTTACGTCGCATCCTTCTTTCTTCTTTACCTGGCGCTGCTGTGGTTGAAGTTGAGATTGAAGGTGTCGAGCACGAGTACAGTACTTTGGAAGGCTTGCAGCAGGACATCGTCGAGCTCTTGCTGAACCTAAAAGGATTGTCTATTAAGCTGTTCGATCAAAATGAAGCTTATTTGACATTAGAGAAACAAGGTCCTGGCGACGTAACTGCCGCTGACCTTCGTTTACCTCATAATGTTGAAGTGGTTAACCCTGAACATTTGATCGGTACTTTAAGTGCTTCAGGCTCATTAAAAATGCGCTTGAAAGTTTCTCAAGGTCGTGGTTATGAAACTTCTGACTCGCGTTTCCCAGAAGGCGAAACTCGCCCTGTAGGTCGCTTACAGTTAGATGCTTCTTATAGCCCAATCAAACGTGTGTCTTACACAGTGGAAAACGCTCGTGTAGAACAACGTACAGACCTTGATAAATTGGTCATTGATCTTGAGACCAACGGTACAGTTGATCCAGAAGAAGCGATCCGCAAAGCGGCAACAATCTTGCAACAACAAATTGCAATTTTTGTTGACCTTCAGAAAGATCAAGCTCCTGTTGCTCAAGAACCTCGTGAAGAAGTTGATCCGATTTTGCTTCGTCCAGTAGATGATCTAGAGCTTACTGTTCGTTCTGCTAACTGTTTGAAAGCAGAAAACATTTACTACATTGGTGATCTTGTACAGCGCACTGAGGTTGAGTTACTCAAAACTCCTAACCTTGGTAAAAAATCGCTTACTGAGATCAAAGATGTTCTGGCTTCAAAAGGCTTACAACTCGGCATGCGTTTAGAGAACTGGCCACCAGCTAGTCTCCGTATGGACGATCGTTTCGCCTATCGTAGCCGTTAATTAAGTAGGACTATCACCATGCGTCATCGTAATAGTGGTGTGAAATTAGGCCGTACAAGCAGCCATCGTAAAGCGATGTTTCAAAACATGGCTAACTCTTTGTTTGAGCACGAGTTGATCAAAACAACTGTGCCTAAAGCAAAAGAGTTACGTCGTGTAGCTGAGCCTTTAATCACTTTAGCTAAAAACGATACTGTTGCAAACCGTCGCTTAGCGTTTGCTCGTACTCGTTCAGCAGCAACTGTTGGTAAATTATTTACCGTTCTTGGCCCTCGTTACAAAGAACGTAACGGCGGTTATCTACGTGTTCTTAAAGCGGGCTTCCGTGCAGGTGATGCTGCGCCGATGGCTTACGTTGAACTAGTAGATCGCGAAGTTAAATAATTTCGTAGAACTATTCAGTTGTTCTTAGAAAAAGACCAGTGTTTCACTGGTCTTTTTTTATGGGGTTTTGTTCGACAATCTTTGTATTTTGGCCTGTAGTGACATATTTTACGAAAGATCTGCTTAAACTTGACATTGTGTATTGTCAGTTTTATGGTTTAATAAGAACAGAATATAAGAAAGGATAAAAACAACATGGATAAGCACGTCGATCTGCTCATTGTAGGTGCTGGTATTTCAGGTATCGGCCTTGCGGCACATTTAACCAAGCATTGTCCACAACGTTCGTTTGAAATTATTGAACGTCGTGACAGCTTTGGTGGAACATGGGATTTGTTTAAATACCCAGGTATTCGTTCTGATTCAGATATGTCGACCTTTGGTTTTAATTTTAAACCGTGGCAACAAGCCAGCGTTTTGGCAGATGGTTCTTCGATTAAGGGCTATTTGGCGGAAGTCATTGATGAACAGAAACTCAAAGAAAAAATTCATTTTAAGCATCGCGTACTTAGCGCCAATTATGATTCTGCTCAGAAAAAGTGGCAGGTAGTGATTGAGAATGCAAAAGGCAAAAAAGAAAACTGGATTGCAAATTTTGTGTTTGGTTGTACAGGCTATTATAACTACGACCAAGGCTACCAACCTGATTTTCACAATAAAGAAGTATTTAAAGGCGAGTTTGTAAATCCACAGTTTTGGCCTGAAAAATTAGATTATACAGGTAAAAAAGTCGTCATTATTGGGAGTGGTGCGACAGCGATTACACTGGTGCCTGCGATGGCCAAAGGTGGGGCGGCGCATGTCACTATGCTACAACGCTCTCCAACTTATATTGCTTCGGTGCCATCGATTGATTTTGTGTATGACAAAATGCGTAAAGTGTTGCCGGAAGATGTGGCTTATAAACTGACTCGTGCACGTAATATTGGGATGCAACGTGGGATTTATGCACTCGCGCAGAAGCAACCGAAATTGCTACGCCGACTGCTGCTCCAGTCGATTAAGATGCAGCTCAAAGGTAAAGTGGACATGAAACACTTCACCCCAGAATATAATCCTTGGGATCAACGTTTATGTGTGGTGCCAGATGGTGATTTATTTAAAATTCTTCGTTCAGGCCAAGCCAGTGTTGAAACAGATCAGATTGAATGCTTTACCGAAACGGGCCTTCAATTAAAGTCTGGTCAGCATTTAGAGGCCGATATTGTTGTCTCAGCCACTGGTCTAGAAATTCAAATCTTGGGTGGTATACAAGCGACCATTGACGGTAAACCGTTAGATACCTCTAAACATATGTTGTATCAGGGCGTGATGGTCAGTGATGTACCGAATATGGCGATGATTATTGGCTATATTAATGCGTCATGGACCTTGAAAGTGGATATTGCAGCTGAATATATTTGCCGCTTACTCAACTATATGGATCAAAAGCAGTGGGCTGAAGTGATCCCGCAAGGGGATGCGACAGAGCTGATGGAAGATACGGTCATGGGTAGTTTGAGTTCGGGTTATATTGCACGTGCTGCCAATGTGATGCCAAAACAGGGTAAACATGCGCCATGGAAAGTCAGCAATAATTATCTTGCGGATCGTAAGACATTGAAAAGTGCTTCTTTTGAGGATGGAGTACTGAAATTTGCTAAACGTGATGCAGCATTGAATCAGAAACCTAAACTGGTGTCTTAGGCTGAGTGGTTGATTTTAAAAGGAGCGTAACGCTCCTTTTTTATGGAAATGACTTTAGGGTGTTCTGTTTGTACTTCCTTAAACTGTAGGACTGGTAGATGATTTTTAAAACTTAAAAGATAATGAATAGGGAATATTTTGAATATCTTAGAACAAAGTTACCAAGTCCCATTTGCATCAAATATGATTCATGCTAAAAAATGGCACACTGATGCAACAGATCATGCTTTAGCTCCGATTATTTTAATGCACGATTCATTAGGTTGTGTGGCTTTGTGGCGGGATTTTCCTGCTCAACTGGCACAAGCCACCGCGCGCGTGGTCTATGCCTATGATCGCTTAGGTTTGGGTTTATCCGATCCGAGTACGCAGCCCTTGGCACATAGTTTTGTCATCACTGAAGCAGAACAAACCTTTAAAGCTGTATTAGATTATTTTTCGATCCAGAACTTTATCATCCTAGGGCATAGCGTGGGTGGAGGGATGTCTGTTGCGATTGCTGCAGCTTATCCAGTGCGTTGCCATCTGCACAGTATGCGGTTGAAGCGCTGACACTGGCGGGTATAAGTGAAGCAAAAATTGGCTTTCAATAAGCGGGACAAATGGAACATTTAGAGAAATATCACCCTGAAAAGGCGCAGTGGGTGCTTGATGCATGGACTGAAACATGGCTATCACCCATTTTCCAAGATTGGAATTTGTCCAGTGTGATTGATGGTGTGCGTTGTCCAACGTTGGTTATTCATGGTGAACTGGATGAATACGGCAGTACGGCACAACCCCAGCAGATTTTCGAAGGGGTGTCAGGGCATGCTGAACTGCACATATTAGAAGGTTTACATCATATGCCACATAAAGAGCAACCAGAGTTGCTGGTTGCTTTGATTGCGGAGTTTCATCAAGCACATTGTTAAAAGTAAAAGCCCATCGAAAGATGGGCTATTTGAGTTAAAGAGAACGTGAAATGAGCTCTTTCATAATTTCATTGGTTCCGGCATAAATGCGATTGGCACGATTATCCAAATAAGCCCGTGCAATTGGATATTCCAGCATATAACCATAACCGCCATGCAGTTGCAGGCATTCATCAACAACTTTAGAAAACATCTCGGAAATTTTATATTTGGCTGCTGCTGCGGCATCAATACCGAGACTTTCTTCCAGTTGCAATTGCATACAGCGGTCAAGATAAGTACGGCAAAAATCGATTTCTGTACGCAACTCCGCCAATTTAAAGCGGGTATTTTGAAAGCTTGAAACTGCTTTCCCAAAAGCTTTACGCTCTTTGGTGTACTGAACAGTATGCGCCAGTGCTGCTTCTGCACCCGCTTGGCAGATGATAGCCACCAACATGCGTTCCCAAGCCAGTTCTTTCATCAGCATCATAAAGCCCATGCCTTCCATACCGAGCAAGTTTTCTTTGGGGACTCGGACATGATCAAAAAACAATTCGCAGGTGTCTTGTCCTTTCATGCCAATTTTATTGAGAGGTTTGCCTTTACTGAAGCCTGTACGATCAGCTTCAACGATGATTAATGAGAGATTGGCTGAACCCTTTTCGCTGTCGCCTGTCTTGCAGACCACAATCGCCATATCGCAGAGATAGCCGTTGGTAATGAAGATTTTGGAGCCATTGATAATATAGTCATCCCCGTCTAAAACAGCTGTTGTTCGTACCGCTTGCAAGTCTGAGCCTGTGCCGGGTTCAGTCATAGCAATGGCTGTGACGGTTTCACCCGAAGCCATCCGCGTTAACCAATGGTGTTTTTGTACTTCACTGCCAAAGTTATTGATATAGTTTGCGACAATGTCCGAGTGTAGTGAAAATCCAGTTGAGGAATCCATGGCATAGGCTTGCTCCTCAATCAAAATCATACTGTACAAGCGGTCTACACCTGAGCCACCATAAGCTTCAGGCATAGTGGCACACAGTAGCCCCATGGCGCCTGCTTTATTCCATAGCTCACGATCGACATGCTGCTGTTGTTCATATTTTTCAATATTTGGAACAACTTCTTTGGCATAAAACTTTCGCACAGTTTCTCGAAATGCCTCATGTTCAGTATTAAATAAGTTGCGCGGCAGCATATTGTTTAACGGGCGAATTGCGCCTGATTGCATGGAAGCTCATCCTGATGTTGTTATTTTGCTAAGAGAGTAGTGAAAAGTAGATACAGCGACAATGGACTGAATGCTCAAATGTGGCTGATTTTTTGATGTGTTTTGCCAGTTGTTAAAATTGCGACATTTAACTAGTGGCGGGACAGGCATGATCGGTTAAACTAAGCCGTTTCAATTAATTTGGGGAATATAATGACTGAAGAAATGAGCTTAGAAGAGCGTAAAGTAATCTATCGCGCACGTCGTGGTTTAAAAGAAATTGATGTGTACTTTGACCCTTATGTGAAAAATTATTATCTTCAGGCGGATCCTGCGGAAAAGGCCATGTTTGCGGCATTGGTTGAACAAGAAGATCCAGATTTGTTGGATTGGTTTATGGAAGTCTCTGAGCCGCCACGCCCTGAAATGAAAACCTTGATTCAAAAATTAAAGCATTATGTACACGGATAAGTGCAATGGAACATCGTCATTTTCAACTTAAACCCAGCCGTCTGGCTTATGTGTTTCAGTTGTCGATTTATGCCGTTCTGATGCTGGTCTTGTATCAGCTACTTCCTTTAGGACTTTGGCTGATCGCTTTGGTTGCAGGCTTTGTGCTGTATTTGTTTTTTCTACGTGGGCCGCAACATTTTCAGCTTCAGCATTTAGATGGCCGTGATTGGTCTTTGTCACTTCAGAAACAAACCAATATGCAACGAGTGCAAATCAGCCATATTGTGGATCATCGTGCTTATATTGTGATTTATTTTCAACACTTTAGAGCAAAACCGATGTTGGTTTGGTGTGATCAGTTACCCATCACACAATGGAAAGCTCTGAAAATACTCACTAAAATGCAATAATTGTTGGACAATTTCAATTCACGAAATTTAATTAAGTAATTGAAAAATAATAAGTATAAATATATGAAGTCTTGCTTTGTCTGACATATCTGAAGAAAATGATGTGCTTTTTTGGATTGTCAGACAACTTTCCTACAGTTTTTTGATCTTAAAATGTACATTCAAATCACCAACAGCAAACAAGGAAAATCGTATGATGATCCCAACTTGGATGTTTCTAGTGGTAGCAATTGTGTTAGCGATTGTTATAGGACGATTAGGAACTGTGCTGAAGGAACGATTTGCACCAAACAAAGCCTAGCTAGGCTTCCCAGTTGATAAGTAGCATGTGCCGAACCGTCGCTATGCTACTTTTTTTTGCCTAAAAAAAAGTTGAGGCGTCATTTTAGTCAATTTTCCGCTTTTTATTTCATGGCAGAGTAGTGGTCTGATTTAGAGTAAATACTCTTTTCTTCGGAAAATGCTTCTGCTATGTTTGTCAGCATGGACACATACAATTATACAAATAGAGGACAGGAAAATGTCGCAAGTCCAAAAAATAGGCCAGGGTGTGGCTGTTGTAGCGCTTACGAGTTTATTATTTTCGGGTTGTTCACAAGTGGTTAAAACAGGTGCCAATGTTGCGCTTGGGTTTAGTGAAAAACATATAGTACCGCCTATTTTAGCCATGGAAGACGCTGAGATGGTGTGTAACTCAGGCAATGCTTTGACTCCAGCGATTATGTCGACCAAAGACATGGGGGCAGATCCAACCCGTGTGGCGGTTCTACTTTATTCAGCATCGGGTATTTGTGCGGAAAATCAGGCACTTGAGGCTGAGTTACGTTATTTGCGTGCCTCGAAAGCAGGTAATGTGTCTGAAGCACAGGATGCTCGGATTGAACAAAAGCGTTGGGCGGCGACTGCGGCACAACGCCAATATACTGGCTATCAGCTTTTTCAAAACCGCTGGGAAAAGAAATATAAGAAACCATTGGGTGAAGGTTGTCCAAAAATGAACAGCGATTTGGATCAAACTGTGTATCTGCTGGGAATGCTGAGTGGGCTACAAGCCATGACCAATGATATTAACTCAGGTGGTGCAGTCAATGTTCCTAAAGACATTGCGGCTATTGTTGAACGTGGGATGGTGTGTCTAGACAATGAAAAGTTTTGGGGTGCGCCGAATGCAACACGTGCGGTGATTTGGACCTTATTGCCAGGTGCGGGTGAAGGTAAACCTGATCCGTATCAGACCTTGAAACAATCGATGCAAATTGGAGAGCAAAAAGGGGTTCGTTTATCTCATGCAATGTATGCTGTGGCTGCCCAAGCCAGTGGTGACGATGCCAAGATTCGTGATGCATTGAAAAGTTATGCGGGCTCTTATAGCGATGAAAAACAGAGTAATCCACAATTTAAACTGATTGATAGTATGGCCTCGAGTATGGTTCAGGGGATTTCAGATCGTTATTGGACTGAACACACGGGGACACGAACTGGGGATGGTGGTATGGCGCATTTCTGGGATGAAAAAGAAGACCGCTCTGAGCTAGATGAGTTGTTTAGTGAAAGTTAACCAATTTTAAACTGAGCCGAAGCGCAGAAAAAATAACAATAAATAAATGAGCAACACGATAAGGACATGTGATGCATGATCAATTTCTGACTCGAAAAATTATTTTGATAGCGTTTGTCGTATCGATCTCGGCATGCCTACAGATTTTTAAAGATCAATTTATTTATTGGCGAGTGGATATTTTTCCTGAAGTTTGGCGCTTGTGGACCGCGCACTGGGTGCATGTGGGTTGGATCCATTTTGCACTCAACATGCTAGCTTTTATGTGTTTGCCTTTTATTTTTCCACGCGCCCGCGTTTGGCATTTTGTGGCGTTATTGCTGATTTTACCGCCGTTGATCAGTCTTAGTTTTTATTATTTCTTGGCGGATATTGAAGCCTATGCTGGGCTGTCAGGTGTGTTGCATGGGATGTTTACTGCCATAGCAATTGTCCATTTGCTGTACCGTAAAGAACGGATGTTTGCGAGTTTGGTGCTGTTTCTCATTTTAGGCAAACTGATTTGGGAAAACACCTTTGGTGGGAGTACTACGGCTGAACTGATCGGGAGTCCTGTTTTGGTCGAAGCGCATTTGTTGGGCGTGATCTGGGGGATTGTGATTGCAGCTTCGTATTTAATCGGGGTGAATCTATTTGATGAATAGAGGATTGACCTAAATTCTAAAAAGAAAATACAGATTGTCATATTCAAAAATATAAATTTGATGCAAAGATAAACAAAACAAAAATCTAAAGGCATAGAGAAAGGACAAGCTCGAGCCAACTAAAACGACAGGTTCTACGGTGTATTGCGCTGGACAGAACGGTAATAAAAATAGGAAACAACATGCAGAATCATGGACAGCGCAGATCAGGACTCGATCTGCTGAAGTATATATGGACCGAGTGGATTTCTACTTTTGTCATTCTGATTTTACTGTTACTTACGCTATTAATTGGTACAGGTGAAATGATTCATGGCCAATTACTGCGTATGGGTGAGCGCTTATATGGCGATCCAGCCACAGGTATGCAGTATTCTTTTTTAAGGGCAGAGCCTGCCAAGCCAGAGTGTAATCGTCAGCCGAATGTGGATGCTTTGGTCAAAACCCAAATGCAAGCCAACGCTGCAGATGAGTTCGCCGACTTCTTTGGTACGGCTTCGGAAGCTGATGTGCGTGCGTCCATTTTGGCAGGTGTGCAGCAGTGTGAAGAAAAGTATCAGTTTTATGATAAAGCCATGCAACATATGGAGGCACACCCAAGTATTCGTGCCTATCGTAATTTTGAAACCACTTTTTTTGGTATTTTTAAATTCGGAACAGAAAATCGCGCCATTCTATTAATTTTTATGGTGGTTTTAGCTGCGATTAGCGCGACCTTAAAAATCCATCATATTGGTTTGCGTGGCCCTGCAACCAAGCTGGATTATCGTGTTTATAGTCTCCTGATGACACTGGGTAATGGTTTATTAACTTACTCGAGCATTAGCCAATTTAACTCAGTGAAAGACTCGGGTGTGCCGATGAATGGCGAAACCCAGCTGATTTATTGGCTGTGGATGATTCTGTTTTCGGTACTTACCTTGATAAGTGTGTGGCAGCTGTTTAGCCCACCGAAAGAGGCCAAAGCTGGCGGGCGTCTAGGCTTTGCTTTCCTGAGTGTGCCTCTGTATGCCTACATGGCGGTGATTACGGGTGTGGCGTTTATCTTCTTCATGGACTACCCCATGGGGCAAGGGATTTACTTGGGACAGCTGGTTGAGTTCTCAAGTATTTTCCTGAATTTAGCCCTATTTATTTGGGCGGGTATGTTGTTGAAACAAACCCGTGTCGTGGATCTGTTCTTAAATATTTTGCGTCCATGGAATTTGGCGCCTGAAACGCTCACCTGGTTGATTTTAATCGCTGCGGCTTTACCGACCGCATATACGGGTGCATCGGGGATCTTTGTGATTGCAGCAGGGGCGATTATTTATAAAGAAGTCTGGAATGCAGGTGGACGTCGTCAGTTTGCTTTGGCTGCAACGGCAATGTCGGGTTCGCTGGGTGTAGTTTTGCGTCCATGCTTATTGATTGTGGTGGTGGCATCCTTAAACAAAGAAGTCACGACGGACTTACTTTATCAATATGGTGTTTACACGTTCTTACTGACCTCAACACTGTTTTTAGTGGTTTCACTCTTCTTTGCAGAGAGTAAATTCCGCATCGCGGCACCGAGTTTGGCCGCACCGAAATCAGGGCGTGCTTTCTTAGCAGTTGTGCCTTATATCGTGATTTTTGTCCTCACGTGGATGTTCTATAAATTCTTATTAGACACTGACCTAAATGAATTTACTGCACCCGTGATGATGCCTGTGATTTTATTGATGATCGTGTTGTTTGATAAATTACGTCATCAGCCTGCGCCTTTGCCTGCTGTGGGGCATTGGGATGAGACACTCAGCGCAAATTATAACTCGGGCGGTGAACCTGCATTGGCTGGGGCTCAAGTTGCCCATGCAGAATACCGTGAAGGGCTACATGGTAATGCCGCAGATGATGGACAAGTGGTAAATCATGGGGTGGTTCAATCTAGTTCCATGGACGTGTTACGCCAAGTCGGTTTTTGGAAGTCGATGCATATCTCGACCAGTGAAACCGTTGGACACATTGGTGCTTTGGTCATTTTAATGGCACTGTCGGTAAGTGTGGGGGGATTGCTTGAACGTACGGAGGTAATGAGTTTCTTCCCGACTGATATTAGCAGTACGTTCTTGGTCATTACTCTGATTTTGGGGTTGATGGTCTTTGTTGGGATGATTATGGATCCGTTTGGCGCCGTGATCTTGATTTCTGCGACGGTTGCACCTGTGGCCTATCAATATGGTATTCATCCTGTCCATTTTTGGATGATCACCTTGATTGGCTTTGAGTTGGGCTATGTGACACCACCTGTGGCCCTTAATCACCTTTTAGCAAGGCAATCCATTGGTGATGCCGAGGTGAATGAGGCCGATGAGGAAGTGCGTCATTTGTCTTTCTATTATCGTTATGAACGTTGGATTTTACCTTTGATCGTGTTGTTCCCAGCGATGCTGATCATTGCTTATGTTCCATACTTCTTTAAGTTATTTGGCTGGTATCACTAAGTTGTGAACTTGAGTTAGACCATAAAAAAGCATCTTCGGATGCTTTTTTATGCTTGGGATTTTATTCATGATGATTTTAAGGAAAATGGTTTCTTTGCAGCGACTACCCACTCAAATCAAAACAAAGTACAAGGGTATTGTTAAGCGTCCCATCTTAAAAAATCAGCCCGCACTTAAGCTTAATGAAAAGAATTAATCGACCCATAAAGTCCCTCTAAAAGAAACTCTTGGCATAGCTAGGAGTAGGTCTATAACAAATGCAATGTCATTCATGGAGCGAGGTAGGTAAGAATAATGAGTGGTCTAATAGCTTGGCGCTGATTGAAAAGGTGGGTGAAGCAGCAGGGCAAAAAAAGACGTTAGCGTATCAGTCGATAAGCTAACGTCTTTAAAAATAACAACCGTATTTTACTGAGCAGCCAATTGGGCTTCTAATAGTTTAATTTGTTCTTCTTTGAGCTTTACCAGTTCATCGGCATCTTTGTGCTGTGCTTGCAAGCTCTTTTCCTGTTCCTTCAACTGGCTTTGAATATCGTCCAGTTTCGCCACTTCTTCTTTAGCAAGTGAGGCATTTTCAGGGACAGGTGCTTTTAAAATATCTTCTTCGACCAATTTAATGGTGTTGTCAGCCATGGCGGTCGAAGCTGCTTTTTCAGCTTCTGGAAGGGCCTTCACGGTCGGCTGAATCAACTCCGCTTGATGCACTGGTTTTGCAGACTCTTGTGCAGCAAACAACCACTGATAAAGTGCGAAAATCGCAATGATTGCGACCAAACCTGCTGTAATACCCCAGAGTAATTTAGGGTTGTTGTGTTGTACGGACGACATTCGATTCAACCTTTATTCTTTGGATTGACGTGGTTTAAATTGAATGACCCCAACCTCGTCGGGGATAGCGGAGATCTGAGGCTCATCTACATGAGTTGGACGATTCTCAGAATAACCACAGTCGATACATTCAATCCATTCATCGTCATTCGAGGTAAGCATAACAACTCGATCCATCGCCTGACATTTAGGACATTTTGCACCTGCAATGAAACGACGTTTAATAGTCATTAGACTTACCTTCTGAACAATTTAGGCGCCTAGTTTACTCACTTTTTTAGCGGTTCGTCCAACCTTGATGACGAAGTAAAGCATCTATTTTTGGCTCGCGTCCACGGAAATTGATAAATGCATCAAGCGCTGTATCTTTTCCGCCAACTGCTAGAATAAACTGACGAAATTCTTTTCCAGTGGCAGTATTAAAAATCCCTTCATTTTCGAAACGATCGAAGGCATCACTGGCCAAAACTTCCGCCCATTTATAAGAATAATAACCTGCTGCATAGCCGCCTGCGAAAATATGGCTGAAGCTATGCTGGAAGCGGTTATAAGGCGTGGTCTCTAAAACAGCATATTGTGCACGGATCTGGTTTAAGGTGGCTTGGATTTGATCCGCTTTCAAAGCAGGAGCTGCTTTATGAATGCTGAGGTCGAACAGGGCAAACTCGATTTGACGTAGACTTTGCATGCCGGATTGGAAGAAACGCGCATCCAGCAAGGCTTTCAGTAGACTTTCTGGTAAGGTTTCTTGGGTCTCAATATGTGCACTGAGCAGGTCTAAGCTTTCGGTATCCCATGCCCAAAACTCCATGAATTGGCTTGGCAACTCCACCGCATCCCATGCCACACCGTGTGTCCCCGCAACCGCAATATTATCAACTTCTGTCAACATATGATGTAAACCATGTCCAAATTCATGGAACAAGGTAATCACTTCATCATGGGTCAGCAGCGCTGCTTGATCCCCCACAGGTGGCGTAAAGTTACACACCATATAGCAAATCGGTTTTTGTAGGCCATGCGTTGTTTGGGTGCGAGAGCGGAAACCACTCATCCATGCGCCGCCACGTTTGCCCTGACGTGCATAGAGGTCAAAGTAGAATCCACCGACCACTGCGCCTTGATCTTCTAGTTCAAAATAACGTGCATCTGAGTGCCAAACAGGGGCTTCACGCTCCACAATTTGAATCCCATAAAGGCGATTCACAATGCTAAATAAGCCCTGCAAAATCTTGGGTGCAGGGAAGTAGGGCTTGAGTGCTTCTTGAGATAAATTGAACTGTTGGACTTTCAGTTTTTCCGAATAATACGTGCTGTCCCACGGTTTTAAATCCTCAATGCCATCTTCAGCGGCAATGGCTTTTAGCTCCGCCACTTCTTTGAGCGCAGGGGCACGTGAATGTTCAGCTAAATCACGTAAGAATTGATCCACCGTTGCTACATTTGGCGCCATTTTGCTGGCCAATGAAAGCTCGGCATAGTTGTTGAAACCTAACAGTGCAGCCATTTCCTGACGCAGGCTTAAGATTTCTTCCATCGCCGCGGTGTTATCAAACTCAGCGTGTTCAGACTGATCTGATGCACGTGTGGTATAGGCACGATACAGTTCTTCGCGTAAAGGACGGTTTTCCGCGTAGGTCATAATCGCCAAGTACGATGGAAAGTCTAAAGTGGCAACGGGTTGATCCAGTTCGCGCTGCTGACCATATTGTTTTAACAGCTCAACACTGCTTTCGGGTAAGCCTGCCAGTTCGTGTTCCGCTAAAGGTTTGAAATAGGCTTGGGTTGCATCCAGAACATGGTTGGAAAAGTCAGACGATAGTTGTGATAAGCGTGCGGAGATTTCTGCATAACGTTTTTTGGCTTCACCTTCTAAAGCCACACCCGATAGTTTGAAGTCGCGCAGTGCAAGTTTAATCGCACTTTGTTGGGCTTCAGGGAGGTGATCAAATTGCGCAGCATCATGAATGTGTTGATAGGTTTGATACAGCGCTGTGTGTTGGCCTAACTCGGTATAGTATTCACTTAAGCTTGGTAATAGTGACTGGTACACCTCACGAGTTTCAGCATTGTTCATCACGGCATTGAGGTGGGACAGCACGCCCCATGCTTCACTCATATTATTTTCTAAATGATCAACTTGTTCTAAGACCGCAAGCTGTGCCTGAATCGATTTAGGGACTTCGCTCAGGTCTTTTAAAAAACTTTGACCCTGTTGAATGGCTTGTTCGATCTGCTGTTGGAGTTGTACTAAGGTGATTTGATCAAACTGTGGAACAAGCAAGGTTGCTTTTTCTAATGTCATGCGTTTAAGCCAAATTAAATGTTCAGTTATCACTAGATGTAAGGGTGATGCCGTGGGAAATCAAGTTTTAATTGGTTTTGATGTTTTGCGCCGCTTGAAATTCAGTCCATGAAGGGTAGTGCTGATCAATGTGTGAGGGCTGATAAAGCACTTTGGCAAAGTTACGGGTCATGCATTCAGTGGCTAAGATTTCACCGCTTTTATATTTTTCTTTGCGGTGTCGCCAAATTTCGTTTTGTCGGTAGTAATCCGTCCCGATTTTTAGGAAGGCATGCTGTTGTTCAAACACGTGATAGACATAGCCTAAATCGGCGGAGCAACGCAGTTCACCTTCTAAACATTTCTCACTAAACCACAGCCGAATTTGAAAGCTATGCGGGGTGGGGTTGTAAAATTGATAATCAATATAGTTATAAAAAATTGCAGCGCCACTACCAAATGGAAGTACACGACCATGATCTGGAAAAGGATCAAAGGAATGCTGTGAACGTTGTACCACTTGCAATGGGCTATGCAAGACAAGCCAGTGAATGAGATTGGCAATTTGGCAAATACCGCCACCGATACCACCGCGTGCTTGACCAAAGCTGAGTTCCATTCCCTCAACATAGCCTTTTTGAGTTGTTGGTTGTCCCACTAACTGACAAAAAGAAAAAGTCTGTTTTGGGTGGATTAAAATCCCGGAAATACACGGAGTGGCAATTTTGAGATTGATGACTTTATTGTGTTGCCAGTGCTGATCGCTGTCGCCTAATTTACGAATCAGAACGGACTGATGCTTTTTGACGCGAAATGCCAAAGGGACGTCAGAAAATGAATGTGCGTAGTCTTTCCCATCTGTTTTCCATTGCCAATAGCGCATCATACGTCGGCTACGCGTGGCCATGAAATAAAGCAGGGGATGGTATTGGCTGATAGGTTTGCTTAAAAATAAACGCAAAAAGTTCATGTTGGCCCTATGAAAAAAAGGTGCTAGAACATTAAGCCCTAGCACCTTTTACATCATTTACTCAGTTTTCGCTTTTGCATTTGATTTTTTCTTTTTAGGTTTCGACTTTTTCTTCACTTTATCTTTAACCTTTGTTTCAGACTTTGATGAAGATTTTTTACCAGACTTTTTGCTGTAGGAGCTAGGTTGGGATTTATCTTTTTTGCGTCGTATGGGCTGGTCTCCGCTGTTACTGGGAGAGGCGTTTGTCGACTCGCTGAAGACTTCTTCTTTACTTTCGCTTCGTGCTGTTTTGGCTTTGCCAACACGGGGTGCTCGACTACGTATGGGCTGACCACCATGTGAGAGTTGCTGCAATAATTCAAAATCAATTTTGCGATCTTCTAAATTCACTGCTGCAACTTTGATTTTTACTTCATCGCCCAAGCTAAAGCTTTGACCGCGTGCCTGCCCAATCAAGCTCTGACTTGGTTGGTCATAGACAAAGTAGTCATCACCCAGTTGGCTGACATGGATCATGCCGTCAACATATAACTCTTTGAGTGTCACAAACAGACCAAATTCTGCCACTGCAGAAATGGTGCCGACAAACTCTTCACCCAAATGCTGCTGCATATAATGGCATTTCAACCATGTGGTGACAGAGCGAGACGCTTCATCTGCACGACGTTCAGTCGCCGAGAAATGTTGACCAGCATCATCTAGCGCAGCCCCTGAAAGAGGTGCAGGTTTATGTTTTAACTTGGCTTTAATGGCACGGTGTAACAACAAGTCTGGGTAGCGACGAATTGGAGATGTGAAGTGCGTATAGGCTTCATATGCCAAACCAAAGTGACCCGCGTTATTCGCACCATAGTAGGCTTGCATCATTGAACGTAACAGCACGGCATGGATACTTGGAGCATCAATACGGTCTTTGGTTGCATCAATCACGGCTTGGTAGTCTTTCTGAGTCGGCTGCTCTGGGAACGGTAGACCTAACAGTTTGACAAAGTCGCGTACTTTTTGAATACGTGAAAATTCAGGTGGTTCATGAATACGGTATAACATTGGTACATCATGTTGTAGCGCATATTCAGCCGCTGCCACGTTTGCCAACAACATACATTCTTCAATCAGTTTGTGCGCATCATTACGCGTACGTGGTAAAATTTCCTTAATGCCGCCCAGCTCATCAAATGTCATGTACGTTTCAACAGTTTCAAATTCCATGGCATGACGTTCAGCACGTAAACCTTTGAGGACTTGATAGAGTTGGAACAGGGTGTTCAAGGATTTGCGAACATCACGATCTTCAGGAATGGCACTGCTGTCGCCTTCAAAGTACTGGGCAACATTGGTATAGGTTAAACGTGCCTTTGAGTGCATCACAGACGGGTAGAACTCAAACTTGGTGACGCGACCGGCACGTGACAGGTTTAAATCACAGACCATACATAGACGGTCCACATGCGGATTGAGTGAACATAAGCCATTCGAAAGAGCTTCAGGCAACATCGGTAAAACAAAGTGCGGGAAATACACCGATGTACCCCGTTCTTGGGCTTCATCATCCAGTGGTTTGCCTGAACGGACATAGTGACTCACATCTGCAATGGCCACCACCACACGGTAACCGCCGCCTGGACGTTTTTCTGCATAGACTGCATCATCAAAGTCGCGTGCATCTTCACCATCAATAGTGACTAAGGCTAAATCACGTAGGTCAATACGACCTTCACGGTCTTGCGCTGAAGGCTCTTTAAAGCTTTCTGCTTCTTTAATGACTTCTTCTGGGAACTCATACGGCAAACCAAACTCTAAAATGGTTTGCGGAATAATAATTTCAGTGTCGGCCTTGTCTGCCATCGATTGCACAATATGACCTGTCGCCAACTCATCTTTGGTTGGGTAGTCATCAATTGCGACACGAACCGAATCGCCCACTTTGACTTGTGCGTGTTCGATTAACTCTTTTTCTAAGGTAATTGGTTGGTGCGCATTGGGATTTGCTGGCTGAATAAAGTATTCACCGTCATGTATTGATACTTTACCAATGATTTGCTTCACACGGTGTTGCACTACATCGGTAATAAAGCCCCAAGCTTTACCTTTGCGGTCTACTGAGGTTTGACGCACTTTAACACGGTCACCATTAAACACTTGGCGCAGTTCGCGTTCAGGCAGAAGTAAGTCTTCATGACCTGCAATATTCGCCGTGCCAAAGCCTTTACTGTTGATGTAAACCGTTGCTTCATGTTCAGGTTGCTCTTCGGCAATTTGAAACTTGAAGCCATCTTTCATCAGTTGACCATCACGAACCATCGCAATTAAGCGATGGCTGAGCGCTTCAATGCTTTTTTGATCTGCAATTTCAAAAATTTCGACCAAGTCCGCATGCGATAAAGCCGTCTTTTTTTCTTCGATGGTTTCTAAAATGAGCGTGCGGCTCGGAATAGGGTTGTCATAACGTTCAGCTTCAGCTTTTGCTTCAGGATCGACCCAATTTTTCATAATGTCTTTGGCTGTATGTCAGTAGATAGGATTAGCATAAGTCATGCGAAGACAGACTGCACGCAAATGATTGCAATATTGTGTTTTATGTCGGCAATTTAGAATATTTGCTGTTTTATTCAACATGCAGATATAGAGAAAAGAATAAATTCGGCTGAATCCGCCCTAAATTGTTTAAAAAGTATTTAATTGAACGAAAATATGCAAAAAATTGAGTGTCTGTGCTTGCAGTGCTAGCATGAAGTTTGTATTATGGCCGCACGTTACGGTGAGATGGGTGAGTGGCTGAAACCACATCCCTGCTAAGGATGCGTACGGGTAACTGTACCGAGGGTTCGAATCCCTCTCTCACCGCCAACTTTACTTATGTCGCGCTCATAGCTCAGCTGGATAGAGCACTTGGCTACGAACTAAGGGGTCGGGAGTTCGAA